>NZ_NEHH01000010.1:0-297465 GCF_002112305.1 Pseudomonas sp. R45(2017) | reverse complement strand
CAACCGGTTACCGTAGGCATCGCTGACAGCAGTCAGACGCCCAGCCCGAAAGTGATAAAACCGCGCCGAGTCCCCCGCCAGCGCAACAATCAGCTCCTCCGGCTCATCCCCGAGAAAGATCGCCGCCCGCGACAAGCTGTTGTGGATCGCCGGCCGCTCGACACTCGGCAGCGGAAACCGCGTACGCCGGTTCTCGTGATCCACCCAGACCACCGAAGCGCCATCAACCTCCAGCCGATGCGCCAGCGAATGGCTCCAACCAAACCCCAACCCGACATCAATCTCGGCCGCGCTGCTGCGGTACAAGCGGCTGAACTCGAACGGCAACAGCCCATCGAGCACACCATCGGTGAGGGTCAACAACTCTTCGCCGGTGACCATCGACACCGGACAGCCATTGGTGCAGGTCCGCGGCGCACAATCGGCACTGTCACCGTTGGGATTTTTCGCCTGATCCGAAGCATCATCGCGAGGCTCATGCCGCTCCATTCGCGTCATGCCATGGGACTTGTCGCGGGCAATGGCCGCCGGATTGGGCACCTTCAGCACCAGCGCATCCGCCGTGCGAACCTCCAGCGGGACAGCCGGTGTCGGCCGCAACGGCGCCTGCCGCGCATTGACCATCAACGGTTTCAAAGCGCTCGCATGTCGGGTCAGGTCAGGCGCCGAGGTCAGTTCCGCCAGCCGCAACGCCGACGCCGCCAGCCATTCCCGCGCACGCGGCGACTTGATTTTGCCCAGTACCTTGGTGCTCAGCCGCAGCGGTACGCCCATGCCACCCGACACACACATCAACAGAAAACTGACCAGCAGCTCGGCGCGAACTTCGGCCACCACCTCGGCCAGATACTGCGGCGGCAGCATCTTTAGCCAACTGGTAAAGGCCGCCAGATAAATGAACAGCAACGGCTCATCGCCGAGCATCAGCAGGCCATTGGCGATGGCCTCGGAGGACGCCGCAAGCAAGGCATCCAGTTCAGCGCTGGACAGGTACTGCAGAAGCTTTTCGCTGTTGGCCTGCAAGTCTGCAAGCAGGGCAAACAGCTGCTTCACGTCGTCCCAGACGCCATTCAGGGCGGATTCAAAACCGTGCCAGTCAGCCTGTTGCAACTGCCCGTAACGCTCGGTGAAACCGGCGCTGGAAAACGCCGTCCACTGCGGTTGAAACCCTTTCCATTCCTCACGTAACCAGCCTTCCAGACCATCGATGAGGCCTTGATACGAGGCGTATAACGTCCGGATATGCGCAGTGGAAACATCGGGAAAGAAGGTGATGCGATAACGCTGGCCCCGGTCGCAGTCGTCGACCTTGAGAATGCCACTGGGGCCGATGGTGTAATGCAGTGGATCGCCGAAACCCAGAACACCGTCGACATCGGAAATGACCGGTTCAAGGGTCACCGGCGTATCGCCGATCGGCACAAACCGCGCGGCTTCGAACATGTGCACCAGCGTCAGGGAGCCGCTGGCGGAACACATGGCCACGGAGGAACTGATGGGTTTGCGGCTGGCAACCGGTGCACTGAGCCGGACATCGTTGCCGACCTGGAACACTTGCTCGACACCCAGCGCGGTGCCCGTCCAGAACTGCTCGGCCCAGGCGTCATAGTTGTTGAGGCAAAGGCGAAACTCCTGAAACAGCTTTTCGACGTCGGGCTGATCAGGGTTCAGCGCAGCGACCACCAGCAAACCAATGCTGTTGTTCAGTTTCAGGAGTTGGTCAGATGGAAGCATTCGCAGTCACTCGCGCGCATCAGGGGAATGGCGCGAAACTTTGCGGGGGATCAAACAGGAAAGAAGTCAGCCGAGTAGGCGATGTCTGTAGGGCGATTCTCTAAATGTGCGAGAGGGCGTTCGGCGGACAACCGACATTGCCCGTTGCTCAACCTTGGCCGGGCTCGTTATGCTGCTGAACCCTTTAATCAGATCCGAGCAGCGGCGCTATCCACGCCGCCCGGGATGTCTTTGATAACGGATCCGATGATGAATGCACCGCTGAAGGCGTTCGGCCCGATCAAGGCCGTGATTTTCGATATGGACGGTTTGCTGCTGGACACCGAGGGCATCTACACCGAGGTTACCTCGCTGATTGCCGAGCGGTACGGGCGCACTTTCGACTGGAGCATCAAGCAGAACATCATCGGGCGTGGCGCCGGCGATCTGGCCCGTTATGTGGTCGAGGCGCTGGACCTGCCGATCACCGCCGAAGAGTTTCTGGTGATCCGCGAGCCGCTGATGCGCGAGCGTTTTCCCACCGCGCAAGCGATGCCGGGCGCCGAGGAACTGATCCGCCACCTCAAGGCGCACAACATTCCGATTGCCGTCGGCACCAGTTCGTCGCGCCAGTCTTTCGGTCAGAAAACCACCTTGCACCGCGACTGGTTCGCGTTGTTCGACTTCATCGTCACCGCTGACGACCCGGAAGTCGGCGCGGCCAAACCGGCGCCGGACATCTTCCTCACCGCCGCGCGCCGCCTGGGTGTAGCGCCGGAAGATTGCCTGGTGTTCGAAGATTCGCCATTCGGCGTGACGGCAGCGAAAGCAGCCGGCATGACCGCCATCGCCATTCCCGATGCCGCCATGGCCGATGAAAAATACGCACACGCCGACGGAATTCTTCGTACGTTGAAGGCGTTCACGCCGAGTGCGTGCGGATTGCCAGCGCTCAACTGGGCCTGATCAAACCGCAGACAAAAAACGCCGCCCCTCTGTCAAAGGAGGGGCGGCGTTTTTCGTTATCGACTATCTGATCAATCAGGCGCCGAAACCACCGTCGATGGTCAGGCTGGCACCGGTGATATAGCCGGCCTCCGGGCCTGCGAGATAGGCGACGAAGCTGGCGATTTCCTCTGCCTTGCCGTAGCGACCCACCGCCATCAGCGGGATCAGGCTGTCGGCGAACTCGCCGTGGGCCGGGTTCATGTCGGTGTCGACCGGGCCAGGCTGCACGTTGTTGATGGTGATGCCGCGTGGGCCGAGGTCGCGGGCCAGGCCTTTGGTCAGGCCCACCAGTGCGGATTTACTCATCGCATACACGCCGCCACCGGCGAAGGGCATGCGGTCGGCGTTGGTGCTGCCGATGTTGATGATGCGCGAGCCTTCGCCCATGTGTTTGGCGGCTTCCTGGCTGGCGATGAACACGCTGCGCACGTTGATTGCCAGGGTCTGGTCGAAGTCTTCCAGTTTGAAGTCTTCCAGCGGGGCGACGGCCAGTACACCGGCGTTGTTGACCAGGATGTCGAGGCGGCCAAAGGTTTCGACAGTGGCGCTTACCGCGTGGCGAATGGCACCGGCGTCGGCGCTGTCGGCCTTGATCGCCAGGGCTTTGCCGCCGGTAGCGGTGATGCTGTTTTGCAATTCTTCAGCCTTGGCGGCGGAGCTGACGTAGGTAAAGGCAACCGCGGCGCCTTCAGCGGCCAGGCGTTTGACGATGGCGGCACCGATGCCGCGAGAGCCGCCTTGAATCAGAGCGACTTTACCGCTGAGGTTTTGAGTGGTCATGTTCGATCTCCAGAAGTTTCAAGGCAGGCTGCCTTGGTGTGGTGTCGAGTATCTGCCCCTCGCCAATAGGCGGGTAGACCGTGGTTGCTATAGTCTGTGTAAACCAAAAGTTTATAGTGGCGGTCATGGAAACCTTCAGCAGTATCGAATGCTTCGTGCGCAGCGCCGAAGTCGGCAGCTTTGCCGAGGCCGCGCGACGCCTTAGCCTGACACCGGCCGCCGTGGGTAAGAGTGTGGCGAAACTGGAAGCGCGCCTCGGCGTGAGGCTGTTCCAGCGTAGCACCCGAAGATTGACCCTGACGGAAGCGGGGCAACTGTTTCTGAGTGAGGTCAGCGGCAGTCTCACCACCATCCAGAATGCAGTGAACAATCTGGCCAGCGCTGGTGGTCAACCGGCCGGTACGCTGAAAGTCAGCATGGGCACGGTGTTCGGCCGCTTGTACATCGTGCCGTTGCTGGGGGAGTTTCTGAAAAGATTTCCGGCGATCAACCCGGACTGGCATTTCGATAACCGCCAGGTCGATCTGATCGGCCAGCGTTTCGATGCGGCGATTGGCGGTGGCTTCGAACTGCCCCAAGGCGTGGTGGCGCGCAGGCTCACACCGGCGCATCGGGTGTTGGTGGCTTCCAAGGATTATCTGGATCGATACGCGCCGATCAGCGAGCCGGACGACCTCAAGCTGCACGACGGCATCCTGATCCGCTCACCGCAGACCGGTCGCGTGCGCTCGTGGCAGTTGACGCATCGCACCCGGCAACACAGCCCGCTAACCCTCAAGGCACGAATGACCATGAGCGATTCAGAAGCCGCCTGCGCCACGGCGGCGCAGGGGTTGGGGATTGCGTTGGTGAGCATGCCGTTTGCGGTCGGCTACCTAGAGGCAAGGACTTTGCAGCGAGTCTTGCCCGACTGGTACGTCGACGACGGCAACATCTCCATCTATTACGCCGAACACAAATTGCTGCCGGGCAAGACCCGGGCGTTCGTCGATTTTGTCATCGAGCAGTTTTCTACCTTGGGCCTCGCCGAACGTTTCAACGCGCAAAACGTGCTGGCCAGCCGATGATGGTTTTCGGCCGTGGCGTCGCATAGGTTCGCACCTTGGACGTCGACAGGCCCAGTCGCACCAGCGATTCGGCGATGGTCACGGCCGCTGTGACGCCATCCACCACCGGCACGCCGGTGCGCTGGCGAATCTTCTCGTCGAGCCCGGCCATGCCGCCGCAACCGAGGCAGATCACTTCGGCTTTATCCTGAGTCACCGCCAGTTCCGCCTGATGCACGATCGCTTCCAGCGCCCGTTGCGGTTCGTGCTCCAGCTCCAGAACCGCAAGACCACTGGCGCGCACCGAGGCGCAGCGATCCCACAAGCCGGAGAGTTTCAGCCGATCCTCGATCAGCGGCACGGTGCGATCAAGGGTGGTGACCACCGAATAAGCGTGGCCGAGGAACATCGCGGTGCTGGCCGCCGCATCGGTGATGTCCACAACCGGCACGTTGAGTAATTCCTGCAAGCCTTCGCGACCGTGTTCGCCGTAGCCGGCCTGGATCACCGCGTCGAACGGCTGGTCGTAGGACATCACCCGGTCCATCACGGCGATGGCGGCCAGGTAACTTTCGAAATTGCCTTCGACTGAATCGGCGCCGAAGTACGGCGTCAGGCCGACAATCTCGGTGCCGGGGGAAGCGACAGCCTGCGCCGAACGGGCGATGGCCTGGGTGATGGATTCGGTGGTGTTGACGTTGACCACGAGAATTCGCATGGGAAGTCCTTATTACGGTTGGTTCTGCGGCCCCGCGAAGGGCCGCCAAAAGATTCAGTGGCTGACGTTGTCGACGGCGATGGCTTCACCGTCGACGTCGGCGTAGTGCGGCTGGCGTTTGGCGATGATCAGGTAAAGCATCCCGGCAATGCCGGCGCCGATCAGCCAGGAGAAGGGCGAAACGAGGTGGAAGCCCGGCACCAGAGCCAGGACGATGGCGATCAGCGCGGCTGGAATGAACGCCGCCACAGCCCGCAGGTTGATCCCGCGGCTGTAGTAATACGCGCCGTTCGGGTTTTCGCTGTACAGCTGCGGTACGTGGATCCGGCCTTTGCGGATCAGCCAGTAATCGACCATGATCACGCCGTACAACGGGCCGAGCAGGGCGCCGAGGCCGGACAGGAAATACACGATCACCAGCGGGCTGTTGTAGAGATTCCACGGCAGGATCAGCACCGCAATCGTCGCGCTGATCAGCCCGGCGCGGCGGAAGGTCAGGTATTTCGGCGCCAGATTGCTGAGCACGAAGGCCGGGGCGACGAAGTTGGCCATGATGTTCACCGCCACGGTGACGATCAGGAACGCCAGGCATCCGAGTACCAGAAAGAACGTGTTGGGAATCGACGCAATGATCTCGGTCGGGCTTTCGATGATCCGGCCGTTGATCTGAAATTGCGCGCCGCACAGCAGGACGGTGATCCCGGCGAACACCAGAATATTGACCGGCAGGCCCCAGAAATTTCCGATCTTGATCGTCTTGCGGCACGGCGAAGAGCGGGCGAAGTCGCAGAAGTTGAGGATCAGCGTCCCGTAGATCGCCAGCCACAAAGCGCCGCCGGCAAAGATGTTGCGCCACATCTCGCCGCCGGTCAGTGGTTCGCGGATCGACCAGGCGATGGTCGCGTTGGCCTGGGTGTACATCCACGCGGCGAGGCAGGCGACGGTCAGCAGAATCACCGGCCCGGCAAAGGCTTCGTAGCGGCGGACCATTTCCATGCCATACGCCAGAATCCCCAACTGCACAAACCAGATCGCCACGAAACACACCCAGCCCAGGCTCGACAGGCCGAGGATCGAGTTGTGGTCGTAGTCGGCGAAACCGGGATGGATCGCCGTGAGCAACACGCGAAACACCACCGACGCCAGATACGTCTGAATCCCGAACCAGGCGATGGCGATCACCGCCCGGATCAATGCAGGAATCTGTGCCCCGTGAATGCCGAAACTGATCCGGCTGATCACCGGAAACGGCACCCCGGTTTTCTGCCCCATGTAGCCGGACAGGTTCATGAAGAAGTACACCAGCGCCGCGCCGATCCCCAGCGACAGCAGAATCTGCCAGCCACCCAGGCCCAGGGCGTACAGACCGATGGCAAACGAGTAGTTGGCGATGTTGTGCACATCGTTGGTCCACAGGGCAAAGATGCTGTATTTGCCCCAACGCCGTCCTTCGACCTTGGTCGGCGCGAGGTCACTGTTGTGCAGACGCGGGCTCAGTTGCAGCGGTTCGGCGATGCCGTCACCGGCCACGCTGTGGTCGAGGGGTGAAGAGGCGGGCAGATTCAGCGCGATGTTGTTATTGGAGAGACTCGTACGCATTCCGGCAGGCTCCTGATGTTCGGGCCACGATGACTGTGCATGAGCACTCGGGCTCGGCAGATCTTCGTCGCGGCGGTGAAAACATCACTGGTTACGGGGCATCTGCAGCCTGTACGGGATAGGGCGCTTCAGGCTTGCGGATCGAAAGTGTGGGTTCATGTTTTGCGGTTTTGTATACAAAACATGTATGCACTAAAGCCAGATCTGTGCCAGCCGGCGATCTATGAAAATCATCGCAGATTGCGAAAAGTTATTGAGGAGCGCCAAGTCGTTGAAATACGGGCGATATAATTTGACCGTTCGAACAGGTATTTATTTTTCGGGATGGATTTCGGCGGGCGGCGGGAGGGAGTGTTTTTGGAGCTTGATGTAACTTTTCAGGGCGCAGAAACGAAAAGTGCACACATAAATGGCACCGATGGTGACATTTGTGTGTACACATTTTTCAAAGCGGGTAGAGAACACTGTGGGAGCTGATTTGCTCCCAAAGTCGCATCATCGGGGCTGGGAATTTACGCCTTGCTGATGATATTCCCGGCATGCAACCCGCATTCTTTCTGGGTCGCTTCTTCCCACCACCAGCGGCCTTCGCGTTCGTGCTGGTTCGGCAGGACAGGGCGGGTGCAGGGTTCGCAGCCGATGCTGATGAAACCGCGCTCATGCAGGCTGTTGTACGGCAGCTCCAGCATGCGGATGTAGCCCCAGATTTCCTCGCTGGTCATCTGCGCCAGCGGGTTGAACTTGTACAGGGTGCGCTCCGGGGTGGAGAACGCTGTATCGATTTCCATCACCGCCACGGCGCTGCGGGTGCCGGGGCTCTGGTCGCGGCGCTGGCCGGTGGCCCAGGCTTTGACGCCGGACAGTTTACGACGCAACGGCTCGATCTTGCGGATGCCGCAGCATTCGCCATGGCCGTCCTTGTAGAAGCTGAACAGGCCTTTTTCCTTCACGAACGGTTCAAGTTTCGTGTAGTCCGGCGAGACCAGTTCGATGTCGATCTTGTAGTGCTCGCGCACCTGATCGATGAAGCGGTAGGTTTCCGGATGCAGGCGGCCGGTGTCGAGACTGAACACCTTGACGTTCTTGTTCAGCTTCCAGGCCATGTCCACCAGCACCACATCCTCGGCGCCGCTGAAAGATATCCACAGGTCATCGCCGAACTCGGCGAACGCGAGTTTGAGAATGTCCTGCGCGGATTTGTTGGCATAGGTCGTGGCGACTTCCACGACGTCGAACGTTGGGCTCATCAGGGCGGCTTCCTACAGGTCGGTGGCGCTGGGCGCTCTATATGGCGGCGATGGTAACAAAAAGCAACGCGCGCCGGGGCAGCCTCTGCGTTGCGCGGTGCAGGTCGAGCCGCTAGAGTTCGGGCTCGCTCGACTCAATAAACATTACAAATGGAGTGTCCTGTGGAAATTGCCTGTCTTGATCTTGAAGGGGTGCTGGTACCGGAAATCTGGATCGCCTTCGCCGAAAAAACCGGAATCGAATCGCTCAAGGCCACCACCCGGGACATTCCCGACTACGACGTGCTGATGAAGCAGCGTCTGCGCATCCTCGACGAGCATGGCCTGAAGCTTTCGGACATCCAGGAAGTGATCGCCACCCTCAAGCCGCTGGACGGGGCGGTGGAGTTCGTCAACTGGCTGCGCGAGCGGTTTCAGGTGGTGATTCTTTCGGATACGTTCTACGAGTTTTCCCAGCCGCTGATGCGTCAGCTGGGCTTTCCGACTTTGCTCTGCCACCGACTGATTACGGATGACACCGGGCGGGTGACCAGTTACCAGTTGCGTCAGAAAGATCCGAAACGTCAGTCGGTTCTGGCTTTCAAGGGCTTGTATTACCGGGTGATTGCGGCGGGGGATTCCTACAACGACACCAGCATGCTGGGCGAAGCGGATGCGGGGATTCTGTTCCATGCGCCGGATAACGTGATTCGCGAGTTTCCGCAGTTTCCGGCGGTGCATACGTTTGCCGAGTTGAAGCAGGAGTTTCTCAAGGCTTCGAACCGCGAATTGAGCCTGTAAGTCGCTTTGTGGCGAGGGCGCAAGTTCCCTCGCCACAAACGTCAGAGGTTCTGCAGGGTTTCGAGCAGGACTCTGACCTTGGTAATCGACTCCTGATACTCCGCCTCCCAATCCGAATCGGCCACAATCCCGCCACCGCCCCAGCAGCACACCTGCCCATCCTTCACCAGCAGACTGCGAATGGCGATGGAGCTGTCCATCTCGCCACGCACATCCAGATACAGCAACGAACCGCAATACAACCCACGTCGGGTCGGTTCGAGTTCGTCGATGATCTGCATCGCACGAATCTTCGGTGCGCCGGTGATCGAGCCGCCGGGGAAGCTGCCGGCGATCAGGTCCAGGGCGTCGCGATCTTCCGCCAGCTCACCGGTCACGCTGCTGACCAGGTGATGCACGTTCGGATAACTTTCCAGGCTGAACAACTCCGGCACCCGCACCGAGCCGATGCGGCAGGTGCGGCCCAGGTCGTTGCGCAGCAGGTCGACGATCATCAGGTTTTCCGCGCGATCCTTGGGGCTGGCCAGCAGTTCGGCGGCGTTGGCCGCGTCTTCGGCCTGGGTCGCGCCACGGGGGCGGGTGCCCTTGATCGGGCGGGTTTCCACCTGGCGCTGGCTGACTTTGACGAAGCGCTCGGGCGACAGGCTCAGTACCGCGTTGCCGTCGGGCAGGCTCTGGAAACCGGAAAACGGCGTCGGGCAGGCCTCACGCAGTTTGCAGTAGGCCAGCCATGGATCGCCCTGGCACGGCGCGCGGAAGCGCTGGGCGAAGTTGACCTGATAGCAGTCGCCAGCCTGGATGTAATGCTGGATGCGTTCGAACGCTTGACGGTACTCGTCGGCTGAGAGATCAGCCGCCATCGTGCTGTTCAGCTTGAACGGGATCAGTTCCGTGCCCACCGGTTGGCTGAATACATCGATCAGCCGTTGTTTTTCGCTGGCGCTGACCGACGGGTGAAACACCAGTTGGCTGGTGGCCGATTGGTGATCGCTGATCAAGGCCCAGTTGTACAGACCAAATCGCGCATCGGGCAATTGCAGATCATCCCGGGCCTGACTCGGCAGGTTTTCCAGATGCCGGCCGAAGTCGTAGCTCAGGTAACCGATCAGGCCACCGGCGAAAGGCAATTCGTACCCATCGGGCAATTGCGCTTCGCCCAACCGGGTCAGATTATCCCGCAGACGTTGCAGGAAATCGTCGCCGCGCTCGTCCGGCAATACCGCCAGTTGTTCCAGCGGCCAGGCACTGAGCAGGTCATAACGGCCACGGTCGGCACTCGGCCGGCCACTGTCGAGCAGCACGGCGCCAGGCGCATGGCGGACGGCCGCGAAATAGTCGGCGGGGTTGGCGCGGTAGGGCAGCGGGTGTACGGAACAGATCAACATGGGCGGGGCAGATCGGCCATCGAGGCGGGGTGGGGATTGTAGTCCTCTCCGATGCCAGATCAAAGTCAAAAGCCTACCCCCTCACCCCAGCCCTCTCCCCCAAGGGGGCGAGGGGAAAGGGAGCAGATCTTCATGCTTTTCAAAGCCTGAGTTCGACTCGGTCATTCAGGTCGATGTAACTCGAATGTTCAACACCGTCGGCTCCCTCTCCCTCCGGGAGAGGGCTGGGGTGAGGGTGCTTTTGCTTCTGAGCTTCAGCCCTCGACCGCCGGAATATGCCCAAACAATTCCTGAGCAAACGCCACCCGCTCTTCAACCGACTCCGTCACGCCGCGCGCCTTCAGCTCTTCCAGATGCGCTTCCACCGCATGGGTGCGCAACGTCAGCCCGCAATCATTGGCAATCTGGATATTCAGCCCCGGCCGCGCATTCAGCTCCAGAATCAGCGGGCCTTTCTCCTGGTCCAGCACCATGTCTACGCCGATATAGCCCAAACCACACAGCTCATAACAACCGGCCGCGAGCTTCATGAAACCGTCCCAGTAGGGCAGTTGCACGCCGTCTACCGCATTGGTGGTGTCCGGGTGTTTGGTGATGATGTTGTTCAGCCAGGTGCCGCGCAGGGTCAGGCCGGTGGCCAGGTCGACACCGACGCCGATGGCGCCCTGGTGCAGGTTGGCCTTGCCCCCGGACTGACGGGTCGGCAGACGCAACATCGCCATCACCGGGTAACCCATCAGCACTATGATGCGGATGTCCGGCACGCCTTCGTAGCTGATGCTCTTGAAGATCTGGTCCGGGGTCACCCGGTATTCGATCAGCGCCCGATCACGGTGGCCGCCCAGCGAATACAGACCGGTGAGGATGCTGGAGATGTGATGCTCCAGCTCTTCGTGGGCAATGATCTTGCCCGACACCGTGCGATAGCGGCCCTCGAAACGGTCGGCGATGACGATGATGCCGTCACCGCCGGCGCCCTGGGCCGGCTTGATCACGAAGTCGTTGCGCCCGCCGATGATCTCGCCGAGCTTGTCGATTTCCTTCTCCGTGGAAATCACGCCATACAGTTCCGGCACGTGAATGCCGGCCTTGATCGCGCGTTCCTTGGTGATGATCTTGTCATCGACGATCGGGTACAGGCTGCGCTTGTTGTACTTGAGCACGTAGTCGGCGTTACGCCGATTGATGCCCATGATGCCCCGGGCTTCCAGGGCCTTCCAGGTCTTCCAGAAACCGAACATCAGGCGTCAGCCTTCTTCAGGAAAGCCTTGAAACGTACGAGTTCAGTCAGGCGATAACCGCGATAACGACCCATGGCCAGCATGAAGCCCACCAGGATCAGCAGGATCGCCGGGAAGGTGAACACGAAGTACACCAGCTCAGGAACGGTCATGATCAGGTGCGCCAGGGACGCTGCGAACAGCGTGCCGATCGCCACTTTCATGGCATGGCTGGCGCCGCGCTCTTCCCAGGTGATCGACAGGCGTTCGATGGTCATGGTCAGAATCACCATCGGGAACAGCGCCACCGACAGGCCGCGCTCCAGACCGAGCTTGTGACTGAACAGACTGATCGCCGCAATCAGCACCACCACAAAGGTCAGCACCACCGACAGACGCGGCAGCATTTGCAACTTCAAGTGTTCCAGGTACGAACGCAGCGACAGCCCAAGCGCGGTGATCACGGTAAACAGCAGGATGCCGAAGCCCAGTTGTGTCTCGCGGAAGGCCAGGGCGATCAGCACCGGTGTGAACGTGCCGAGGGTCTGCAGGCCGATCAGGTTGCGCAGGATCAGGATCACCAGCACGCCGATCGGGATCATCACCATGATCATGAACGTCTGCTGGGTTTGCAGCGGCAGGCCGTACAGCGAGTATTCGAGGAAGTTGGCGTCGGTGTTTTCGTCGGTCAGCTTGGCCAGACGAATCGCGTTCATCTCGCTGTTGTTCAGGCTGAAGGTCACGTTGGCCTTCTTGCCGCCGTCGACAGTGATCAGGTTTTCATCACCGCTCCACCACAGCAGGCGGTCGGTCGGCAGGCCTTGTTCACCGGTTTCCGGGTTGAAATACAGCCAGTCGGTGCCGTTGAAGCTGCGCAGCCACAGTTCCGGAGTTTGCGGCTGATCGGCGACGAGGCGGATGGTGTGGACTTTCTCCACCGGCACGTGGGCGATGGACAGCAGCAGCTCGACGATTTTGGCTTTGTGCGGCGTCGACGGATCGCCGGCCAGCAGCAGTTTCACGTTGTCGTCGTTGACGTTGTTGACGCGTTTGATCGCTTCGCCAATGAAGGTCTCGACGTCGGCCGAGTGCTGGCGGATCGGGGCGAGCAGGGCTTCGGCGGCGATCTTTTCCGGGCCTTCGATGGCCATGCTGTCGCGGAAGGTCGGGCCTTTGATCTTGGTTTTCTCGGCGGTGTAACGCTTGGTCAGCACCAGGCGGTAATAAAGGGTCTGGTTGCCCTTGGCCCGGCGTGCCGACCAGGTGACCTTGCGGTTGCCGTCGACACGGTTGACCGCCACACCGTAATTGTTGGAGATGAAGCTTTCATTGAGGCTGACGTAATCGCGGCTCAGGGGCGGCACGAACATCTGGATCTTGACCGGATCCTTGGTGCTAGCAACGAACTCGACCTTGGCGTCGATGTTCCACAAGTCGTCGGTGGCGTCTTCGGTCACTGGAATGCCGAGCACGAAAATCTGATAGGCCGTAACCGAAACGCCCAGCAACACCAGGATGGTGATCAGGACTTTCAGGTGGAAGGTTAGAGAACGCATGGAAATTACTCGGCGGTATGAGCGGCGATGGCGCAGGCGGGTTTGCCGGCAGCGTATTTAAGACTGGGATCGACCAGCGCATCGAAGCGTTTCAGCGCCTCGGAGCCGATCAAAAGCGGGTATTGGAACGCACTACGGTCGGTCAGGTTCACTTCGATGCTGCGCATTGCCGAACCCATGCAGATGTCCAGCTCGATCACCGGGCGCGCGGTGTACTTCTTGCCTTCTTCAGGGTCGTAGTCGCCGGCGCGGCGCTTGATCTTGCTGACCCGGGCCAGCGGCCGTTCGATCGGGTGCGAATGCGCGGCGTCGATGGCCAGGTAGAAACGTACCCAGGACTCGCCGTTGCGTTTGAAACGTTTGATGTCGCGGGCGCTCAGGGAGGCGGTTTTCGCCCCGGTGTCGAGTTTCGCCGCCACTTCCAGGTTGATCCCGTCGAGGGCAGCGTATTCGTTGAGGCCGTACACGGTCTTTTCCCCCGCCGCGGCGAGGCCGGGCAGGCAAAACAGTGCAAAGAATGTGGGGAAGGGCTTGAGTCTCATAAATCCTGGCGAGCAGCGTTCCGTTCTCGGTTCAGGGCCATGGCATCAGGAAATCCTGTCTGCCCATGCGCCTTCGTGTGCCTATCAGCTTTTTATGACAAGCCGTGCAAATGACTCGCAAATGCGGGCGGCATTCTAGCACGGTGGTTTTATGGCGCCAGCGGCGGGACCGGTCTATAACCCTTGGGGCTGATATGAAGGCTTATTAGACGATTGTCGACAATCTGTATTTATCCTTTGACTGATGCGGGCTGGTTCGCTAGTTTTTGCCGCATTGGATTTGAAGGTGTCGACAATATGCTGGATCAACTCGATCCCCCGGTGATCAACGGCGACGATTCCGAGACGCTCTCGGAAAACGTCTTCCGACGCATCCAGGCGGCCATCGTCAAAGGCGAGATCGCCCCGGGCAGCAAGATCTCCGAGCCGGAACTGGCGCGCACCTACGGCATCAGCCGCGGGCCGCTGCGCGAGGCGATCCACCGGCTGGAAGGCCAGCGCCTGCTGGTGCGCGTACCGCACGTCGGGGCGCGGGTGGTGTCGCTGAGCCACGCCGAATTGCTCGAACTCTACGAAATCCGTGAATCCCTCGAAGGCATGGCCTGCCGTCTGGCGGCCGAACGCATGAGCGTCGAAGAAATCGACGAACTGCGCCGGGTGCTGGAAACCCATGAACGCGATGCAGCCTTCCAGGCCGGTGTCGGCTACTACCAGCAGGAAGGCGATTTCGACTTTCACTACCGGATCATCCAGGGCAGCGGCAACCGCACCCTCACGCAAATGCTCTGCGGCGAGCTCTATCAACTGGTGCGCATGTACCGCATCCAGTTTTCCACCACGCCCAACCGCCCGCGCCAGGCCTTTGCCGAACACCACCGGATTCTCGATGCCATCGCCGACCGTGACGGCGAGCTCGCGGAATTGTTGATGCGCCGTCACATCGGCGCCTCGAAACGCAACATCGCCCGTCACTACCAGGACGGCGCCGACAATAAGACAGCCACTGAACGAGGTGAGTCATGAGTTCCAACAAGAGCACTCCAGGCCAGCGTTTCCGCGATGCGGTCGCCAGCGAACATCCGCTGCAAGTGGTCGGGGCGATCAACGCCAACCACGCGCTGCTGGCCAAGCGCGCCGGTTTCAAGGCGATCTACCTGTCGGGTGGCGGGGTGGCTGCCGGCTCCCTCGGCGTGCCGGACCTGGGCATCACCGGCCTGGATGACGTGCTGACCGACGTGCGCCGCATCACCGACGTCTGCGACCTGCCGCTGCTGGTGGACGTCGACACCGGTTTCGGCGCCTCGGCGTTCAACGTGGCCCGCACCGTCAAGTCGATGATCAAGTTCGGCGCAGCAGCGATTCACATCGAAGACCAGGTCGGCGCCAAACGCTGCGGTCACCGCCCTAATAAAGAAATCGTGACCCAGCAGGAAATGGTCGATCGCATCAAGGCTGCCGTCGATGCCCGCACCGACGACAGTTTTGTGATCATGGCCCGCACCGACGCCCTGGCCGTTGAAGGTCTGGAATCGGCACTGGATCGCGCCGCTGCGTGCATCGAGGCCGGCGCCGACATGATCTTTCCGGAAGCCATCACTGAGCTTGAGATGTACAAGTTGTTCGCCAGCCGTGTGAAAGCGCCGATCCTGGCCAACATCACCGAATTCGGCTCGACGCCGCTGTACACCACCGAGCAACTGGCCGGCGCCGATGTGTCGCTGGTGCTGTACCCGCTGTCGGCGTTCCGCGCGATGAACAAGGCCGCGGAAAACGTCTACACCGCGATCCGCCGCGACGGCACTCAGCAGAATGTCATCGACACCATGCAGACTCGCATGGAGCTCTACGATCGCATCGATTACCACACCTTCGAGCAGAAGCTCGACGCGTTGTTTGCGGCGAAGAAGTAAGCCGCAACCGTACTCCCTAATAAATTCAAGATTGGAGACAACAATGGCCGAAGCAAAAGTACTCAGTGGCGCCGGGCTCCGGGGCCAGGTCGCCGGGCAAACCGCACTGTCCACCGTAGGCCAGGCCGGTGCCGGGCTGACCTATCGCGGCTACGACGTGCGCGAACTGGCGGCAGACGCACAATTTGAAGAAGTGGCGTACTTGCTGCTCTACGGAGAACTGCCGACCAAGGCACAGCTCGCCGACTATCAAGGCAAGCTGAGCAAGCTGCGCGACCTGCCACAAGCACTGAAAGAAGTGCTGGAACGCATCCCCGCCGACGCCCACCCGATGGACGTGATGCGCACCGGTTGCTCGTTCCTGGGCAACATCGAGCCGGAGAAAGATTTCTCCGAGCAACGCGACAAGACCGACCGCCTGCTGGCCGCGTTCCCGGCGATCATGTGCTACTGGTATCGCTTCAGCCACGACGGCAAACGCATTAATTGCGTAACGGACGAGCAGTCCATCGGCGGCCACTTCCTGCACCTGCTGCACGACAAGAAGCCGAGCGAACTGCACGTCAAAGTGATGAACGTGTCGCTGATCCTCTACGCCGAGCACGAATTCAACGCCTCGACCTTTACCGCTCGGGTGTGTGCTTCGACCCTGTCAGATCTGTATTCCTGCGTCACGGCGGCCATCGGCTCGTTGCGCGGCCCACTGCACGGTGGCGCCAACGAAGCGGCGATGGAAATGATCGAGCGCTTCTCGTCGCCGGAAGAGGCGATCAAAGGCACCCTCGGCATGCTCGAGCGCAAGGACAAGATCATGGGCTTCGGCCACGCGATCTATAAGGACAGCGATCCGCGCAACGAGGTGATCAAGGGCTGGTCGAAAAAACTCGCCGACGAAGTGGGCGACAAGGTGTTGTTCGCGGTTTCTGAAGCCATCGACAAGACCATGTGGGAGCAAAAGAAACTGTTCCCCAACGCCGACTTCTACCATGCCTCGGCGTACCACTTCATGGGCATCCCGACCAAGCTGTTCACCCCGATCTTCGTCTGCTCGCGCCTGACCGGCTGGGCAGCGCACGTGTTCGAACAGCGCGCCAGCAACCGCATCATCCGTCCAAGCGCCGAGTACACCGGCGTCGAACAGCGCAAGTTCGTGCCAATCGACCAGCGCTGACCGGGGAGGGCGCCGGCACAGGCGCCCCCTCTTTGAAACTACCGTGACCGAGTCCTGACCGATGAACACAGAATTTCGCAAGAACCTGCCCGGCACGCCGCTGGACTTTTTCGACGTCCGCGCGGCTGTCGATGGGATCCAGCCCGGCAGCTACGACACCCTGCCGTACACCTCTCGCGTGCTGGCGGAAAACCTCGTGCGTCGCTGCGACCCGGCCACGCTCACCGATTCCCTGAAACAACTGATCGAGCGCAAACGCGACCTCGACTTCCCGTGGTTCCCGGCTCGCGTGGTGTGCCACGACATTCTCGGCCAGACCGCGCTGGTGGATCTGGCCGGCCTGCGCGACGCGATTGCCCAGCAGGGCGGCGACCCGGCGCAGGTCAACCCGGTGGTGCCGACCCAACTGATCGTCGACCACTCGCTGGCGGTTGAAGCGGGCGGTTTTGACGCCCAGGCGTTCGAGAAGAACCGCGCCATCGAAGACCGTCGCAACGAAGACCGCTTCCACTTCATCAACTGGACCAAGAAGGCGTTCAAGAACGTCGACGTGATCCCGCCGGGCAACGGCATCATGCACCAGATCAACCTGGAGAAAATGTCTCCGGTGATTCAGGTGCGCGACGGCGTGGCATTCCCGGATACCTGCGTCGGCACCGACAGCCACACCCCGCACGTCGATGCGCTGGGCGTGATCGCCATCGGTGTCGGTGGTCTGGAAGCCGAAAGCGTGATGCTCGGCCGCGCGTCGTGGATGCGCCTGCCGGAAAGCGTCGGCGTCGAACTGACCGGCAAGCTGCAACCGGGCATCACCGCCACCGACATGGTGCTGGCGCTGACCGAATACCTGCGCAAACAGAAAGTGGTCGGCGCGTGGCTGGAGTTCTTCGGCGAAGGTGCTTCGGCACTGACCCTCGGCGACCGCGCGACCATCTCCAACATGGCCCCGGAATACGGCGCCACGGCGGCGATGTTCTACATCGACCAGCAGACTATCGATTACCTGAAACTCACCGGTCGCGAAGACCAGCAAGTTCAGCTGGTCGAGCAATACGCCAAGCAGATCGGTCTCTGGGCCGACAGCCTGAAAGGCGCGCAATACGAGCGCGGCCTGACCTTCGATCTGTCTTCGGTGGTGCGCAACATGGCCGGCCCGAGCAACCCGCACGCCCGTGTGGCGGTGTCGGATCTGGCGGCCAAAGGCATCGCCGGTCAGTGGGAAGACGTGCCGGGGCAAATGCCTGACGGCGCGGTGATCATCGCCGCCATCACCAGTTGCACCAACACCAGCAACCCGCGCAACGTGATCGCCGCCGGCCTGCTGGCGCGCAACGCCAACAAGCTCGGGCTGACCCGCAAGCCGTGGGTCAAGTCGTCGCTGGCGCCGGGTTCGAAAACCGTGGCGCTGTACCTCGATGAAGCGGGGCTGACCACGGAGCTGGAGCAGCTCGGTTTCGGCGTCGTCGCGTTTGCCTGCACCACCTGCAACGGCATGTCCGGCGCGCTGGATCCGGTGATCCAGCAAGAGATCATCGACCGCGACCTGTACGCCACCGCTGTGCTGTCCGGCAACCGCAACTTCGACGGCCGGATTCACCCCTACGCTAAGCAGGCGTTCCTCGCTTCGCCGCCGCTGGTGGTGGCCTACGCGATTGCTGGCACCATCCGTTTCGACATCGAAAAAGATGTGCTGGGCGTGGTCGACGGCAAGGAAATCCGCCTGAAAGACATCTGGCCGAGCGACGAAGAAATCGACGCGGTGGTGAAATCCTCGGTCAAGCCTGAGCAGTTCCGTCAGGTCTACATCCCGATGTTCGCCATCCATGAAGACACCGGCCCGAAAGTCACGCCGCTGTACGACTGGCGCGAGATGAGCACCTACATCCGCCGTCCGCCGTACTGGGAAGGCGCGCTGGCCGGGGCGCGACCGCTCAAGGGCATGCGCCCGCTGGCGGTGCTGCCGGACAACATCACCACTGATCACCTGTCGCCGTCGAACGCGATCATGCTCGACAGCGCCGCCGGCGAATACCTGGCGAAAATGGGCCTGCCGGAAGAGGACTTCAACTCCTACGCGACTCACCGGGGCGACCACTTGACCGCGCAGCGCGCAACGTTTGCCAACCCGAAACTGTTCAACGAAATGGTCGTGGAAAACGGCAAGGTCAAGCAGGGTTCGCTGGCCCGTGTCGAGCCGGAAGGCCAAGTGATGCGCATGTGGGAAGCCATCGAGACCTACATGGAGCGCAAGCAGCCGCTGATCATTATCGCCGGTGCCGACTACGGTCAGGGTTCATCCCGCGACTGGGCAGCCAAAGGCGTGCGGCTGGCGGGTGTGGAAGCGATCGCCGCTGAAGGTTTCGAACGTATCCACCGCACCAACCTGGTGGGCATGGGCGTGTTGCCGCTGGAATTCAAACCGGGCACCGACCGCAAGACCCTGGGCATCGACGGCAGCGAAACCTATGACGTGATCGGTGAGCGCACGCCGCGCGCCGACCTGACGCTGGTAATCCATCGCAAGAACGGTGAACGCGTCGATGTGCCGGTGACCTGCCGCCTCGACACCGCCGAAGAAGTGTCGATCTACGAGGCCGGCGGCGTGTTGCAGCGCTTCGCTCAGGACTTCCTCGAAGAGTCGGCGGTTGCCGTTTAAATCAACTGATGTGGGCATGGGACTTCAAGTCCCATGCCTTCGTTAAGGAGCACCATGGCTCACGCAGCTAATTTCGCACCGCAGATCAAAATCCCCGCTACCTACATGCGTGGCGGCACCAGCAAAGGCGTGTTTTTCAGCCTCAAGGATCTGCCCGAAGCGGCGCAGATTCCCGGCCCGGCCCGTGATGCGCTGTTGCTGCGGGTCATCGGCAGCCCCGATCCGTACGACAAGCAGATCGACGGCATGGGCGGCGCCACCTCGAGCACCAGCAAAACCGTGATCCTGTCGAAAAGCATCAAGGCCGATCACGACGTCGATTACCTGTTCGGTCAGGTGTCGATCGACAAGCCGTTCGTGGACTGGAGCGGCAACTGCGGCAACCTGTCGGCGGCAGTCGGTTCGTTCGCCATCAGCAACGGTCTGGTGGACGCCAGCCGCATTCCGCACAACGGTGTGGCGGTGGTTCGCGTGTGGCAGGCCAACATCGGTAAAACGATCATTGCCCACGTGCCGATCACCAATGGCGAAGTCCAGGAAACCGGCGATTTCGAACTCGACGGCGTGACCTTTCCGGCCGCCGAAGTTCAGGTCGAATTCATGGACCCGGCGGCGGAAGAAGAGGGGGGCGGTGGCTCGATGTTCCCTACCGGCAACCTGATCGATGAGCTGGAGGTGCCGGGCATCGGCACGTTCAAGGCGACCATGATCAACGCGGGTATCCCGACGATCTTCGTCAACGCCGAAGACATCGGTTACACCGGTACTGAATTGCAAAGCGCGATCAACAGCGATCCGAAAGCGTTACAGATGTTTGAGACCATTCGTGCCTACGGTGCTTTGCGCATGGGGCTGATTTCCAGTCTGGATGAAGCGGCCAAGCGTCAGCACACGCCGAAAGTGGCGTTCGTTGCCAAACCTGCGGATTACGTGGCATCCAGTGGCAAAGCCATTGGCGCTGGGGATGTGGATTTGCTGGTGCGGGCGTTGTCGATGGGCAAGCTGCACCACGCGATGATGGGGACGGCGGCGGTGGCGATCGGCACCGCCGCAGCGATCTCCGGCACCTTGGTAAACCTGGCGGCCGGCGGCGTTGAACGCAATGCCGTGCGGTTCGGGCATCCGTCCGGGACGTTGCGTGTGGGGGCTGAGGCCAGCCTTGAAAATGGCGAATGGGTTGTGAAGAAAGCGATCATGAGCCGCAGTGCACGCGTCCTGATGGAAGGTTACGTGCGCGTTCCTGGCGACTCTTTTTAAGATCAAGAGCTCCCTCACCCCAGCCCCCTCTCCCGGAGGGAGAGGGGGCTGGCCGAGTTGTAATTAGATGTCCTGCGACCTGAAGCATCTTGGCGATTATGGATTCACAGAAAGACGTTCAGGTCGGCGTAACGCTTGAATATCCCCCATTCGGTCCCCTCTCCCTCCGGGAGAGGGCTAGGGTGAGGGCAACAATCCAACTGAAGAAACACCCCAAAGCAGACACCCACGATCTGCTCTAAACAAAAAAACCAACCGGCCCCCTGAGGAAGACCCCACCACTCATCATTCCCCACCCAGGAGAACCGCAATGAGCGCCAACGTCGACCTGAACAACCGCCCCGACTACGACCGTGTCCTGCAGGACATCGCCGATTACGTCCTCACCTGCAAAATCGAATCTGCCGAAGCCCTCGACACCGCCCGCAACTGCCTGATGGACACGCTGGGCTGCGGCCTGCTGGCCCTGCGTTTCCCCGAATGCACCAAGCACCTTGGCCCAATCGTCGAAGGCACCGTCGTCCCATTCGGCGCCCGAGTCCCTGGCACCTCCTATCGCCTCGATCCGGTGAAAGCGGCGTGGGACATCGGTTGCATCGTGCGCTGGCTCGATTACAACGACACCTGGCTCGCCGCCGAATGGGGGCATCCGTCGGACAACCTCGGCGGGATTCTCGCGGTGGCCGATCACCTGTCGCAAAAGCGCCTGGCGAACGGCGAAGCGCCGCTGACCGTGCGCGATGTGCTCGAAGCGATGATCATGGCCCATGAGATTCAAGGCGTGATCGCACTGGAAAACTCGTTCAATCGCGTAGGTCTCGACCACGTCATTCTGGTGAAGGTGGCCTCGACTGCCGTGACCGCCAAACTGATGGGCGCCAACCGTGAGCAGCTGTTATCAGCGTTGTCCCACGCGTTCGCCGACGGCCAGGCATTGCGCACGTACCGCCATGCGCCGAACGCCGGTTCACGCAAATCCTGGGCGGCGGGGGATGCATCGAGCCGGGGCGTGCGGCTGGCGGATATCGCGATGCGCGGCGAAATGGGAATCCCCGGCGTCTTGAGTGCCAAACAATGGGGCTTTTACGACGTTTTGTTCAGCCACACCAACAACGATCTGGCGCTCAAGCCCGAAGACAAGCGCGCCTTCAGTTTTTCCCGACCGTTCGGCAGCTACGTGATGGAGAACGTGCTGTTCAAAATCAGCTTCCCCGCCGAATTCCACGCGCAAACCGCCTGCGAAGCCGCCGTGACCTTGCACCCGCAGGTGCGTAATCGTCTGCATGAGATCGACCGGATCGTCATCACCACCCACGAATCGGCGATTCGCATCATTTCCAAGGTCGGGCCGCTGGCCAATGCCGCCGACCGCGATCACTGCCTCCAGTACATGACCGCCGTGCCGCTGGCGTTCGGCAATCTGGTGGCCGAGCAGTACGAAGACGATTTCCACAAGGCCCATCCGGTCATCGATGTGCTGCGCGAGAAAATGGTCATCGTCGAGGACCCGCGCTTCACCCGTGAATACCTGGAGGCCGACAAACGCTCGATTGCCAACGCGGTGCAGGTGTTTTTCAAGGACGGTTCGAGCACGGAGAACGTGGTGGTGGAATACCCGATTGGCCATCGCCGGCGTCGCGCCGAGGGCATTCCATTGCTGGAGGACAAGTTCAGGGCAAATCTGGCCACCCGTTTCACCGGGCAGCGCAGCGGGGAGATTCTTGTGCTGTGCAAGGATCAGGCGCGGCTTGAAACCACGCCGGTGAACCGGTTTGTCGATTTATTGGTTATTTGAAGCGCCGCTCCACGCCTTTTTCCACGAGGATCTTCGCGGAAATTTCTTCTACCGAGAAATGCGTGGAGTTGATGTTCGGGATGTTCTCGCGGCGGAACAGGTTTTCCACCTCGCGCACCTCGAACTCGCACTGGGCGTAGCTCGAATAACGGCTGTTGGGCTTGCGTTCGTTGCGGATCGCGGTGAGGCGGTCCGGGTCGATGGTCAGGCCGAACAGCTTGTGCTGGTGGGCGCGCAGGGCGGCCGGCAGTTGCAGGCGTTCCATGTCGTCTTCGGTCAGCGGGTAGTTGGCCGCGCGGATGCCGAACTGCATCGCCATGTACAGGCACGTCGGCGTCTTACCACAACGCGACACGCCCACTAGTATCAGGTCGGCCTTGTCGTAATAGTGGGTGCGGGCGCCATCGTCGTTGTCGAGGGCGAAGTTCACGGCCTCGATCCGCTCCATGTAATTGGAGTTGTGACCGATGGAGTGGGACTTGCCGACGGTGTAGGAAGAATGCTCGGTCAGTTCCTGCTCGAGCGGGGCGAGGAACGTCGAGAAGATGTCGATCATGAAACCATTGGAGGTTGCGAGAATCTCACGAATGTCCTGATTGACGATGGTGTCGAAGATGATCGGCCGGAAACCGTCGGTTTCAGCGGCTTTGTTGATTTGTTGTACCATGGCCCGCGCTTTTTCAACGCTGTCGATGTACGGCCGCGTGAATTTGCTGAAGGTAATGTTTTCGAACTGCGCCAGAAGGCTTTGACCCAGGGTTTCGGCGGTGATGCCGGTGCCATCGGAGATAAAGAAAGCAGATCGTTTCATTTGCACCTTGGGCCTTAAGCTAATGAGTATTTCTGGATATGATAGGCGCGATTTGCCGGCCGCCATTGGCCCGCATTCTCACTTATTTTCCAGGTCCAGGCCATACAGCCGGCCAACGCTCCCCCGAGCCGCCGGTTTCTGAGCTTTTCCAACACAGTTAGTGGAGAGATCACCTTGGTAGAGTACGTAGTTTCCCTCGATAAGCTCGGCAAACACGATGTTGAGCATGTGGGGGGCAAGAACGCATCCCTGGGCGAGATGATCAGTAACCTGGCCGGTGCCGGTGTTTCGGTCCCCGGCGGCTTCGCCACCACGGCGCAAGCCTATCGCGACTTCCTGGAACTGAGCGGTCTGAACGATCAGATCCACAAGGCCCTCGATGCGCTGGACGTCGATGACGTCAATGCCCTGGCCAAGACCGGCGCTCAGATCCGCCAATGGATCATGGAAGCCGAATTCCCTGAAAAACTGAACACCGAGATCCGCACCGCGTTCGCCGCGCTGTCGGCCGGCAATCCTGACGTGGCCGTGGCCGTGCGTTCCTCCGCCACCGCCGAAGACTTGCCGGACGCTTCGTTCGCCGGTCAGCAGGAAACTTTCCTGAACATCCGTGGCGTGGAAAACGTCATCCGCGCGGCCAAGGAAGTGTTCGCTTCCCTGTTCAACGACCGTGCCATTTCCTACCGCGTCCACCAGGGCTTCGACCACAAACTGGTCGCCCTGTCGGCCGGCGTGCAGCGCATGGTGCGTTCGGAAACCGGTACTGCCGGCGTGATGTTCACCCTCGATACCGAATCCGGCTTCCGTGACGTGGTGTTCATCACCGGCGCCTACGGCCTGGGCGAAACCGTTGTACAAGGCGCGGTGAACCCGGACGAATTCTACGTCCACAAGGGCACGCTGGCAGCCGGTCGCCCGGCGATCCTGCGTCGCAACCTGGGCAGCAAGGCCATCAAGATGATCTACGGCGACGAGGCCAAGGCCGGTCGTTCCGTGAAAACCGTTGATGTCGACAAGGCCGAACGCGCGCGTTTCTGCCTGACCGACGCTGAAGTCAGCGAGCTGGCCAAGCAGGCGATGATCATCGAGAAGCACTATGGCTGCCCGATGGACATCGAGTGGGCCAAAGACGGTGACGACGGCAAGCTGTACATCGTGCAGGCCCGTCCGGAAACCGTGAAGAGCCGCACCCAGGCCAACGTCATGGAACGTTACCTGTTGAAAGAAACCGGCACCGTGCTGGTGGAAGGCCGTGCCATTGGCCAGCGCATCGGCGCCGGCAAGGTGCGGATCATCAAGGACGTCTCCGAGATGGACAAGGTTCAGCCGGGCGACGTACTGGTCTCCGACATGACCGACCCGGACTGGGAACCGGTCATGAAGCGCGCCAGCGCCATCGTCACCAACCGTGGCGGCCGTACCTGCCACGCGGCGATCATTGCTCGTGAGCTGGGTATTCCTGCTGTTGTCGGTTGCGGCAACGCCACCCAACTGCTGAAGGATGGCCAGGGCGTGACCGTGTCCTGTGCCGAAGGCGACACCGGTTACATCTTCGAAGGCGAACTGGGTTTCGACATCAAGAAGAACTCCGTCGACGCCATGCCGGAGCTGCCGTTCAAGATCATGATGAACGTCGGCAACCCGGACCGCGCCTTCGACTTCGCGCAGCTGCCGAACGCCGGTGTGGGCCTGGCCCGTCTGGAATTCATCATCAACCGCATGATCGGTGTTCACCCGAAAGCGCTGTTGAACTACGACGGCCTGCCACAGGACATCAAGGAAAGCGTCGACAAGCGCATCGCCGGTTACGACGATCCGGTCGGCTTCTATGTCGAGAAACTGGTTGAAGGCATCAGCACCCTGGCCGCTGCGTTCGCACCGAAGAAGGTCATCGTGCGTCTGTCGGACTTCAAGTCCAACGAATACGCCAACCTGATCGGCGGCAAACTCTACGAGCCGGAAGAAGAAAACCCGATGCTGGGCTTCCGTGGCGCTTCGCGTTACATCAGCGAATCGTTCCGTGACTGCTTCGAACTCGAGTGCCGTGCGCTGAAACGCGTGCGCAACGAGATGGGCCTGACCAACGTCGAAATCATGGTGCCGTTCGTCCGTACCCTCGGCGAAGCCAGCCAGGTTGTTGATCTGCTGGCCGAGAATGGCCTCAAGCGTGGCGAAAACGGTCTGCGCGTGATCATGATGTGCGAACTGCCATCCAACGCGATCCTGGCTGAAGAGTTCCTCGAATTCTTCGACGGTTTCTCGATCGGCTCCAACGACCTGACTCAGCTGACACTGGGTCTGGACCGTGACTCCGGGATCATTGCGCACCTGTTCGACGAGCGTAATCCGGCGGTCAAGAAGCTGTTGGCCAACGCGATTGCTGCGTGCAACAAGGCCGGCAAGTACATCGGCATCTGCGGTCAGGGTCCTTCGGACCACCCTGACCTGGCCAAGTGGCTGATGGAGCAGGGCATCGAAAGCGTGTCGCTGAACCCGGACACCGTGCTGGAAACCTGGTTCTTCCTTGCCGAAGGCCAGGCGGCGGAATAAGCCGTGAATGAAGCCCCGGCCCGTTGAACCGGGTCGGGGCTTTAAGATTGAAGTAGGGCGAGCTCTCCGGATGCCGCCCTTTTTTGTGCAAGAGCATTATGCAAAGCAGCAGCAACCTATTTCCTGTCGCCCTGATCAGCGCCGAACGACGCGGTGATCTGAGCGAAGACGTTTACCGTTTGAAACCGGGCAACAGCCCTGACTGGTCCGTGGAAATCGCGGTGACCCGTCTCGGCATGGCGGATGAGCCGGCGTCGCGCGGCGTGCCGGTGATCTTGCTGCACGGCAGTTTCTCCAACCGGCGCTTCTGGTTTTCGCCGAAGGGCCTGGGCCTGGGCGCGTATTTGACGCGGCTGGGCTTCGATGTGTGGATCCCGGAAATGCGCGGTCACGGTCTGTCCCAGCGCAACGAGGACTACCGCCGCAACCGCGTCGCCGACTATGCCCGTTACGATCTGCCGGCCATCGCCGCGTTCGTCCGGGAGCAGAGCGGGCAGATTCCGCACTGGATCGGCCACTCGCTGGGTGGCATCACGTTGGCGGCCGCGCTGGGCGGCGAATACCTAGGTGAGCCGGCGGTGGCCTCGGCGGCGTTTTTCGGCACCCAGGTCAGCCGCACGTACTGGCCGCTGAAAATTCCGCCGGTGGAGTGGAGCGGGCGCTTCATTCTCAAGCGTTTTGCCCAATTGTCTGGTTCGCGGCTCAAGCGCGGCCCCGAGGACGAGCCGATCGGCCTGGCGCTGGAAAGCATGCGCTGGTATGGCCTGTTCGGCCGTTTCGGCGACAAGGACAAGGATTGGTGGGCGGGCCTTGCCGATGTGCAGGTGCCGGTGCTGGCAGTGAGCGCGGCGGGCGATCATCAGGATCCGGCCTGGGCGTGCCAGAAACTGTTCGAACAGATCGGCTCCGAGCACAAGCAGTTCATCAACCTGGGCCGTGAACAGGGTTTCAACGATCAGTTCGGGCATGTCGAGATGCTGGTCAGCAAGGCAGCGCAGGCTGAGGTCTGGCCGCTGGTGGCGCGTTGGCTGGCGGATCAGCACACGCCATTGCTTGGCGAGAAGCCGGATCTGGCGGCAGCGGTCTGAACGCGGCGCCCTGAAAAGGGCATTTCGTTCGAGTCGGCTTGCGGCTAAGATATGACGCATTGGACGGTTCTGGTCATATTTAGTGACTGTTTCGCTATTACGTTTCAGCTTGTGTTCAGGTTCGTTCAGCGACCATGACATGGGCTAAGGTAAACAACGACCGCCGGGACTCGTTTCAAAAGAGTGCGACATCCTTGATCGTCTTCCTTGTTACAGGAGTTATTCGATGAACCATTACCTTACGCCTGACCTGTGCGACGCCTATCCGGAGCTGGTTCAGGTGCTGGACCCGATGTTCAGCAATTTCGGCGGCCGTGATTCGTTCGGCGGCGAGATCGTGACCATCAAGTGCTTCGAAGACAACTCGCTGGTCAAGGAACAGGTCGAGCTCAAGGGTAATGGCAAGGTGCTGGTGGTGGACGGTGGCGGTTCCCTGCGCCGTGCGCTGCTGGGCGACATGCTCGCCGAGAAAGCCTCGAAAAATGGTTGGGAAGGGCTGGTCATCTACGGCTGCATTCGTGATGTGGACGTCATCGCCCAGACCGATCTTGGCGTGCAGGCCCTGGCCAGCCACCCGATGAAAACCGACAAGCGCGGTATCGGCGACCTCAACGTGCCGGTGACGTTTGCGGGTGTCACTTTCCATCCCGGCCAGTACATCTATGCGGACAACAATGGCGTGATCATCTCGCCAAGTCCGCTGAAAATGCCTGAATAAATCGCGGTAACCACAGGGGTGAGGATGTTCGAGGAAGAAAACGCGCAATGGGGGCTGGTGCATGCCCTGGTGCTTGACGGTAAAGGCGGTGCGCGTTCGATAGCCCGGACTGATCTCGACGATCTGCAGCTGCAGGCTCATGAAAGCTTGTGGCTGCATTGGGATCGCAGTCACCCGCAGACCCAGACCTGGCTGCGCAAATCCAGTGGGCTCAACGAGTTCACCTGCGATCTGCTGCTGGAAGAAAACACCCGACCACGCCTGTTGCCGCTGCCGGATTCCGAGCTGCTGTTGTTTTTGCGCGGGGTCAACCTCAACCCGGGTGCCGAGCCGGAAGACATGGTGTCGGTGCGGATTTTCGCTTCGGCCCAGCGGGTGATTTCCCTGCGTTTGCGTCCATTGCGCGCCACCGATGAGTTGCTGGTGATGCTGGGCGAGGGCAAGGGGCCGAAAACCTCGTCCGAACTGATGCTCTATCTGGCGCAATTCCTCACCAACAAGGTGCAGGATCTGGTGACTTGCCTCTCCGAAGTGGTCGATGAAGAGGAAGAAAAACTGGATGCCGACGAACGGTATACCCCCGAGCATGGTGCCATTTTGCACATCCGTCGCCGGGCTGCCGGGCTGAAGCGTTTTCTGGCACCGCAGCGGGATATTTTCGGACAGCTGACGCGGATAAAACTGCCGTGGTTCGTCGATGACGATGCCGACTACTGGAACGAATTGAACAACAGCCTGACCCGTTATCTCGAAGAGCTCGAATTGACCCGAGAGCGCGTGGGGCTTGTGCTGGAGGCTGAAGACCGGCGCTTGAGCGTGCACATGAATCGCACGATGTACCGCTTCGGGATCATCACCTGCATCTTTTTGCCGATGAGTTTTATTACCGGTCTGCTGGGCATCAACGTCGGCGGCATTCCGTTCTCGAGCAGCCCTTATGGTTTCCTGATCGCCTGTCTGACGGTGCTCGCCCTGGCGTTCGGACAATGGTGGTTGTTTCGCCGTTTGCGCTGGGTATGAAGATGCGCCATGTGACCCGACCAAATTTGCCCGCGTCTTTCACAGACATCACGAGAGGTGCGTATGCACGATCCGTTTGAACAGTCTTTGCGCGACATGCTCAACGCCTCGCCGTCCGGTCGCGACGACGATGCCTGCCTGGGCCGCGTACTCAAAACCGCCAACCGCCAGGTTGGCGCCGGCGATCTGTTCAGCCTGCTGGGCCGCTGGCTGCCCGCGCTGATGATCGCCCTGAATAACGGCTCGGCCCATGTCGCGCCGGTCTCCCGTCTCCGTAAACCTACCGCTCGCACTGCTGATAAGGCTGATTGAATATGGAACTTGATCTCTGGACTCAGAGCCTCGTCACTGCAATGACTGCGTTGTGGACCAAAGTCGCTAACTTCATTCCGAACCTGTTCGGCGCACTGGTTGTGCTGCTGTTGGGTTTTGTCGTGGCCAAGCTGCTGGACACCTTGCTGTCCAAATTGCTGGCCAAACTGGGGCTCGATCGGCTGATGGGTGGCACCGGCCTGACCAAGCTGATGTCCCGCGCGGGGCTGCAAGTGCCGATCTCGACGTTGATCGGCAAAATCGTCTATTGGTTCGTTCTGCTGATTTTTCTTGTTTCGGCAGCAGAATCCCTTGGACTTGAGCGAGTTTCAGCTACGCTTGACATGCTCGCGCTGTATTTACCAAAAGTGTTCGGCGCGGCGCTGGTGTTGCTGGTGGGGGTCCTTCTTGCGCAACTGGCCAATGGCCTGGTTCGCGGGGCGGCAGAAGGCGTAGGCCTGGACTACGCTTCAGGACTTGGGCGAATTGCCCAGGGCCTGGTGATCATCATCAGCATTTCGGTCGCGATCAGTCAGCTGGAGGTCAAGACCGACCTGCTGAACCATGTGATCGTTATCGTATTGATTACCGTTGGTCTGGCGGTTGCGCTGGCCATGGGTTTGGGAAGCCGGGAAATTGCCGGTCAGATTCTTGCGGGAATCTATGTGCGTGAGTTGTATCAGGTTGGGCAACAAGTGCGTATTGGCGAGGTCGAAGGCCAGATCGAAGAGATCGGCACGGTTAAGACCACATTGCTGACCGATGAGGGTGAGCTAGTCTCTCTCTCCAATCGGATCCTGCTGGAGCAGCATGTGAGTAGCCGCTAACCCGGCAAACCCTGCTAATGTATGCCGCCGCAAAATGCCAGCTGTCGCTGGCTGCGGTGGACATTGACCTGACTGTCGGCACGACTTGTTTTGAATAAAGCCCAAACGCTATCCACGCGCTACGACCCCCGCGAGCTCTCTGATGAGGAGTTGGTCGCGCGCTCGCATACCGAGCTTTTTCACGTGACGCGCGCGTATGAAGAATTGATGCGGCGTTACCAGCGGACATTATTTAACGTTTGTGCGCGATATCTCGGGAACGATCGCGACGCGGACGATGTCTGTCAGGAGGTGATGTTGAAGGTGCTGTACGGCCTGAAGAACTTCGAGGGGAAATCGAAGTTCAAGACATGGCTATATAGCATCACGTACAACGAGTGCATCACACAGTATCGGAAGGAACGGCGAAAGCGTCGCTTGATGGACGCACTGAGTCTTGACCCCCTCGAGGAAGCGTCCGAAGAAAAGGCGCCGAAACCCGAGGAGAAGGGCGGACTGGATCGCTGGCTGGTGTATGTGAACCCGATTGACCGGGAAATTCTGGTGCTACGATTTGTCGCAGAGCTGGAGTTCCAGGAGATCGCAGACATCATGCACATGGGTTTGAGTGCGACAAAAATGCGTTACAAACGCGCTCTTGATAAATTGCGTGAGAAATTTGCAGGCATTGCTGAAACTTAGTTCGGCGCAAATATCTCTTACGTGTAGGCAAGTTCTGATAGACTTGCCGCCGAGTTGTCCCCCGGTTTGCGGGACTGCTTCACAATCACCAGATGGGGATTTAACGGATGAAACTGAAAAACACCTTGGGCTTGGCCATTGGTTCTTTGATTGCCGCCACTTCTTTCGGCGCTCTGGCACAAGGCCAAGGCGCAGTTGAAATCGAAGGCTTCGCAAAGAAAGAACAATTCGACAGCGCTCGTAACTTCAAGAACAACGGCAACCTGTTCGGCGGCTCGGTCGGTTACTTCCTGACCGACGACGTTGAACTGCGTCTGGGCTACGACGAAGTGCACAACGTGCGTTCCGACGACGGTCGTAACATCAAGGGCGCCAACACCGCTCTGGATGCTCTGTACCACTTCAACAACCCAGGCGACATGCTGCGTCCATACGTCTCGGCTGGTTTCTCCGATCAGAGCATCGGTCAGAACGGCACTGGCGGTCGTAACCGCTCTACCTTCGCCAACGTTGGCGGCGGTGCCAAGCTGTACTTCACCGAGAACTTCTACGCCCGTGCTGGCGTTGAAGCTCAATACAACATCGACCAGGGCGACACCGAGTGGGCTCCTAGCGTCGGTATCGGTGTGAACTTCGGTGGCGGCTCCAAGCCAGCTGCTGCTCCAGTTCCAGCTCCGGCTGAAGTCTGCTCCGACAGCGACAACGACGGCGTTTGCGACAACGTTGACAAGTGCCCGGACACCCCAGCCAACGTAACTGTTGACGCTGATGGCTGCCCAGCAGTTGCTGAAGTTGTTCGTGTTGAGCTGGACGTGAAGTTTGACTTCGACAAGTCGGTTGTTAAGCCAAACAGCTACGGCGACATCAAAAACCTGGCTGACTTCATGAAGCAGTACCCATCGACTCGCACCACTGTTGAAGGTCACACTGACTCCGTCGGTCCTGACGCTTACAACCAGAAACTGTCCGAGCGTCGTGCGAACGCCGTTAAGCAAGTTCTGACCAACCAGTACGGTGTTGAATCGTCCCGCGTTGACTCTGTTGGCTACGGCGAAACCCGTCCAGTTGCTGACAACAAAACTGAAGCTGGCCGTGCTGTTAACCGTCGCGTAGAAGCGCAGGTTGAAGCTCAAGCTAAGTAATTAGCTGCCGCTCCGAGAAAAGCCCGGCTTAGGCCGGGCTTTTCTTTGCCTGCGATTTGGTGAAACCGGGATTGTCAGGCCAGGCGATCAGCTGGCCAGCTAATCGAGTCGAACTGGGTCACAGCCGCGGCGACGGCACCTATGACCAGAATCGCAGGACTCTTGAGCTGGAAACCAAGGGCATCGTCTTCCATGGCTGTCAGCTTGCTGCGACATTCGCGCTGCTCTGGCAACGAGGCATTCTCGATCATCGCCACCGGCGTATCCGCTGCCATACCGCCCGCCAGCAGTTGCTCGCGAATCTCGCCGAGCTTCGCCACTCCCATGTAAATCACCAGCGTCGTCCCGCCTTGCGCCAGCGCCCGCCAGTTCAACTGACTGTCGTCCTGGGTATGAGCCGTGACCAGCGTCACGCCCCGGGCCACGCCGCGTAACGTCAGCGGAATATCACACTGGGTCGCGCCGGCCAGTCCGGCGGTGATGCCATTGACCAGCTCCACCTCGACCCCGCGCTCGCGCAACCACTGCGCTTCCTCACCCCCACGCCCGAAAATGCATGGATCGCCGCCCTTGAGCCGTACTACGCATTTACCCTGACGCGCATAACGCAGCATTAGCCGATGGATGAACGCCTGGGGCGTCGAGCGGCAGCCGCCGCGTTTGCCGACCGCGATGATTCGCGCAGCAGGGCAGTGCTCAAGCACCGCCTCATTGACCAGATCGTCGATCAGCACCACCTCGGCTTCGCGCAAGGCACGCACCGCTTTGAGCGTCAGCAGTTCAGGATCACCGGGGCCCGCGCCCACCAGCCAGACTTTCGCGTTCATGGTGTTTTCCTCTTCAGATGACGGCGACCGGACGCACTTCGGCGGCCAGCAAACGCTTGATTTCCGGGACGCAGGAGCCGCATTGCGTCCCGCACCCCAACTTGTTTTTCAAACCCTGCAGATCCAGACCTTCACGGATACCGGCGCAGACCGCGCTGTGGCTGACGTTCTTGCAGTTGCACAAGGTTTTGTCCGCCACAACCTGCGCGCCGGCATTGCCCGGCGGCGCACTCATCGGTGCCAGCAGCCAGCGCCGCAGTTGTTCGTCGGCACGACCCTCCAGCCACAGGCCTTGCAACCAGTGTTGGGCAAGGGTTTCACCGGCCAGACGGATCGCGGTGATTCGTCCGTTTTCAATCCGTACCCGTTTGCCGATGGCGCGGCGAGGATCGTCATAGGCCAGCACCGGCCCGTCGATCAGGGCCAGGCACTGGTCGATTTCACGCAGCAATTGCGGCTCCGGCGCCACGGCGCTGGCTGCGCGTATCAGCAGCGCAGGCCGTTCACGTCCGACAAGGCTGAGACTTGCGTAGGAAAACGCCTCACAGAGCGGTCGAAGCGCCTCGAAATGCCGTTGAACATCGCCCTCGATCAGTGCGAACAGTTGCCAGGGCAAATTCACCGGTTCCAGCCGTACACCGCTGTGCTTGAGTTCCGGCTGTTTCGACAAAGGATCGAAGGCGGGCAGGGTCAAGCTATTCACGCCGCCCTTGAGGAAACGATCGCCCCAGTGCATCGGCAGGAACGCCTGGCCCGGACGCACGCTGTCATCGCTGGCGACCGCCACAATCATTGCGCCCCGACGACTTTTCAGATTCACCAGATCCCCCGGCTGCAAGCGGTGGCGGCGCACCTCGTCCGGGTGCAGGCTCAACACTGCTTCGCTGACATGACCGAATAGCTGCGCTGCGGTACCGGTGCGACTCATACCGTGCCATTGATCACGCAGGCGGCCGGTGATCAGGGTCAGTGGAAAGCGTGCGTCGCGTTGTTCCTTGGCGGCGCGATAGGGATCGGCAACGAACTGCGCGCGCCCGTTCGCCGTAGGAAAGATCCCATCGACATACAGCCGGGCTGTGCCTTGGCGGGCGCCAGCGGGGAAGGGCCATTGTTGTGGCCCAAGCTCATCAATCAACCCATGGCTGATCCCGGACAAATCCAGATCGCGGCCACGGGTCAGTTGTTTGTACTCGTCAAACAACTGACCCGGTTGCTCGAACGCAAACAGACCCGGCTGTTGCGGGCGCAGACGTTTCTCCAGGCGTTGTGCGAAATCCACCGTGATCGCCCAGTCCGGACGCGCTTCACCCGGTGCAGCAATGGCCTGGCGGACGTGGGAAATCCGCCGCTCGGAGTTGGTCACCGAACCTTCCTTCTCGCCCCAACTGGCCGCCGGCAACAGCAGATCGGCAAACGCTGCGGTTTCGGTGGTACGGAATGCCTCCTGCAAAACCACGAACGGACAAGCCTCCAGCGCGGCGCGCACAGCGTTCTGGTCAGGCATCGATTGTGCGGGGTTGGTGCAGGCAATCCACAGCGCCTTGATCTTGCCGCTACGCACTTGTTCAAACAGTTCGATAGTACTGAGGCCGGTACTTTCCGGCAGCTTATCCACACCCCAATACGCCGCCACTTCGGCGCGGTGCTCCGGATTGGCCACTTCGCGATGCCCGGGCAACAGGTTTGAGAGGCTGCCGGTTTCCCGTCCGCCCATGGCATTTGGCTGACCGGTCAAAGAGAAAGGTCCTGCACCCGGCCGGCCGATTTGCCCGGTGGCCAGGTGCAGATTGATCAGCGCACTGTTCTTCGCGCTGCCAGCGGTGGACTGGTTCAGGCCCATGCACCACAGCGACAGAAAACTCGGCGCGGTGCCGATCCATTCCGCACATTGCTGCAACTGCTCGACGCTGATCCCGCACAACTGCGACACCATGGCCGGCGTGTAATCGCGCACCAGGCTTTTCAGCTCGGCGAGCCCGTCGGTGTGCGCCTTGATGAAGTCGCGGTCGATCCAGTCTTCCCACAACAGCAGATGCAAAATCCCATGGAACAACGCGACATCGGTGCCCGGCAGAATCGCCAGATGCAGGTCCGCCAGATCGCAGGTGTCGGTGCGCCGTGGATCAATAACGACGACTTTCATCTGCGGGCGGTGGGATTTGGCTTCTTCGAGGCGGCGAAAAAGTACCGGGTGGGCGTAGGCCATGTTACTGCCGACGATCACCACGCAATCGCTCAACTCCAGGTCTTCGTAGCTGCACGGTGGTGCGTCGGCGCCGAGGCTGCGTTTGTAGCCGACCACCGCCGAAGACATGCACAGCCGCGAATTGCTGTCGATGTTATTGGTCCCGACCAGCGCCCGCGCCAGTTTGTTGAAGGCGTAGTAATCCTCGGTCAGCAACTGCCCGGAGATGTAGAACGCCACGCTGTCCGGGCCATGTTCGGCGATGGTGTCGGCGAACACGTTGGTGGCGTGATCCAGCGCGGTGTTCCAGTCGCAGCGACTGCGCGCCAGGCCTTTGCCCAGGCGCAATTCCGGGTACAACGCCCGTGCTGCCAAATCACCGGTCAGGTGCAGGGTCGAGCCTTTGCTGCACAGTTTGCCGAAGTTGGCCGGATGCGCCGGATCGCCGCTGACGCCGAGAATGCGCTCGCCGTCATGCTCGATCAGCACGCCGCAGCCGACCCCGCAGTAGCAGCAGGTCGAGGCGGTCGTCTGGCGGTTCATCAGACGGCGTCCCGCAGGGCCAGTTGCACACGGCCGTTCTCGACCCGGGCCGGGTGATGGTGAGCGCAACCGACGTCCGGTGCCTGGGCTTCGCCGGATTGCAGGTCGATCTGCCAGTTGTGCAGCGGGCAGGCGACACGTTTGCCGTAGATCAGGCCTTGGGACAATGGGCCGCCCTTGTGCGGGCAGCGGTCATCGAGTGCGAAAACTTCGTCGTCGCTTGTGCGAAAGATCGCAATGTCACCTTTGGGCCCGGCAATGATCCGCGAACCGAGGGCATTGATCTCTTCCAGGGCACAGATATCGAGCCAGTTCATGCCGGCACCTCCAGGTTTTTCACGGGGATCACGTCGAATTCTTTCTTCAGTTGTGGCTGGGCGAGGCGCTCTTTCCACGGATCCTGTTCGAACGACAGGGAGAATTGCAGGCGCTCGTTCAGGGCCTTGCGGCGCTCGGGATCTTCCAGCACGGCTTTTTTGATGTGCTCCATGCCGACCCGTTGCAGGTAGTGCACGGTACGTTCGAGGTAGAAGGCTTCCTCACGGTACAACTGCAGGAACGCGCCGTTGTACTCGCGCACCTCCTCGGCGGTCTTGAGCTTGACGAAGAACTCGGCGACTTCGGTCTTGATCCCGCCGTTGCCGCCGATGTACATCTCCCAGCCGGAATCGACGCCGATGATTCCTACGTCCTTGATCCCCGCTTCCGAACAGTTGCGTGGGCATCCGGAGACCGCCAGTTTCACTTTGTGCGGCGACCACATGTTGAACAGATCGTGCTCGAGGTCGATGCCCAACTGGGTCGAATTCTGCGTGCCGAAGCGGCAGAACTCGCTGCCGACGCAGGTTTTCACGGTGCGGATCGATTTGCCGTAGGCGTGGCCGGACGGCATGTCGAGGTCTTTCCACACACCGGGCAGATCCTGTTTCTTGATCCCCAGCAGGTCGATGCGCTGGCCGCCGGTGACCTTGACCATCGGCACCTGATATTTGTCCGCCACGTCGGCGATACGCCGCAGTTCCGACGGGTTGGTCACGCCGCCCCACATCCGTGGCACCACCGAATAAGTGCCGTCCTTCTGAATGTTGGCGTGGGCCCGTTCGTTGATCAGGCGCGACTGCGGATCGTCCTTGGCTTCGCCGGGCCAGGTGGAAATCAAGTAGTAGTTGAGGGCCGGGCGGCAGGTGGCGCAGCCGTTCGGGGTGCGCCAGTTGAGGTAACTCATGGTGCCGGCGATGGTCAGCAGATGCTGTTCGCGAATGGCCTGGCGAATCTGGCCGTGATTGAGGTCGCTGCAACCGCAGATGGCTTTTTCGCTTTTCGGTTTGACGTCGGCTGCACCGCCAACGGTGTTGATCAGGATCTGCTCGACCAGCCCGGCGCAGGAGCCGCAGGAGCTGGCGGCCTTGGTGTGTTTTTTCACCTCGTCGACGCTGAACAGTCCGTGTTCCTGAATGGCCTTGACGATGGTGCCCTTGCACACGCCGTTACAGCCGCAGACCTCGGCGTTGTCGGCCATGCTCATGGCTTTGTCCTGGCCCTGATGTCCTACATCGCCAAGTGCGTTTTCTCCGAACATGAGGTGATCGCGGATCTCACCAATGGCGTGATTCTCACGAATCTGCCGGAAATACCAACCGCCATCTGCCGTATCGCCGTACAGACAGGCGCCGACCAGCACGTCATCCTTGATCACCAGTTTTTTGTACACCCCGCCGATCGGGTCGGAGAGGGTGATGGTCTCGGTGCCTTCGCCGCCCATGAAGTCGCCGGCGGAAAACAGGTCGATGCCGGTGACTTTCAATTTGGTCGACGTCACCGAGCCCTGATAACGGGCGAAACCCAGTTGCGCCAGGTGATTGGCGCAGACCTTGGCCTGTTCGAACAACGGCGCCACCAGGCCGTAGGCGATGCCACGGTGGCTGGCGCATTCGCCGATGGCATAGATGCGCGGGTCGTAGGTTTGCAGGGTGTCGTTGACCAGAATCCCGCGATTGCACGGGATACCGGCCTTTTCCGCCAGTTCGGTATTGGGGCGGATCCCGGCGGCCATGACCACCAGATCGGCGGGGATGATGTCGCCGTTCTTGAATTGCACCGAGCCGACGCGACCATTGCCGGCGTCATGCAGGGCCTGGGTCTGTTCGCACAGGCGAAAGTGCAGGCCACGGGATTCGAGGGCGGTTTGCAGGAGTTGGCCGCTGGTCTTGTCCAGTTGCCGCTCCAGCAGCCACTCACCGAGGTGCACCACGGTGACGTGCATGCCGCGCAGCATCAGGCCGTTGGCGGCCTCGAGGCCGAGCAGGCCGCCGCCGATCACCACGGCGTGCTTGTGAGTTTTTGCGGTGTCGATCATGGCCTGGGTGTCGGCGATGTCGCGGTAGCCGATCACACCCTGCAAGGTGTTGCCGGGGATCGGCAGGATGAACGGGGTCGAGCCGGTGGCGATCAGCAGGCGGTCGTACTCGGCCTCGGTGCCGTCCTCGGCGATCACCCGGCGTTTGACCCGGTCGATCTCCACCACTTTGCGGTTGAGCAGCAGTTTGATGTTGTTTTCCAGGTACCAGTCGAGGTCATTGAGCACGATCTCTTCGAAGGTCTGTTCGCCGGCCAGCACCGGCGACAACAGGATGCGGTTGTAGTTGGTGTGCGGTTCGGCGCCGAAGACCGTGATGTCGTACAGCTCGTTGCTCAGCTTGAGCAGTTCTTCCAGGGTGCGGACCCCGGCCATGCCATTGCCGATCATCACCAGTTTGAGTTTTTTCATCAGGTTCTCCGGGAGCATCGGGCTTGCCTCTTGTGGGCAGTCAGGCCTTGCTCGACAAAAATGGCGCAAACAAAAAAGGCGTCCCGCCAGTTACCTAGCGAGGACGCCTTTGTCCTTGTCCCGTTCTCTCGGGAAGCCTGGCCTTCGTCGTTGAAGGTCGGGCTTTATGTCAGTTGGAAACGTTAATGCAGTGGTTGTGCCAAGTTGCGCTGAGCCGCGATTTCACTGGGGTAATGCTGGAATTGGCCAGATGTTCATTGTGGTTTTTGCACTGAATGGAAGCGGCACGCCCGTTAATGGAGCGCCGCATCAGCCATGAAACAACAGAAACAGCAGCACCAGATTGCCCAGCAGTGCCAGTAACGCCAGTGTCCGCCAGACCTTCAGCGGCTCACGTTCCAGCAAGGGGCGAGGGCGTACATTCAGGCTGCGGCGCTCACCTTGCTCCAGCGTCAGCAACCATTCCTCGGCGGTTTCATAGCGTTGCAAAGGATCAGCTGCCACACCGTGCTCCAGACACTGCGCCAGCCACTCCGGCAGATCCGGGCGATAGCGACCGGCACTCACCGGCACCCCGAAACGCGGGCGCTGGAAGGGTTCGATCTCGCCGTAGGGAAAATGCCCGGTGAGCAAGAAATACAAGGTCACGCCCACCGCATACAGATCCTGTTGTGCGCTGGGTACTGCGCTTTGAAAGGCTTCCGGTGCGATGTAGCTCGGGGTTCCGGGCAGGGTCGACGGTGCGTCCTGCGACAGACCGGGGCAATACGCCAGACCGAAATCCAGCAGGCGCAACTCGCCGTCGTCCCCCAGGTGCAGGTTTTCCGGTTTGATGTCGCGGTGCAGGATCTGCCGTCGATGCAACAGGCCGACAGCCCGCAGCAGGCGTTCGGCCAGATCCTGCCACTGAGCCAGTGGCAGAGGGCCGCTTTGTGCGAACAACTGAGCCAGGGTCGTCCCCGAATATTCACGCATCACGTAGTACAAATGCTGACGCTGGCCGGCGCTATGGACTTCGGGAAAGTGCCGCCCGGCGACGCGTTTGAGAAACCATTCCTCCGCCAGCAAGGCCTGACCAGCATGGGCATCGTCTGCCAGTTGTGCAGGCAAAGTCTTCAACAGCCATGCTTGGCCCTGACCATCGAGCACGCGATACAGCAATGATTGCTGGCTCTGACCGACGATCCCTTGCACCTGCCAGCCTTCGAATGCCTGACCCGGTTTCAGCGGCGGGGGCAGCGGCCACTGCTGCAAATGAATCAGTGCATCGCCAAGGCTGGCCTCGCCGACGGCATCCACCCGCACCAACAGCGCGCTGGCGTTGTCTTGACTGCCGGCCAAGTGCGCGGCGTTGACCAACGTTTGCGCGGCACTGTGCAGGTCCGGTTGATCGCGCAGAATCCCGGCGATGGTGGTATCGCCAAGCGCAGCCCACACGCCATCGCTGAGCAGTACAAAACATTCGCCGTCACGCAGTTCGCCATCGAGAAAATCCAGCACCAGATGCTGATCCAGTCCCAATGCCCGCTTGAGCACATGCTGCATGCCCGGTTGATCCCAGACGTGATCTTCGCTGATCCGCTGCAAGGTCTCGGCGTGCCAGCGATAGACCCGGCAATCGCCTACGTGGGCCAAGGTAAATCGCCGGCCGCGCAGTACCAGCGCACTGACCGTGGTGAGCAGCGGCTGTCCGCTACCGTTGGCCTGCAACCAGCGGTTTTGTGCGAGCAGCAGACGATCGAGGGCCTGGGCCACGCTCCAGGTTTCCGGAGTGGCGTAATAGTCCAGTGCCAGCGCCTGCAAGGTCGAACGTGCGGCCAGCCCGCCATCGGCGCACTGGCTGACGCCGTCGGCGATGGCGAACAGGAAACCCTTGCTGGCCGCCAGCGCCGGGGCCGGGGTCACCAGGCGCAAGGCGTCCTGGTTTTCCACACGGGGGCCGGTGGCGCTGGCTTCGGCAAAGCTCAGTTGCAGAGCCATTCGGGCTTCAGACCCGGGCAGCGGTCACGGCCGCCGAACCCCAGGTGGTTCTCCAGCGACGTTTGACCCCGTGCAGACCGAACCACGCCAACACACCCAGGCTGGCGAACAGCCAAAGCGCCAGTTGATAGCTGCCGGTGCTCTGTTTGATCGCGCCCATGCCTGCCGCCAGGGCAAAACCGCCGATACCCCCGGCCATGCCGATCAGTCCGGTCATCACGCCGATTTCGCGCCGGAAACGTTGCGGCACCAGTTGGAACACCGCGCCGTTACCTGCGCCGAGACCGAGCATGGTGCAGACGAAAAGTGCCAGCGCCGCGTAGGAACTTGGCAGGTTGAAACCGACCGCTGCGATACAAACTGCGGCCACCGTGTACATCGCCAAGAGCGTGCGAATACCACCGAAACGATCAGCCAGCGCGCCGCCCAGTGGACGCATCAGGCTGCCGCCGAACACGCAGGCCGCGGTGTAATAACCGGCGGTCACCGGGCTCAGGCCGTATTGATCGTTGAAGTAGCCGGGCAGGGCGCTGGCCAGGCCGATGAAGCCGCCGAAGGTGACGCTGTAGAAAAACATGAACCACCAGCTGTCGCGATCGCCCAGGGCCTTGAAGTAGTCGGCCATGGACTTGGCTTTCGGCCGCTCCGGCGCGTTTTTCGCCAGCCAGGCGAACAGCACCAGGGTCAGGATCAGCGGAATCAGGGCGAACCCGAACACATTGCTCCAGCCGAACGCCGCCGCCAGCACCGGGGCGATCAGTGCCGCGAACACAGTCCCGGAATTGCCGGCCCCGGCGATGCCCATCGCCTTGCCCTGATGCTCCGGCGGATACCACTGCGAGGCCAGCGGTAGGGCCACGGCGAACGAGGCGCCGGCCATGCCGAGGAACAAACCGAGCAGCAGGGCCTGTTCGTAACTGTGGATGCCAAGCTTCCAGGCGCCGAACAGTGCGCAGATCACGATCACCTGGCCGATCAGCCCGGCGGTTTTCGGCGACAGGCGATCGGCGAGCATGCCCATCGCAAAGCGCAGCACCGCGCCGGCCAGAATCGGCGTGGCCACCACGAGGCCGCGCTGTTGGGTGGTCAGGTGCAGGTCGGCGGCAATCTGCACCGCCAGCGGGCCGAGCAGGTACCAGACCATGAAGCTCAGGTCGAAATACAGGAATGCCGCGAACAGGGTCGGGGTGTGGCCGGATTTCCAGAAGCTTTTATTCATCGCGCACCTCAGCTGTAGAGAATCTCGAGAAGGAGTCAGAACCAGCACAGTGGGGCGCCGCCACGGCCGCACCACCGGCCCCGGGCTGTGGGGCCAAAACGCAAAAACGCCGCTACCCGGATCGCCGAAAGGGGCGAAGAAGGTGAGCGACGTCTTTGTCGTAGGTGGGGCAACCGCCGTTGGTTACCTGTAGGGATTGCTTAGCGAGATTTGTGCCAGCTCAGCCAAGCAGCTCGCTCATCGCAATGATCTGCTCCGCCACCTGAATCAGTTTCTGCTGGCGGCTCATGGCCTGGCGGCGCATCAGGGTGTAGGCCTCTTCCTCGTTGCAGTCCTTCATTTTCATCAGCAGTCCTTTGGCCAGTTCGATGCGCTTGCGCTCGGCCAATTGCTGGTCGCGGGCCTGAAGCTGGGCGCGCAAGGCCTGGTCGCTTTCGAAGCGGGCCATGGCCACGTCGAGAATCGGCTGCAGGCGTTGTGCGTGAATGCCTTCGACGATGTAGGCACTGACCCCGGACTTGATCGCCTGACGCATCACGCCGGGGTCATGTTCGTCGGTGAACATCACGATCGGCCGGGGCTGGTCGCGGCTGACCAGCACCACTTGCTCCATCACATCGCGGCTCGGTGACTCGGTATCGATCAGGATCACGTCCGGACGCACCGTTTCGACGCGCGCCGGCAGGTCGATGGTCAGGCCCGACTCGTCGATCACCTCGAAACCGGCCTCGGTCAGCGCGGCTTTCAGGCGTCCGACTTTTTTCGCGGTGTCGTTGATCAGCAGAATGCGCAGCATGTTCGCGGTCTCCTGTCAGCGGTGGGCGAGAAGGGGCGCGCTGTCGCTCAGCGCGTGGAGCTTGAAGCTTCGGGCGTAGGCGGCCGGGTCGCTGCCGTCCCAGATTTTGCCGTCGATCAAGTGGCTGCTGCGCATGTCCTTGCCCCAGGCTGCGACGCCCACAGCAGTCGCCGCGTCGCGATAGATCTCCAGTCGCTGCACCTGACGGGCGACGGCGAGGTAATCCGGGTCATCGCGCAGCAAACCCCAACGGCGGAACTGGGTCATGAACCACATGCCATCCGACAGGTACGGCAGATTCACCGCGCCATCGCCGTGAAAGCGCAGGGCGTGCGGATCCTGCCAGCGATTGCCGAGGCCATCGGCGTAGTTGCCGAGAAAGCGCGGTTCGATGCAGGACACCGGGGCGTCGAGGTACTCGCTGGCGCTGAGCAACTGCGCGGTGCTGCGGCGGTTTTCCGGGCTTTCTTCGATAAAACGGCTGGCTTCGAGGATCGACATCACCAGCGCGCGGGCGGTGTTGGGGTATTGCTCGACGAAGGCGCGGGTGCAGCCGAGGACTTTTTCCGGGTGATCGGGCCAGATGGTCTGGCTGGTCGCCAGTGTGAACCCGAGATCCTGCTGCACGGCGCTGGCCGCCCACGGCTCGCCGACGCAGAGGCCATCAATGCGTCCGGCCTGCAAGTGCGCGACCATTTGCGGCGGCGGCACCACCACGCTGTCGACATCCTGCAACGGATGAATGCCCTGGCTCGCGAGCCAGTAATAAAGCCACATGGCATGGGTGCCGGTCGGGAAAGTCTGGGCGAAGGTCAGTTTTGCGCGGGTTTGGTGCACATGGTGGTGCAGCGCTTCAGGACCGGTCACGCCTAGGCCCTGCAAACCGTGGGACAGGTTGAGGCTCTGACCGTTCTGGTTCAGCCCCATCAGTACCGCCATGTCGGTCGGCGCGACACCGCCGATGCCCAGATGCACCGCGTAGATCAGGCCGTAAAGGCTGTGGGCGGCGTCGAGTTCGCCGCTGACCAGATTGTCCCGCAAGTTGGCCCAGGAACTCTGGCGCTTGAGATTCAGGGTCAAGCCGTAAGGCTGGGCAAAGCCCTGAGTGGCCGCGACCACCAGCGAGGCGCAGTCGCTCAGGGCCATGAAGCCGAGGTTGATCGCGCTTTTTTCCGGGGCATCGCTGCCGTTGACCCAGGCCAGCGGCCCGGCGGAGGTTTGAGTCATGAAAGCCACCCTCAAAAAAAACGTCGTCCCAGGCTTTGCCCGCGCAAAACCGAGAGACGACGCCATTGTCCTTGCCTGCACGCCACCATTGGCCTGCGGGCTGATGCCGAGGAAGGTGCAAGGCATATGCCATGCGCACGGATTTACCCGTGCGCCTCGCGCGGCGGGGCGATGCCCGGCTATAATCGCCGCCTCTTTTCGCCGCCCGAGTCATAGCCGCCCATGTACACCCTGGCCCGTCAGCTGTTGTTCAAACTTTCCCCGGAAACCTCCCACGATCTGTCGCTGGATCTGATCGGCGCGGGCGGGCGTTTGGGCATCAACGGCTTGCTGTGCAAGGCCCCGGCGTCGCTGCCGGTGACCGTCATGGGCCTGGAGTTCCCGAACCCTGTCGGTCTGGCGGCCGGTCTGGACAAGAACGGCGCGGCCATCGACGGCTTCGCGCAGCTGGGGTTCGGTTTTGTCGAAATCGGCACCGTGACCCCGCGCCCGCAGCCGGGCAACCCGAAACCACGGATTTTCCGTCTGCCGGAAGCCGAGGCGATCATCAACCGCATGGGTTTCAACAACCTCGGTGTGGATAACCTGCTGGCGCGGGTGGCGGCGGCCAAATACAAGGGCGTGCTGGGGATCAACATCGGCAAGAACTTCGACACCCCGGTCGAGCGCGCGGTAGACGACTACCTGATCTGCCTGGACAAGGTCTACGCCCACGCCAGCTACGTCACGGTCAACGTCAGTTCGCCGAACACCCCGGGCCTGCGCAGCCTGCAATTTGGCGACTCACTCAAGCAATTGTTGGCGGATCTGGCCACGCGCCGCGCTGAACTGGCCCTGCGCCATGGCAAACATGTACCGCTGGCGATCAAGATCGCGCCGGACATGACCGACGAAGAAACCGCGCAGGTTGCGCAAGCACTGATCGAAACCGGGATGGACGCGGTGATTGCCACCAACACCACCCTCAGCCGCGTGGGCGTCGAAGGCATGGAACATGGTGACGAGGCGGGCGGTCTGTCCGGCGCGCCGGTGTGTGAGAAGAGCACTCACACCGTGAAAGTGCTGGCGTCCGAGCTGGGCGGCAAGCTGCCGATCATCGCGGCGGGCGGTATCACCGAAGGCAAGCATGCGGCGGAGAAGATCGCTGCCGGCGCGAGCCTGGTGCAGATCTACTCCGGCTTCATCTATAAGGGCCCGGCGCTGATCCGCGAGTCCGTGGACGCGATCGCCGCCAAGCGCTGATCGACGGAAATAAAAGGCAGGCATAAAAAAGGGCTCCTCGAAGGAGCCCCTGGGCCGTAGCCCGCCGTCCGGGAAGGACGTGCATGGTGATCAGGTTGTTACGAAATCAGATTGTCGTGTCGGAATAAGTGCCCTGTGTCAGCCGACGGCGTGAAGTTCGTTGAGTCTGTGGATTCCCGCAGTGCCGGTCATACCGTCCCAGTTGTCGCCGCGTCCTTCTCGCCAGCCGTTGATCCAGGCTTGACGTACCGACGGTAGAGTAAATGGGCAAAGCTCACGGGATTTGCCACCAACGCCATATTGATATCCGCGCAAAAATGCTCTTTCCAACGGATCACGCTTAAGTCTTCTCATAGGGTGTTTCCCTCACTTGTTGACTGTTTTTGTCGCGTCGACCTCAATTGAGGTCTGGCAGAAAAACTCTGCCGTTGGCGGCTCGCTGCCGGCGTGGCGAGCCAAGGTGTTGACGCCGTTGCGACGTCAACCTGTGTCCAGTTCTAACCAATGAGTCACATCGATGGAATGACCGTTTTGTCATAAGGACGTAACGAAAAAGATGCTATGGCCATAAGTAACCGCGTATTTATCCAGCGTCTATTGGCCAAACCCCGGTATGATCGGCCCCGCGCTGGATGATGAGGTTAATCCTTTAGTGAGAATGACCCACGTTTACGCTGGGGTACTATTCGACGAAGGGTTGCTTTGAGTCATTTTGTTGCTTCAACTTTTTTATCTGTCCCGGCATCTAAGCTCTTTTAACCCGAGCAGCGGGGATGGAACGGCACACCTTCGTGCCACGCGGGCGCTCTTGTAGAAAAGCGCCTGATTGAAAACCGGATCGGCAATGCGTTGCCGGTTCATTAGCCAAAGGCTCTGGAAAAACCATGTCCGACCGTTTCGAACTCTTCCTCACTTGCCCCAAAGGCCTTGAAGGCCTGCTCATCGAGGAAGCCGTCGGGCTTGGCCTTGAAGAGGCCCGCGAACACACCTCCGCCGTGCGTGGTATGGCGACCATGGAAACCGCTTATCGCCTGTGCCTCTGGTCGCGTCTGGCCAACCGGGTGCTGCTGGTGCTCAAGCGTTTCCCGATGAAAAACGCCGAAGACCTGTACCACGGTGTACTCGACGTCGACTGGCAGGATCACATGCTGGCCGATGGCACCCTGGCCGTGGAATTCAGCGGCCACGGTTCGGGCATCGACAACACCCACTTCGGCGCCCTGAAGGTCAAGGACGCCATCGTCGACAAACTGCGCACCCCGCAGGGCGACCGCCCAAGCATCGACAAGCTCAACCCGGATCTGCGCATTCACCTGCGCCTGGATCGCGGCGAAGCGATTCTGTCCCTCGACCTTTCCGGCCACAGCCTGCACCAGCGCGGCTATCGCTTGCAGCAGGGCGCCGCGCCGCTGAAGGAAAACCTCGCGGCCGCGATCCTGATCCGGTCCGGCTGGCCGCGCATCGCCGCCGAAGGTGGCGCGCTGGCTGACCCGATGTGCGGTGTCGGCACGTTCCTGGTCGAAGCCGGCATGATCGCCGCGGACATGGCGCCGAACCTGCGTCGCGAGCAGTGGGGCTTCACCGCCTGGCTCGGCCACGTGCCGGCGCTGTGGAAAAAGCTGCATGAAGAAGCGGTCGAGCGTGCTGCTGCCGGTCTGGCCAAGCCGCCGCTGTGGATTCGTGGTTATGAAGCCGACCCACGCCTGATTCAGCCGGGCCGCAACAACGTCGAACGCGCCGGCCTGAGCGAGTGGATCAAGATCTATCAGGGCGAAGTGGCGACCTTCGAGCCGCGTCCGGACCAGAACCAGAAAGGCCTGGTCATCTGCAACCCGCCGTACGGCGAGCGTCTGGGTGATGAAGCCAGCCTGTTGTACCTCTACCAGAATCTTGGCGAGCGTCTGCGTCAGGCCTGCCTGAACTGGGAAGCGGCGGTGTTCACCGGCGCGCCGGACCTGGGCAAGCGCATGGGCATCCGCAGCCACAAACAGTATTCGTTCTGGAACGGCGCGCTGCCGTGCAAGCTGTTGTTGATCAAAGTCCTGCCGGATCAGTTCGTCACTGGCGAGCGTCGTACCCCGGAGCAGCGTCAGGCCGAACGCGAGCAGGCTGCTTACGATCAGACGCCGAACGAGCCGCAAGAGCGCAAGTTCAACAAGAACGGCAACCCGATCAAACCGACGCCGGCCCCGGCGCCAGTGATTGAGCAACCGCGCCTGAGCGAAGGCGGGCAGATGTTTGCCAACCGCCTGCAAAAGAACCTCAAGGCCATGAGCAAGTGGGTCAAGCGCGAAGGCATCGATTGCTACCGCGTCTACGATGCGGACATGCCGGAATACGCCATGGCCATCGACCTGTACCACGACTGGGTGCACGTTCAGGAATACGCCGCGCCGAAGTCGATCGACCCGGAAAAAGCCTCGATCCGCATGTTCGATGCGCTGGCGGCCATCCCGCAGGCGCTGAACATCGACAAGAGCCGCGTGGTGGTCAAGCGTCGCGAGCGTCAGAGCGGCACCAAGCAGTACGAGCGTCAGGCGGCCCAGGGCAAGTTCAATGAAGTGACCGAGGGCGGCGTGAAGTTGCTGGTCAACCTCACCGACTACCTCGACACCGGGCTGTTCCTCGACCACCGGCCAATGCGCATGCGGATCCAGAAAGAGGCCGCCGGCAAGCGCTTCCTCAACCTGTTCTGCTACACCGCGACCGCCAGCGTGCACGCGGCCAAGGGCGGCGCGCGCAGCACCACCAGCGTCGACCTGTCGAAAACCTACCTCGACTGGGCGCGCCGCAACCTGTCGCTCAACGGTTTCTCCGACAAGAACCGTCTGGAGCAGGGCGATGTGATGGCGTGGCTGGAGAATTCCCGCGACGAATACGACCTGATCTTCATCGATCCGCCGACCTTCTCCAACTCCAAGCGCATGGAAGGCATCTTCGACGTGCAGCGTGACCAGGTGCAACTGATCGACCTGGCCATGGCCCGACTGGCGAGCGGTGGGGTGTTGTACTTCTCCAACAACTTCCGCAAGTTCCAGCTCGAAGATAACCTGGCCGAGCGTTACGCGGTCGAGGAAATCACCGCCAGCACCATCGACCCGGATTTCGCCCGTAACGGCAAGATCCACCGCGCCTGGAAAATCACGGCTCGTTGACGCTCTGCAAAATTGGATCCACAGAGCCTTGATTTTTAAAGGCTCTTGGATCCGTTCAGAGCTAGCCAAATTAGTGGCTAATAGCTATAACTCACACACGGCCGATGGGGTTTTTCCCGCAGATGCTGACGTAGTGAGTGGCTTTTATGTCGTTGCACCCCGTGCGCCCGAAGATATTGGGTTTTATCAGCGAAGACGTCTCGGCCTGGCTGGTCGGGGTGCTGGTATTGCTCGCCGGCGGAATTCTCACGGGGCTGCTCGCCTGGGGCACCCTCAATCAGTTTCACAGCCAGTTGCGCCAACGCTTTCAGCTGCTGGCCAACGAACGCTATAGCCGCATCGAAGAACGTTTTCAGGATCAGGAGCAACGCCTCGACGGCCTGCGCCGGTTCTTCGCCAACTCCGAATCGGTGTCTCGCGCCGAATTCGACGGTTACACCCATCCTCTATTGCTGCGCACCCAGGCTTATTCGTTTGCCTTGCGGGTGAGCGGTGCCGAACGTGCCGCCTTCGAGCAGCGCGTGCGAGATGAGGGCCTGAGCACCTTCAGCGTGCGCGAACTCAATGCGCGCGGCGAACTGCAACTGGCCTCCGCCCGCGATGAATACGTGGTGGTGTTGTACAGCCAGACCCAGAGCCGGCTCGGCTCACCGTTGGGGTACGACCTGCTTGCACAACCGTTGCGCCGCACGACACTGGAGCGCGCCGACCAGCTTCGCAGTCTGGCAGTGTCGCAGCCGATGCATCTGGTCGGTATCGAGCCGGCTTACGCCCGCGGCGTATTGCTGGTGGCACCGGTGTTGCGCGAAGGCGAGCCCAGATCATACGGCTATGTGATGGCTGTGATCAGCATGCGTCAGCTGCTGGCAGACGGCTTGCCGGATGCATTTCATGACTATCTGTCGGTGCGCATTCTCGATCTGTCTACCAACGATCAGCATGAAGTGCTGTTCGAATCGACCAATGAACCGGCGCCGAGCGATCTGTCCGCTACCCGGCTGGTGCGCATGGCCGATCACGACTATCAGGTGGATATCCTGCCGAGCGAAGCGTTCATGCAGGCCAACCATTCGTCGGTTGGCAGCGTGGTGGTGCTGGGCGGACTGCTCAGTCTGCTGCTGAGCGCGCTGCTTTATGTGCTGGTCAGTCAGCGCCAGCGCGCGTTGCGCATGGTCGAATTGCGCACCCAGGAACTGCATGAGCGCGAACAGGAACTGCGCGGCACCCACGGTCAGTTGCGCGGGGTGCTCAACGCGGCGACCCAGGTGGCAATCATCGCCACTGACCTGCGCGGGGTGATCAACACCTTCAACCCCGGCGCCGAGCAGATGCTCGGTTATCTCAGCAGCGAAGTGGTCGGCCACATGACCCTGGAAAATCTGCACTTTCCCCGGGAACTGGTGGCCCGCGCGGCGGAGCTCAGCGCCCGTTATGGCAAGACCATTCCGACCTGTCAGGCGATGCTGGTGGAGGGCGGGGAAGTGGGCGGGCACGAGGCGCGCGAGTGGACGCTGGTGCGCAAGGACGGCAGCCACATTCCAGTGAACATGCTGGCCACGCCGGTGCTGGACGAGCAGGGGCTGTGGGTCGGCCATCTGGCGATCTGCATCGACATCACCGAGCGCAAGCGCGTGCACGAAGCGCTGGCCGCACGGGACGTGCTGTTGAAGAAACTCAGCGCCCACGTGCCCGGTGGGATCTATCAATTCAAAATGGAGTTCGACGGTCGCTTCAGCGTGATCTACGCCAGCGACGGCATCCGTGAGATCTACGAGCTGGAGCCGGACGTGCTGCTGCTCAACGCCGAAGCGATCTTCACCCGCATCCACCCGCAGGACGTCAGCCGCGTGCGCAAGTCGATCCGTGCCTCGGCGGACAACCTCAGCCCGTGGCGCGAGGAATACCGCGTGCAGTTACCCGGGCGCGGTCTGCGCTGGGTTCGCGGTGAGGCGACCCCGGAGGAATTGCCGGGCGGCGGCGTGCTGTGGCACGGTTATATCTCCGACATTTCCGACCTGAAGCGCGTCGAAGAAGAACTGCGCGCACTGTCTGTGACCGATTCCCTGACAGGCATTCACAATCGGCGCTATTTCCAGGAGCGCTTGACCACCGAAATGGCCCGAGTCGAGCGTGGGGGCGGCGAGTTGTCGGTGATCATGCTCGACATCGACCACTTCAAGCGGATCAACGATCAGTACGGTCACGCGGTGGGCGACCGCGTATTGCAGGCGGTCTGCGAGCGCATCGGCCATCGTCTGCGGCGTACCGACGTGTTCTGCCGGTTGGGCGGCGAAGAGTTCATGGTGCTGTGCCCGGACATCGACGGCGATCACGCCCACATGCTGGCCGAGGAGTTATGGCACAGCCTGCGCAGTGCGCCGATCGACGTGGTGGGGGTGGTGACGGCCAGTTTCGGGATTGCCAGCTGGCGACCGGGAGAGGGCGCGGACGCGCTGTTGCTGCGGGCGGATTCCGGGGTCTATGCGGCGAAGCAGGGCGGACGGGATCGGGTTGAGCGGCAGATGAACTGAGCCCCTCTGCCACCTGATCGTTCCCACGCTCTGCGTGGGAATGCCTCCGGGGACGCTCCGCGTCCAGTGACGCAGAGCGTCACGGGCTGTATTCGCACGCAGAGCGTGGGAACAATCATGTACGGGGGATTACAGAACCGAAGCAGTCTGCGGCGTCCGCGGCTGTTTGTAGAGATCCAGCAGCACCTGATCCAGCACCGACGACGCGCCGAACGGGGCCTTATCGTTGAGGATCGCCACCACCGCCCAGGTGTTGCCGTTGACGTCGCGGCTGAAGCCGGCAATCGCCCGTACGGTGTTCAGGGTGCCGGTCTTGACGTGGGCTTCGCCGCGCATCGCGGTGGTCTTCAGGCGTTTGCGCATGGTGCCGTCGGTGCCGGCAATCGGCAGCGAGCTGATGTACTCGGCGGCGTACGGGCTGTGCCAGGCCGCTTGCAGCATGCTGGCCATTTCACGGGCACTGACTCGCTCGGAGCGCGACAGACCGGAGCCGTTCTCCATCACCAGGTGCGGCGCGGTGATGCCTTTCTTCGCCAGCCACTGACGCACCACGCGTTGCGCGGCCTTGGCGTCATCGCCGTCGGCGTCGTTGCGGAATTTCTGGCCCAGGCTCAGGAACAGCTGCTGAGCCATGGTGTTGTTACTGTACTTGTTGATGTCGCGGATGATTTCCGCCAGATCCGGCGAAAACGCGCGGGCCAGCACTTTGGCGCTGCTCGGGGTCGGGGCCAGACGATCCTTGCCCTGGATGCTGCCGCCCAGTTCCTTCCAGATCGCCCGCACGGCGCCGGCGGTGTAGGTCGCGTGGTCGAGCAGCGACAGATAAGTCTGCGAGCTGCAGCCTTCGCCCAACTGGCCGGCCACGGTCACGGTCACGCTGCCATCGGCTTGCGGCACCGGGTTGTAGCGCACGCCGCCGGTGCATTGTTTGGAGTTGAGCGCTTTGACGGTGTTTTCGATGTTGATGCTGGCAATCGGCGGTTCAACCGAGATCAACACCCGACCATTGTCGTTGCGGGCCACGAAACGCAGGGCCTTGAGGTTGACCAGCAGTGAATCCGGCTTGACCAGGAACGGCTTGTTCTCGTCGTTGCCGTCATCGTTGAATTCCGGCAGTTGCGGCTGCACGAAGAAGCTGCGATCCAATACCAGATCACCGGTGACCTGGGTTACGCCGTTGGCACGCAGGTCGCGCATCAGCAGCCAGAGTTTTTCCATGTTCAGCTTCGGATCGCCGCCACCCTTGAGGTAGAGGTTGCCGTTGAGGATCCCGCCGTTCAGGTCGCCGTCGGTGTAGAACTCGGTTTTCCACTGATGGTTGGGGCCGAGCATTTCCAGCGCCGCGTACGTGGTGACCAGCTTCATGGTCGAGGCCGGGTTGACCGAGACGTCGGCGTTGTACACGGTCGGCGTGCCCGGGCCGTCCAGCGGCACCATCACCAGCGACAGGGCGGTGGGCTGCAGCTTGCTGGCCTTGAGGGCTTTTTCGACGTTGGGGGTCAGGGCGGTGTTGATGGTGGCAGCGGAGACGGGCAGGGCCAGCGGCAGAAGAAGACCGGCCAGGAGCAGAGGACGCAACGATTTGATCATATGAAATAAAACCCTACAGCCGAGGGGAAAAAAGACGAGGACATGGATGAAAAGGCCCTCAGTGGTCATGAAAGTGTCGGCATTATGCCCCAAGGTGTAACAGCTTGTGCCTTTCGCAAGGGCGCCAATTCGTTATTTTTTTACAGGCGGTCGCACGCACGTCCCAGAGAGTCGGGCAATCGCCGGCTTAAACTGGTAAAGTGCCGGCCGTTATTACTTAAGAGGATTGTTCCAATGGCGACTAACCGTTCCCAGCGTCTGCGCAAAAAACTGTGCGTCGATGAATTTCAAGAGCTGGGTTTCGAACTGAACCTGGGCTTCAAAGAAGACCTGTCCGAAGAAGCCATTGACGCTTTCCTCGAAGCATTCATCAAAGAAGCCATGGAAGCCAACGGTCTGGGCTATGTCGGCGGCGACGACTTCGGTCTGGTTTGCCTGCAGAAGCGTGGTTCGGTCTCCGAAGAGCAGCGCGCTGCTGTTGAAGCCTGGCTGAAAACCCGCTCCGAGCTGACTTCTACTGAAATCAGCCCGCTGCTGGACGTTTGGTATCCGGAAAAGCCGATCAACCCGGCTAAGTGATACTGAAAAAAACGGCGACCTGAGGGTCGCCGTTTTTTTATGCCTGCTTTTTAACGAGGCCTCAAGCCTTGCGCCAGTTGAGGATCAGCAAGGTCAACACCCCCGCGACAATCCCCCAGAACGCCGAACCGATGGAAAACAGCGTCAGCCCCGACGCCGTGACCATGAAAGTGATCAGCGCCGCTTCCCGTTCCTTCACCTCGGTCATGGCGATGCTCAAGCCGTTGATGATCGAGCCGAAAAGCGCCAGTGCGGCAATCGACAGCACCAATTCCTTCGGCAGCGCGGCGAACAGCGCCGCCAGCGTGGCGCCGAACACCCCGGCAATCCCGTAGAAAATCCCGCACCACACCGCAGCGGTGTAACGTTTGTTGCGATCCTCATGGGCATGCGGCCCGGTGCAGATCGCCGCGCTGATCGCTGCGAGGTTGATGCCGTGGGAACCAAACGGCGCCAGCAGCAGGGACGCGATGCCGGTGGAGGTGATCAGCGGCGAGGCCGGGACGTTGTAGCCGTCGGCCCGCAGCACGGCGATGCCGGGCATGTTTTGCGAGGTCATCGCTACGACAAACAGCGGAATGCCGATGCTGATGGTCGCGGCCAGGGAAAAGTGCGGCGTGGTCCAGACCGGTGTCGCCACTTCCAGATGAAAGCCGCTGAAGTCCAGCAAACCCATGAAACCCGACAGCGCGGTGCCGATCAGCAGCGCGGCAAGCACCGCATAGCGTGGCGACAGGCGTTTGACGATGAGATAAGTGAAGAACATCCCCAGCACCAGACCGGTGCGGTGTTGCGCGGCGACGAAGATTTCGCTGCCAATCTTGAACAGAATCCCCGCCAGCAGCGCGGCGGCGAGGGAGGCCGGGATCTTTTTCACCAGCCGTTCGAAGCTGCCGGTCAGGCCGCAAATCGTCACCAGCACCGCGCAGGTAATGTAGGCACCGATGGCTTCGCCGTAGCTCACGCCGCCAAGACTGGTGATCAGCAGCGCCGCGCCGGGCGTCGACCAGGCAATCGTGATTGGCGTGCGATAGCGCAGCGACAGGCCGATCGAACACACCGCCATGCCGATGGAGATCGCCCAGATCCACGACGAAATCTGCCCGCTGGTCAGGCCCGCCGCTTGCCCTGCCTGGAACATCAGCACCAGCGAACTGGTGTAGCCGGTCATCATCGCGATGAACCCGGCGACGATGGCGGAGGGCGATGTGTCCGCCAGCGGGCGCAGTCGGGTGTGGGTAATTTCGTTCATGACAGCGGCGTTCCTTGTTCAAACCACGGATTTCGGGTTTAAGCCTAAACTCAAACGTAACGGAGCGTTGCAATACAGCCGAAGCCACAAACAGCCGTACAGTCGTGTTGCCACCTTCCATTGTGTACAATCGCGCTGTTTTTTACGCGATACTTGCCAGCGACCCACTGTGCCGTATTACAGTCACGGTCAATTCGCCGCCGTTCTTCCCGACTCGAGTGCCCATGAACGAACAGTTGCAACCCCTCAAGAAACAACCGCGAGCAGGCAAAGCCGGCCGCAGCGGAACCCAGGACGATATTGTCTATGCGCATATCTTCGAGGCCATCCTCGAACAGCGCCTGGCGCCCGGCACAAAGTTGAGCGAAGAAGCGCTGGGGGAAATTTTCGGGGTCAGCCGCACCATCATTCGCCGCGCGCTCTCGCGTCTGGCCCATGAAGGCGTGGTGCTGTTGCGGCCGAACCGTGGCGCAGTCGTTGCCAGCCCGAGCGTTGAAGAGGCGCGTCAGGTGTTCCTCGCCCGACGTCTGGTGGAACGCGCGATCACCGAGCTGGCGGTGCAACACGCCACCGCCGAGCAGATCGCCGAACTGCGCCAGATGGTCAACGACGAGCGCGACAGCTTCTCCCGTGGCGATCGCGGTGCCGGCATCCGTCTCTCGGGTGAATTCCACCTGAAACTGGCCGAAGCGGCGAAGAACGCGCCGTTGATCAGCTTCCAGCGCAGCCTGGTTTCGCAGACGTCGCTGATCATTGCCCAATATGAAAGCGGCAACCGCTCGCACTGTTCCTACGACGAGCACACCCAGTTGATCGATGCCATCGAAGCGCGCAATGGCGAGCTGGCGGTGGACCTGATGATGCATCACATGGATCACATCGACAGCAAGCTCAACCTCGACGAGGAAAGTGCTTCGGACGATCTGCATGCAGTGTTCTCGCACCTGTTGCAGACCAAGAAGCCAGGGCGTCCGGCGGTCAAGCTCTGAGGCGAATCGACAGGCAATAAAAATCCCCCGGACTGCAAAGTACCGGGGGATTTTTTTTGTCCGTCTGATCGTTCCCACGCTCTGCGTGGGAATGCCTCTGGGGACGCTCCGCGTCCAGTGACGCGGAGCGTCACGGGCTGCATTCCCACGCGGAGCGTGGGAACGATCAAGCGATCAGTTAGCGCTGGTGCACCAGCGCGCCCGCCGCATAGGTCTGAGCCACAGTGCGGTCATCGCCCAGGGTCATCAGCACGAACAGCGTTTCGGCAATGTTGTTGGCCTGCTTCAAGCGGTAGCTCAGCAGCGGCGTGGCGTTGTAGTCCAGCACCAGGAAGTCGGCGTCGGAGCCTGGTTGCAGGTTGCCGATCCTGTCTTCCAGACGCAGTGCCCGCGCGCCGCCGAGGGTAGCGAGGTATAGCGATTTGAACGGGCTCAGGCGTGCGCCTTGCAGTTGCATCACCTTGTAGGCTTCGTTCAGGGTTTGCAGCAGCGAGAAACTGGTGCCGCCGCCGACGTCAGTCCCGAGGCCGACGTTCAGTTTGTGCTTCTCGGCCATCGGCAGGTTGAACAGGCCGCTGCCGAGGAAGAAGTTCGAGGTCGGGCAGAACGCAACCGCCGAACCGGTCTCCGCCAGACGCGCACATTCGTCGTCGCACAGGTGCACGCCGTGGGCGAACACCGAGCGCTCGCCGAGCAATTGGTAGTGGTCGTAGACGTCCAGATAGCCCTTGCGCTCAGGGAACAGCGCCTTGACCCACTCGACTTCCTTGAGGTTTTCGCTGATGTGGGTCTGCATGTACAGATCCGGGTATTCGCTGAGCAACTGGCCGGCGAGGGTCAGCTGTTCCGGGGTGCTGGTCGGGGCGAAACGCGGGGTGACGGCATAGTGCAGACGACCCTTGCCGTGCCAGCGCTCGATCAGCGCCTTGCTGTCGACGTAGCTCGATTCCGGGGTGTCGGTCAGGTAGTCCGGCGCGTTGCGGTCCATCATCACCTTGCCGGCGATCATCCGCAGATCCAGCTTCTCGGCCGCTTCGAAGAACGAGTTCACCGATTGCGGATGCACGCTGCCGAACACCAGCGCGGTGGTGGTGCCGTTGCGCAGCAGTTCCTTGATGAAAATGTCCGCCACTTCATCGGCGTGGGCCTTGTCGGCGAACTGGCTTTCGCACGGGAAGGTGTAGGTGTTCAGCCAGTCCAGCAGTTGCTCGCCATAGGCGCCGACCATGCCGGTCTGCGGCAGGTGGATGTGGGTGTCGATGAAGCCCGGGGTGATCAGCGCATCCTTGTGATGCGTGATCTCGATGTCCGCCGGCAGGGTCGGCAGCAGTTCGCTGGCGTGGCCGAGGGCGCTGATCTTGCCGTCATCGACCACCAGCAGGCCGTCCTCGAAATACTCGTAGGAGGCTTCGATGCCGACCTCGGCAGGGTCGGCGATGCTGTGCAGGATGGCGGCGCGGTAGGCTTTGCGAGTCAGAGGCATGAGGGTTCTCTAATCAGTTTGAGGCTTTGAGTGTGGCGGCCTGACTGCGGCGCGAAACCGGCAGCAGTTTGGCAATCGGTTCGGCGCTGGCGGTGTGCTGGCCGAAATTGGCGTTATAGGTGGCGATGATTTCGCCGGCGATGGAGATGGCGATTTCCACAGGCAACTTGCCTTTGACTTCGCCGATGCCCATCGGGCAGCGCATGCGTTGCACGACGCTGGCGTCGAAGCCACGGTCACGCAGGCGATGTTCGAACTTGGCCCGTTTGGTTTTCGAACCGATCAGGCCGAACCAGGTAAAGTCGTTGCGCTTGAGGATCGCGGCGGTGAGTTCCAGATCCAGCTGATGGTTGTGGGTCATGACGATGCAGTAGCTGCCGGCGGGCAGGTCGTCGATTTCATCCACAGGCTCCTCGGCGACGATTTTGCGCACGCCGTGGGGAATCTGCTCGGGGAATTCCTCTTCCCGGGAATCGATCCAGCGCACCCGGCAGGGCAGGCTGGCGAGCAAGGGTACCAGCGCGCGACCGACATGACCGGCGCCGAACACGGCGATCTGCGCCTGCACCTGGCCCATCGGTTCGAACAGCAGCACCGTGGCGCCGCCGCAGCACTGGCCGAGGCTGGCGCCGAGGCTGAAGCGCTCCAGATGGGTGTCCTGCTTGCCGCTGGCGAGCATCTCGCGGGCGATCTGCATGGCTTTGTATTCCAGGTGCCCGCCACCGATGGTGTCGAACGTCTGGCGGGTGCTGACGACCATCTTCGAGCCGGCATTGCGCGGCGTCGAGCCGAGCTCTTCGATGATCGTCACCAGAACACAGGGTTCGCCCTGGTTCTGCAGGTCGGCGAGGGCGTCGATCCAGTTGTACATATCTCACCTCTCAGATCGTTCCCACGTCGAGGCGTCGAACCGTCGCGTGGGAATGCATCACTGGACGCTCCGCGTCCGCTGTTCAGGATGCGACGCAGAGCGTCGCCGGCTGCATTCCCACGCAGAGCGTGGGAACGATCATCAAACGACCTCGGTTTCAGCTTCGACGGCTTTCACCGCCTTGAGCTGGCGCATCTGCTCGCAACCCCACAAGACCCGCTCCGGGGTCGCCGGCGCGTCGATCTTCGGCTGATGCTTGTAGTCGCCAAGGCTGGCCACCGCATCCTTGATCGCACACCACGCGGCGATGCCGAGCATGAACGGCGGCTCACCCACAGCCTTGGAATGGAACACCGTGTCTTCCGGGTTCTTGCGGTTTTCCACCAGCTTCACCCGCAGGTCCAGCGGCATGTCCGCCACCGCCGGGATCTTGTAGCTGGCCGGGCCGTTGGTCATCAGCTTGCCTTTGTTGTTCCACACCAGCTCTTCCATGGTCAGCCAGCCCATGCCCTGAACGAAACCGCCCTCGACCTGGCCGATGTCGATGGCCGGGTTCAGCGAGGCGCCGACGTCGTGGAGGATGTCGGTACGCAGCATTTTGTACTCGCCGGTCAGGGTGTCGACGATCACTTCGCAGCACGCCGCGCCGAAGGCGAAGTAGTAGAACGGCCGGCCACGGGCCTGGCTGCGGTCGTAGTAGATTTTCGGGGTCTTGTAGAACCCGGTGCTCGACAGCGAAACCTGGTTGAAATACGCCAGCTGGATCAGCGCTTCGAAGGTCAGAATGTGGTCACGCACCCGTACGTGGCCGTTGTGGAATTCCACGTCTTCTTCGCTGACTTTGTAGTGCCGCGCGGCGAATTCGACCAGCCGCTGCTTGATTGTCTCGGCAGCGTTCTGCGCCGCTTTGCCGTTGAGGTCGGCGCCGCTGGAGGCCGCGGTCGGCGAGGTGTTCGGCACTTTGTCGGTGTTGGTCGCGGTGATCTGCACGCGGTCCATTTCCACCTGGAACACTTCGGCCACGACTTGCGCGACTTTGGTGTTCAGACCCTGGCCCATTTCCGTGCCGCCATGGTTCAGGTGGATGCTGCCGTCGGTGTAGACGTGTACCAAGGCACCTGCCTGGTTGAGGAAGCTGGCGGTGAAGGAAATGCCGAATTTCACCGGGGTCAGCGCCAGGCCTTTTTTCAGGATCGGGCTGTTGGCGTTGTAGCGACGGATCGCTTCGCGGCGCTCGGCGTACTGGCTGCTTTCTTCCAGTTCAGCGGTCATCTCCTCGAGCATGTTGTGCTCGACGGTCTGGTAGTAGTGGGTGACGTTGCGCTCGGTCTTGCCGTAGTAGTTGGCCTTGCGCACGGCCAGCGGATCGAGGTTCAGGTGACGGGCGATGGCGTCCATCACTTCTTCGATCGCGACCATTCCTTGCGGGCCGCCGAAACCACGGTACGCGGTGTTCGACGCGGTGTTGGTCTTGCAGCGGTGACCGTTGATGGTCGCATCGCCCAGGTAGTACGAGTTGTCCGAGTGGAACATCGCCCGGTCAACGATCGAGGCCGACAGGTCAGGCGAGCAGCCGCAGTTACCGGCCAGATCCATCGCGATCCCGTGCAGACGCCCGGTGCTGTCGAAGCCGACGTCGTACTCGACGTAGAACGGGTGACGCTTGCCGGTCATCAGCATGTCTTCGACCCGTGGCAGGCGCATCTTGGTCGGCTGGCCGGTGAGGTGCGCGATCACTGCGCACAGGCAGGCCGGGCTCGCGGCCTGAGTTTCCTTGCCGCCGAAACCACCGCCCATGCGGCGCATGTCCACCACGATCTTGTTCATCGACACATCGAGAACTTCGGCCACCAGTTTCTGCACTTCGGTGGGGTTCTGGGTCGAGCAGTAAACGATCATGCCGCCGTCTTCGGTCGGCATCACCGAGGATATCTGGGTCTCCAGATAGAAGTGTTCCTGGCCGCCGATGTGCAGCGTGCCCTGAATACGATGTTCGGCCGTGGCCAGAGCCGTGGTCGAATCGCCGCGCTGATGGGTGTGGCTGTCGAGCACGAAGTGGCGTTTGCGCAGGGCTTCGACCACGTCCAGCACCGGCTCCAGATCTTCGTATTCGATGATCGCGGCCATGGCGGCCTTGCGTGCGGTTTCCAGATCTTTTGCGGCCACGGCCAGCACCGGTTGACCGACGAACTGCACGTCATCGATGGCCAGCAGCGGATCGCCCGGCAGTAGCGGGCCGATGTCTTTCAGGCCCGGCACATCTTCGTGGGTGATGGCGATGCGTACGCCTTCGAAGGCGTAGCAGGGCTTGGTGTCGATGCTGATGATTTTCGCGTGGGCGCGATCCGACAGCCGTGCGTAAACGTGCAACTGGTTGGGGAATTCCAGGCGGTCGTCGATGTACTGCGCTTCACCGGACACATGCTTGGCGGCGCTGTCGTGCTTGACGCTGCGGCCGACGCCGGTGGTCAGGTCCCTGGCGAACAATTCAGCCAGTTCAGCTTGAGTTTTCTCTACGCCGTGATGGTTAGACATAAGCGGTCACCCGAGTCTCGATGTGCGGTGTTTGCAGTTCGATGAAGTATTTGCGCAGCAGGTTCTGCGCGCTGAGCAGGCGGTATTCCTTGCTGGCGCGGAAGTCCGAGAGCGGGGTGAAATCCTCGCCCAGCGCGGTGCAGGCGCGTTCGACCACAGCGTTGTTGAACGGCTGACCGAGCAGCACGGCTTCGCAATGAGCGGCGCGTTTCGGGATTGCGGCCATGCCACCGAAGGCGACGCGGGCGTCGGTGATCACGCCGTTCTCGACCCGCAGGTTGAACGCGGCGCAGACGGCAGAGATATCGTCGTCCAGACGCTTGGAGACTTTGTAGGCGCGGAAGCGCTGCTCGGCCGTGGCGCGCGGCACGATGATTTTCTCGATGAACTCGCTTTCCTGGCGCGCGGTGACCCGGTAATCGATGAAGTAATCCTCTAGCGCCAGCGTGCGGCGGGTCTCGCCTTTGCACAGCACGATCTGCGCGCCGAGGGCGATCAGCAGGGGCGGCGAGTCACCGATCGGCGAGGCGTTGCCGATGTTGCCGCCGAGGGTGCCCTGGTTGCGGATCTGCAGCGAGGCGAAGCGGTGCAGCAGTTCGCCGAAGTCCGGGTACTCGGCGTTCAGCGCTTCGTAGCAGTCGGAGAGGGCGGTGGCGGCGCCGATTTCGATGCGATCGTCGAAGTGCTCGATGCGCTTCATTTCGGCGACGTTGCCGACGTAGATCATCACCGGCAGGGTGCGGTGGAACTGAGTGACTTCCAGCGCCAGATCAGTGCCGCCAGCCAGCAGGCGGGCCTGTGGATAAGCGTCGTAGAGATCGGCCAGATCGGCCACGGTCAGCGGCACCAGGCAGCGTTTGTCGCCGCTGTTGAGTTCGCCGATCGACGTCGGGGCAATGGCTTTGAGGCGGGAGATGGTTTCGGCTTCACGGGCGTCGAACTGGTCCGGTTGCTTGGCGCAGCAGGATTGTTCGGCGGCGGCCAGGATCGGCCGGTAGCCGGTGCAGCGGCAGAGATTGCCCGCCAGCGCTTCGTGGGCCTTGGCCTGATCCGGTGCATCGCTGTTCTTTTGCAGGGCGAACAGCGACATCACGAAACCGGGGGTGCAGAAACCGCACTGCGAACCGTGGCACTCGACCATGGCTTTCTGCACGCTGTGCAGTTCGCCCTTGTGCTTGAGGTCTTCGACGCTGATCAATTGCTTGCCGTGCAGCGACGAAACGAACGTCAGGCACGAGTTGAGGCTGCGATAGCGAATGTGCTCGCGGCCATCGTCATCCGTCTGCAACTCGCCGACCACCACCGTACAGGCGCCGCAGTCACCGCTGGCGCAGCCTTCTTTGGTGCCGGATTTACCCACGTGTTCGCGCAGGTAGTTGAGCACAGTCAGGTTCGGGTCCAGGGCGTGCTCGCTACGGAGTTCCTGGTTAAGTAAAAACTGGATCACGGAAGGCCTCGCAGACTCATTATTGTTGTTGAGCGACTTGAGCCGAATTTAGCAGGTCTGACTTTTCGGTCAATTGTTTTCTGACTTAAAGGTCAGGAAAAACCGTTTTGTCGCTCAACCTCGTGTCTCTTCAGTATTGACCCTCATTGGATCAAGCGCTTTTTTGCGGGATTCGTGCCAAAAACCGCTGTGCGGGCACTCCGCCATGACCGCGCATTGCGCTACACTGCGCCGCTTGTGCAGATCGAAGAGTTTGAAGGACAACCATGACGTTCAAGGCGCCGGACAGCCTCGCCGAGCAAATCGCTCACCACCTCGCCGAACGGATCATTCGCGGCGAAATGAAGCCGGGAGAGCGCATCCAGGAACAGAAGGTCACGCTGGCGCTGAACGTCAGCCGCGGCTCGGTCCGCGAAGCCTTGCTGATCCTCGAGCGCCGTCACCTGATCGCGATCCTGCCGCGCCGCGGCGCCCACGTCACTGAGCTGACGGCGCACAAGGTGCAGAGCCTGTGCACGTTGATGAGCGAGTTGTACATCCTGCTCGGCAACGCCGTGGCCAATGGCTGGCAGACCCAGGCCGACATGGCGCCGTTCGTGCAGATCCAGCAGCGTCTGACCGCCAGCTACGAGCGTCAGGACATCCGCACCTTCGTCGACGACAGCTTCAACGTGATGCGCGCCGCGTATCCGTTCGCCAACAACCCGTACCTGCAGGAAACCGTCGAGAACCTGCAACCGGCCATGAGCCGTGCGTACTTCCTCGCGCTGGAGCAGCGCAAGGCCGAGATGAGCGAATTCCTCGAACTGTTCGAACGCTTGCTGGCCGCCGTCCTCGCCCGTGACCTGCCGCAGATCCGCATCGTGCTGACGGCTTACGCCCAGCGCAGCTGCGATCTGGTGGTGTCCGCCCTGACGGTTGCCTGACCTTGCGGCTCAAGTGCATCAAGCTGGCGGGGTTCAAATCCTTCGTCGATCCGACCACGGTGAACTTCCCCAGTAACATGGCGGCGGTCGTCGGGCCGAACGGTTGCGGCAAGTCGAACATCATCGACGCCGTGCGCTGGGTGATGGGCGAAAGCTCGGCCAAGAACCTGCGTGGCGAGTCGATGACCGACGTCATCTTCAACGGCTCGACCAGCCGCAAACCGGTGAGCCAGGCGAGCATCGAACTGGTGTTCGACAACTCCGACGGCACGCTGCTGGGCGAGTGGGCGGCGTATGCGGAAATCTCGATTCGCCGCAAAGTGACCCGCGACAGCCAGACGACTTATTACCTCAACGGCGCCAAATGCCGTCGTCGCGACATCACCGACATTTTCCTCGGCACCGGCCTCGGCCCGCGCAGCTACTCGATCATCGAGCAGGGGATGATCTCCAAGCTGATCGAGTCCAAGCCGGAAGACCTGCGTAACTTCATCGAAGAAGCCGCCGGCATCTCCAAGTACAAGGAGCGCCGGCGCGAGACCGAAAACCGCATCCGTCGAACCCACGAAAACCTTGCCCGTCTGACTGACCTGCGTGAAGAGCTTGAACGCCAGCTCGAACGCCTGCACCGTCAGGCCGAGGCCGCCAAGAAGTATCAGGAATACAAAGCCGAAGAACGCCAGCTCAAGGCGCAATTGTCGGCCCTGCGCTGGCAGGATCTGAACGATCAGGTCGGTCAGCGCGAATCGATCATCGGCAACCAGGAAATCAGCTTTGAAGCGCTGGTCGCCGAACAGCGCAACGCCGACGCGGCGATTGAACGCCTGCGCGACGGGCACCATGACCTGTCCGAGCGCTTCAATCTGGTGCAGGGGCGCTTCTATTCGGTCGGCGGCGACATCGCCCGGGTCGAGCAGAGCATCCAGCACGGCCAGCAGCGCTTGCGCCAATTGCAGGACGATTTGAAAGAAGCCGAGCGCGCACGCCTCGAAACCGAATCGCACCTGGGCCACGACCGCACCTTGCTGCTGACCCTCGGCGAAGAGCTCGATCAACTGACCCCCGAGCAGGAAATCACCAACGCCGCGGCCGAAGAAGCTGCCGCTGCGCTGGAAGATTCCGAAGCCGTCATGCACGGCTGGCAGGAGCAGTGGGACGCCTTCAATTTGACCGCCGCCGAACCCCGTCGTCAGGCCGAAGTGCAGCAGTCGCGCATCCAGCAGCTGGAAACCAGCATGGAGCGCCTGGCCGATCGGCAAAAGCGTCTGGGCGAAGAGCGCGCGCTGCTGTCGGCCGATCCGGAAGACGCGGCGATCATGGAACTCAGCGAACAGCTCGCCGAGTCCGAAGCCACCCTTGAAGATTTGCAGACCAGCGAAGAAGCCCAGGTCGAAAAACTTGAGCAACTGCGTCAGGAATTGCAGCAAGCGCTGACCGCGCAGCAACAGGCGCAGGGCGATTTGCAGCGCCTCAATGGTCGCCTTGCATCGCTGGAAGCCTTGCAGCAGGCCGCGCTCGATCCGGGCACCGGCACTGCCGAATGGCTGAAGGAACACAACCTCGCCGAGCGCCCGCGTCTCGCCGAAGGCCTGAAGGTCGAGGCCGGTTGGGAGCTGGCGGTGGAAACCGTGCTCGGCGCCGACCTGCAAGCGGTGCTGGTGGATGATTTCGACGGCTTCGATCTGTCTGGTTTTGCCCAGGGCGATCTGCGTTTGCTCAGCCCCGGCAACGACGGCGTGCGCGTGGCCGGCAGCCTGCTGGACAAGGTCGAGGCGCAGGTCGATCTGTCGCCCTGGCTCGCTCAGGTCAAGCCGGTCGACAGCCTTGAACAGGCGCTGGCTATGCGTGGCCAACTGGCTGCCGGCCAGAGCCTGATCAGTCGCGACGGTTACTGGGTCGGCCGGCATTTCCTGCGGGTGCGCCGCGCCAGTGAAGCCGAAAGCGGCATGCTTGCGCGCGGCCAGGAAATCGAATCGCTGCATGCGGAACGCGAAGAGCGTGAAGCCACGGTCGAGGCCATGGAAACCCGTCTGCAAACCCTGCGCGCGCAACAGCGTCAGCAGGAAAACGGTCGCGAACATTTGCGTCGACTGTTGCAGGACGAAGCCCGTCAGCAAGGCGAACTGAAAGCTCAGCTTTCCGCCGGTAAAGCCAAGGCCGAGCAGTTGAACCTGCGTCGCACCCGTCTCGACGAAGAACTGGTGGAGCTCGCCGAGCAGCGCGAGCTGGAACACGAAAACATCGGCGAAGCGCGGATCCAGTTGCAGGACGCTCTCGACGCGATGGCCCTCGACACCGAGCAGCGCGAATTGCTGCTGGCCCAGCGCGACAGCCTGCGCGAACGCCTGGATCGGGTGCGTCAGGAAGCGCGCCAGCACAAGGATCACGCCCATCAATTGGCCGTGCGCCTCGGCTCGCTGCGCGCACAACACGATTCGACCCGCCAGGCCCTTGAACGTCTGGAAATGCAGGCCGAGCGCCTCACCGAAAAACGTGAACAGCTCAGCCTGAATCTGGAGGAGGGCGAGGCGCCGCTGGAAGAGTTGCGCCTCAAACTCGAAGAGTTGCTCGACAAGCGCATGAGCGTCGACGACGAACTCAAGACCGCGCAGATCGCCCTGGAAGATGCCGATCGCGAACTGCGCGACGCGGAAAAACGCCGGACCCAGGCCGAGCAGCAATCGCAATTGATCCGTGGCCAGCTCGAACAGCAACGCATGGAATGGCAAGCCCTGACCGTGCGCCGCAAGGCCCTGCAGGATCAATTGCTGGAAGACGGCTACGATCTGCACGGCGTGCTCAACACCCTGACCGCCGAGGCCAGCGAGAAGGCTGCCGAAGAAGAACTTGAACGCATTGCCGCGCGCATTCAGCGCCTGGGCGCGATCAACCTCGCGGCGATCGACGAATACACGCAACAATCCGAGCGTAAACGTTATCTGGATGCCCAGGACGCCGATCTGGTCGAAGCCCTGGAGACCCTGGAAAACGTCATCCGCAAGATCGACAAGGAAACCCGTAACCGTTTCAAAGATACCTTTGATCAGATCAATGGCGGTTTACAGGCGCTTTTCCCGAAAGTTTTCGGTGGCGGGCGGGCGTATTTGGAACTGACGGGCGAAGATCTACTCGATACAGGGGTGACGATCATGGCGCAGCCGCCCGGGAAGAAGAACAGCACCATCCATTTGCTCTCCGGTGGCGAGAAGGCCCTGACCGCGCTGGCACTGGTTTTTGCGATCTTCAAGTTGAATCCGGCGCCGTTCTGCATGCTCGATGAAGTTGACGCACCACTGGATGACGCTAACGTTGGACGCTACGCACGATTGGTCAAAGAGATGTCGCAGACCGTGCAGTTCATCTATATCACCCACAACAAGATCGCCATGGAAATGGCTGACCAGTTGATGGGCGTGACGATGCACGAGCCGGGTTGTTCGCGACTGGTAGCCGTGGATGTCGAGGAGGCGATGGCGATGGTGGATGCCTGAGCCGGCGCTGTCGGAAAAGGTATTTGTAGTCTGTAGGACATATTTACCGGCTTCGACTTGCTGGCCAATCGATATAATCGCGCAAGCCAATGAGACAGACGGTGTAAAGTTGTCTTTGGTCGTGCTAGTTTAATGTCAATTTTTCGTATACGTGGGCAAAACGCCTGTCAGAACATAGAGTTGGCGCCACGTTTTAAAGCGGTTTGCACAGTGTAAACCCCTTATTTTTCAGCATTTTTTATAGAGGCACGGGATTACATGGAAATCGGTCTGCGCGAGTGGCTGATCGTCATCGGCATCATTGTGATAGCCGGTATTCTTTTCGATGGCTGGCGCCGTATGCGCGGCGGCAAGGGAAAACTGAAATTCCGTCTTGACCGAAGTCTGTCCAACCTGCCGGACGAGGACACCAGCGCTGAGCTGTTGGGCCCGGCCCGCGTGCTGGATACCCATAAAGAGCCGCAACTGGACGAACACGATCTGCCATCGGTGAGCATGCCGGCCCGCGAAGCACGCGAGCCTCGCGAATCCGGTTCCAAGCGCGGCAAGCGCGGCAGCAACGGTCCGGCCCAGGGCGACCTGAACCTCGATCTGGATCTGGACGGCGGCCCGAGCTTCAGCAGCCGCGACGATGATTTCGTCGAGCCTGCCGCCAAGTCGTCGCCGGCGGTTGCTGATAAAGATCAGCCGCAAGCCGAAGAAGTGCTGGTGATCAGCGTGATCTGCCGCGACCCGGCCGGCTTCAAGGGCCCGGCACTGCTGCAGAACATTCTGGAAAGCGGTCTGCGTTTCGGCGAGATGGATATCTTCCACCGTCACGAAAGCATGGCCGGCAACGGTGAAGTGCTGTTCTCCATGGCCAACGCGGTCAAGCCGGGCATCTTTGATCTGGACGACATCGACCATTTCAGCACCCCGGCGGTGAGCTTCTTCCTCGGCCTGCCAGGCCCGCGTCATCCGAAGCAGGCCTTCGATGTGATGGTCGCGGCAGCCCGCAAGCTGTCCCAGGAACTGAACGGCGAGTTGAAAGATGACCAGCGCAGCGTCCTGACCGCGCAGACCATCGAGCACTACCGTCAGCGCATCGTCGAATTCGAACGTCGCGCCCTGACCCAGAAGCGTTGATTGAAAAGGTTGCCTCGCAATAAAGGGGCAATCGGCAAAATAGATTGAGCAGCCTCGGCTGCTCTTTTGCTTTATGAGAGAACACCCATGACTGCCGCCAAAGACCGCATTCTAGAGCTGCGCGCTGAACTCGATCAGCACAACTACCGTTACCACGTCCTCGATGAGCCGAGCATTCCGGATGCCGAGTACGACCGGTTGTTCCACGAGCTCAAGGCGCTGGAAGCGGCCAATCCGGAATTGATCACCAGCGACTCGCCGACCCAGCGTGTCGGCAGCGTGGCGCTGACCGCGTTCACCCAGGTGCGTCACGAAGTGCCGATGCTCAGCCTCGGCAACGCCTTCGAAGAAACCGACATGCGCGAGTTCGATCGCCGGGTGACCGAAGGTCTGGATCTCCCGGCCGGCGACCTGTTCGGCGGTGGCGCGGCGGTGGAATACAGCTGCGAGCCGAAACTCGATGGCCTGGCGGTCAGCCTGCTGTATCAGGATGGCGTGCTGGTACGCGGCGCCACGCGCGGCGACGGCACCACTGGCGAAGACATCAGCGTCAACGTGCGCACCGTGCGCAACATCCCGCTGAAGCTGCACGGCACGGGCTGGCCGGCGACCCTGGAAGTGCGTGGCGAAGTGTTCATGTCCAAGGCCGGTTTCGAGCGCCTCAACGCCTCGCAACTGGAAGTCGGCGGCAAGACTTTCGCCAACCCGCGCAACGCCGCCGCCGGCAGCCTGCGCCAGCTGGATTCGAAGATCACCGCCAACCGGCCGCTGGAATTCTGCTGCTACGGTATCGGTCAGGTGTCCCACGATATTTCCGACACCCACATCGGCAACCTCAAGCAACTGCAAGCCTGGGGCATGCCGATCAGCCACGAATTGAAACTGGCCAAGGGCATCGGCGAATGCCTGGATTATTACCGCGATATCGGTGAGCGCCGTAATTCGCTGGCCTATGAAATCGACGGCGTGGTGTTTAAGGTCAACAGCATTGCCGACCAGCGCGAACTGGGCTTCCGCGCCCGGGAACCGCGCTGGGCCATCGCCCACAAATTCCCGGCGATGGAAGAACTCACCGAACTGCTCGACGTGGAATTCCAGGTCGGCCGCACCGGCGCCGTCACCCCTGTGGCGCGGTTGAAACCGGTCAAGGTCGCCGGCGTCACCGTGGCCAACGCCACGCTGCACAACATGGATGAAGTCGCCCGGTTGGGTCTGATGATCGGCGACACAGTGATCATTCGCCGCGCCGGTGACGTGATACCGCAAGTGGTGCAGGTGGTGACCGAGCGTCGTCCCGAAGATGCGCGGCCGGTGCAGATTCCCGAGAGCTGCCCGGTTTGTGGCTCCCATGTCGAACGCACGCAACTGGTCAAACGCAGCAAGGGCAAGGAAACCATCAGCGAAGGTGCGGTGTATCGCTGCGTCGGCCGACTGGCCTGTGGTGCGCAGCTCAAGCAGGCGATCATTCACTTCGTCTCCCGTCGCGCGATGGACATCGAAGGCCTTGGCGACAAGAGCGTCGAGCAACTGGTGGACGAAGGTCTGGTCAGTTCGCCGGCCGATCTCTACGCGCTGAAGTTCGAAGAAATCGTCGACCTCGAGGGCTTTGCCGAGGTTTCGAGCAACAAGTTGCTGGCTGCGATTGAAGACAGCAAGAAGCCGGGTCTGGCGCGCTTCATCTATGCGCTGGGCATTCCGGATGTCGGCGAAGAGACGGCCAAGGTGCTGGCGCGTTCGCTGGGGTCGCTGGAGCGTGTTCAGCAAGCCTTGCCGCAGGTGCTGACGTACTTGCCGGACATCGGCCTGGAAGTGGCGCACGAGATTCACAGCTTCTTCGAAGATGCGCACAACCAGCAGGTGATCACCGAGCTGCTGGGCCACGGTTTGCAGATTCAGGATCAGGGCGAGCTGGGCGCCGAGTTTGCCGCGAGCACCACGCTGGGCGGCTTCCTCGACAAGCTGCACATTCCTTCGGTCGGGCCGGGCGGGGCGCAGAAGCTGGCGGACAAGTTCGAAACGCTGGAAGGGGTGATGAACGCTGACTGGCTGGACATGCGCCAGGCATTGCCGGAGAAGCAGGCGAACTCGGTTCGCGAGTTCTTTGCCTTGCCCGAGCATCGTCAACTGGCTGAAGACGCCGAGAAGCAACTGCGCGATTTCGGCATGCACTGGCAGAGCGAAAAGAAAGTCGTCGAAGGTCTGCCACTTTCTGGGGAAACCTGGGTGCTGACCGGCAAGGTCGAGCTGATGAGCCGCGACGTCGCCAAGGAACACCTGGAAAGCCTCGGCGCCAAGGTCGCCGGCTCCGTGTCGGCCAAGACCCATTGCGTGGTCGCCGGGCCGGGCGCCGGGTCGAAATTGACCAAGGCCAACGAACTGGGCGTGAAAGTGATGGATGAGGAGGCGTTTATCGCGTTCCTGAAAGGGCACGGTATCAGCGCCTGACTGATCGACAGGTGATCGTTCCCACGCAGAGCGTGGGAACGATCTTTGGGCGGGAATGATCTAGTCTTGGCAAGCCCAAGGGAGAGATCGCCATGTACCGCTTTTTCGAGCAGCTCAGTTCCCGCATCGTCGCGCCGTTCATGGGCGAATCCTCGCGCAACAGCAAAATCTGGCCGTGCCGCTGCGGCCAGTCGCTGTTCTTTCGCAACAGTCAGTGCCTGGCCTGCAACGCGGCGCTGGGTTATCAACCGGAACACAGTCGCCTGACCTCGCTGCAACCGGGGCCGCAAGAGGGCACTTGGACGCTGGACGTCGATCCCGAGGCCGGGCTGTTCCGGCGCTGCGCCAACCTTGATACACCGGCAGCCTGTAACTGGCTGCTGCCCGCCAATGATCACGACACCCTGTGCGCGGCCTGTGCTCTGAACCGCACCATCCCCGATCTGTCCGTCCCGGAAAACCCCGAACGCTGGCGCAAAGTGGAAATCGCCAAGCGGCGACTGGTGGCGCAACTGATCAGCCTTGGCCTGCCGGTCGTCCCGAAAACCGTCGACGAAGCCACCGGCCTGGCCTTCGATTTCATCGGCGTTGATCTGCAAGGCAACGCGCCGATGACCGGTCACGCCAACGGCCTGATCACCCTCGATATCGCAGAAGCCGACGACGCCCACCGCGAGCAGGTTCGGGCGCAGATGCACGAACCCTATCGCACGCTGCTTGGGCACTTTCGTCATGAGGTCGGGCACTACTACTGGGATCGCCTGATCGACAACGGTCCGTGGCTCGGTTCATTCCGCAACCTGTTCGGCGATGAACGCGCCAGTTATGCCGAGGCGCTGGAGCGGCATTATCAACAGGGCGCGCCGGCGGACTGGCCGCAGCATTACGTCAGCGCCTACGCCACCATGCACCCGTGGGAAGACTGGGCGGAAACCTGGGCGCATTACCTGCACATGATGGACGCGGTGGATACGGCGCTGGGCTTCGGCATGAGTGCCCGGGAGATGGACCTCGACTACCAGCCGTTTCCGTCGAGCACGCTGTACGACCCCGAGCATCCTGGCGGCGCGGCGTTCCTGTCGTTCGTCAACGCGTGGATCGAACTGGCGGGGATGCTCAACGAACTGTCGCGCAGCATGGGCCAGCCGGATTTCTATCCGTTCGTCCTGCCGCCGGCGGCGATCGCCAAGCTGCACTTCATTCATCTGGTGATCCAGCAAGAGGGCGGCCGCGCGGACGAGGTGCTGCAAGCGCAATAGCAAGTGCTTGAAGCCCTTCATATTTTTAATCTTCAACCAGCGGTTGTAACTTCGTCTCAGATAGGTACAATGGCGCGGCTCGCCGACAGGCGAGCGTCGTTATGGTGACCCTATCGGTCCCCCCGCAACGATTACCCGTGAACCTGGTCAGAGCCGGAAGGCAGCAGCCACAGCGGGAACATTGTGTGCCGGGGTGTGGCTGGTAGGGTTACCACCTTAACGAACATCGAACGCGTCGACTGAACTGCATGGGTTTCGCCCACTGCGGTTTTTTTATGCCTGCGATTTGGCGGCTCGTACCCAAACCTCCTGCTCCCGAGTGCGCCGACACGGGGTAATCATTTCCCCTGCAATCGCGCATACTCGCAGCCACCGAAATAAATGAAGAGTCTGGCCAGGATTGACCTTGCAAGGTCCGCGCCCTGGCCGCGAGGTTTTATGCTCCCGGAACATTCCGATCTATCCAGCCCTGTGTTCTTGCCCGTCACGGATGAAACCTGCGCGAACCTGTTGCAGGCAGGTGGGGCCAAAACCCTCGAAAGCCTGACCGATCCGGAGTTGGCGGCGGTGCTGGTCATCCAGAATCTGGTGCAGACGAAAGAGCAGGATCTCGGCGCCGTGGCGGCAGAGAAAATTCTGGCCAAGCTGTTGGCGTGGGCTGTGGATACTCGTCAGGCAACGACCGCGGGCCTGCTGTCGGAAGCGCAGCGACTGTTCGATCCGCGCAAACTGTATTTCGGCCTGAAGGTCCTGAATCCTCTGAACCTGCGTTTTCTGTTGGCCGAAGAAGTATCCGCACGCGACTACTTGTTGCCCGACGGCCAGTGGGACTTCGAATACAAGGTGCGGCGCCATCGCAGCCATGACCCGTTCACCCAGCCGATAGTGACGCCCCGTTACCGCGAGCGCTGGTTAAGCCCGGCGCAGGACAAACTGGTCAGAACCTTCCGCGCCAATCTGGACGAAGACCTGCACGTTCAAGGTTACGCGGGTATCGGCAAAAGCCATCTGCTGGTCGCTTTGCTGGAGCATCTGCGCCCGGAAAAGACCCTGTTGCTGGCGCGCACCCCGGCCAAGCTCGAAGTCCTTCGTCAGCGCATGCTGGGGCCGAGCGAGAAGAAGGCCGGCAAGACCTTCCTGGCGTTTGCGCAGTCGCTGATGCTCGGGCGCAGGCCTCAGGCGGAGGGAGGGCGAATCCCGACCCGTCAGGCGCTGGCGCAGGAACTGAATATCTTCGGTTTCCGCCACCACGACGGGCCGGCGACCCTTGAGCTCTGCCTCAAAGTGATCGAGCGCTACTGCCGCTTCCGCGATCACACGTTTTCGGCGAAGCATCTGCCGCATTTCAACCAGCCACTCTCCAGCGTCGACGCTCAGGTGTTGCTGGAGTATTCGAGCCGGGTGTGGGGCTACCTCGAGCTCAATCCAGCGTGGGGCAGCCAGACCGGGTTCGAAGCGCTGCTGATGATCAAGCGCGCCTGCATCGCCGGCTGCGTGGTGCCGGCGCGCTACACGCACGTGTTGATTGATGAGAGCCAGGACATTCCCGGATCGCTGTTGCAGATCATCGAGCGCGGTCGTCAGGTGCTGGTCACCCTCGGCGACGAGTACCAGCAGGCCAGCGGTGTGCCGGTCAAACGGCACCGTGAGGTTCGCCAAAGCGATATCAGCTATTCCGTGCGCTCGGGTCGCAACGTCGAACGGCTGGTCAATCCGCTGATCGCCCGGCACTCGCAGAAGGGCAAGATTCCGTTCGAAGGCGCCAGTGACGCCGATGTTGTTATCAAGGAGTACCCGGAAGGTTTCGTACCGTCCGAGGGTTGCGTAGTGCTGACGGCATCGCCGTGGGACAGCATGATCTGGGCTATCCACCTGCACGACTCCAACTGCAAGTTCAGATTCCCGGACAAGCGCACCCAGGATGAACTCAAGCATTTCATGGCCACCGCCATCGAACTGTTCAAACCTGACTTCTACCGTTCCGAATTCAGCGAAAACGGCGTGCATCCGTACTTCAGCGACCTGCCTGACTGGCAGGCCGTGTGCGACGCCAATCAGTTCGACGAGTCGTTTCTGCGGGTCAAGGACAAGCTGGAAAACGGCTTCATGATTGCCGACCTGACGCGCCTGAACCGAATGATCGATAACGCCGGCAACGGCTGCCTGCTGATGCTCGCGGAAGAGGCGGGAGGCATGGAGTTCGACAAGGTGCTGCTGACGCCGGGGCTGCTGACCAACGAGAAATTCAAGGATGCCTACGCGTTCGATCAACGGATCTGCGCCGTGTACATCGCCATCTCCCGGGCCAGGCTGAAGCTATACGTGCCGTACGATGTGGTCGAGTGGGTGGAGTATCACGAGTACCAGCGGTTTCGTGATACGGCGGGGCATTGAGGGTCTGGCTTACGGCTCGCCGCCCGAACCACCGGTATACAACCGGATAATGTCATCAATCTCCCCCGACATTTTCATCCGCAGCAACGCCCTCAATATCCGCTGCACCGGCACATTCGGGTCGTTGCGCACATAGCAGCCGACCTTCTGCTCCTGCAACACCGCCACCGCTTGCAGTTGCTGCCCCGGCAGCAGGCGCTGGTTGAACCAGTCCAGGGTCCATTGATTGCTCACGGCGTAGCGGTAGCGCCCGGCCAACAGTTTGTCGAGCACCTGCTCCTGATTGCGCGCGTCTTCGCGCCAGAGTCGATCGGCGTCGAATATCGGTTGTAGCGTGGGGTAGCTGTAGCCGAGCACGGTGCCGATCGACTGGCGGGGCAGGTGGGCCGGATCGGCGCTGGGTGGTTGGTCCTGACGGCTGATCAGCAGGTCGCGCTGGAAGAACAGCGGGAGGCTCCAGATGTAATCGCCAGACAGGTTCGGCAGCCAGGATTGTGCGGCATAGCAGCGCACGTCGACTTCGCCGTGTTCCATGGCGTTCTGCACCCGGGCGCGGGGCAGGACGTGAAATTGTGCTGGCACGCCGATCTGGGTCGCCAGGCTGAGCATCATGTCGTAGAGGATGCCCTGGGTCGGGCGGCCGCGTTCGATCTGCACCATCGGCATCGCCCAGCTGTCGGCAACCACGAAGCGCAGCGGCGGTTGCGACGCCATCGCGCTCAGGCTCAATCCCAGTAATGCCCCCACGGCCCACCGCATAAACGCTCCGGTAATTCCCGATCCCGAGCCGACAAAAGCCCTCGCTCATGCAGCTTAGCCAGAATAGACGAGCACACCGGATGCAATTTTGGCCTTGCTCCGCTAGCATTAGCCGCTTCTGCTTCCTTTGCCGCGACGGTTTTCGATGAGTTATCAGGTTCTTGCACGTAAATGGCGTCCGCGCTCGTTCCGCGAAATGGTCGGCCAGACCCATGTGCTCAAGGCTCTGATCAATGCCTTGGACAGCCAGCGGCTGCACCACGCCTACCTCTTCACGGGTACGCGGGGCGTCGGCAAGACCACGATTGCGCGGATCATCGCCAAATGCCTGAACTGTGAAACAGGTATCACTTCAAGCCCTTGTGGCGAGTGTTCGGTGTGCCGCGAGATCGACGAAGGCCGTTTTGTTGACCTGATCGAGATCGACGCCGCGAGCCGGACCAAGGTCGAGGACACCCGCGAGCTGCTCGACAACGTGCAGTACGCACCAAGCCGCGGGCGCTTCAAGGTCTACCTGATCGACGAAGTGCACATGCTCTCCAGCCATTCCTTCAATGCGCTGCTGAAAACCCTCGAAGAGCCGCCGCCCTACGTCAAGTTCATCCTGGCGACTACCGACCCGCAGAAACTTCCGGCAACGATTTTGTCGCGATGCCTGCAGTTCTCCCTGAAGAACATGACCCCGGAGCGGGTGGTCGAGCATCTGACCCACGTTCTGGGCGCCGAAAACGTCCCGTTTGAAGACGACGCCTTGTGGCTGCTCGGCCGCGCGGCCGACGGTTCGATGCGTGACGCCATGAGCCTGACCGATCAGGCCATCGCCTTCGGTGAAGGCAAGGTATTGGCCGCCGACGTGCGGGCGATGCTCGGTACGCTGGATCACGGTCAGGTCTACGACGTGCTGCATGCGCTGATCGAAGGCGACGCCAAGGCATTGCTAGAGGCCGTGCGCCATCTGGCCGAACAGGGGCCGGACTGGAACGGCGTGCTCTCGGAAATTCTCAACGTGCTGCACCGCATCGCCATCGCCCAGGCCTTGCCGGAAGGTGTCGACAACGGTCACGGCGACCGTGACCGGGTGCTGGCACTGGCCCAGGCCTTGCCGGCCGAAGACGTGCAGTTCTATTACCAGATGGGCCTGATCGGTCGCCGCGACTTGCCGCTGGCGCCGGACCCGCGAGGCGGTTTCGAAATGGTGCTGCTGCGGATGCTGGCCTTCCGGCCGGCAGACACGGCGGACGCCCCGAGGCAACCGCTAAAGCCAGTGGGGATCAGCCAGGCCACAGTTGATTCCGCAAACTCAGTGGCTGCCGCGCCGAAACCTGCGCCGGTAGTTGCTGCGGCTGTTGCGCCCGCGCCAGCGCCGGTGGTTGCACCTGCGCCGGCTCCCGAGCCTGCACCGGTTGCCCCGGTGATTGCGCCTGAAACCGTTCCTGAGCCAGAGCCCGAGCCGGTCGCCGTTGAAGAAGTCGTCGACCTGCCGTGGAACGACCCGGTAGAACCGGCGCCTGTGCAGCAGCCAGCGGTCGAGCCGGTGCTGGAAACCACCGCCGAACAACCGGATTTGCCGCCGATGCCGCTGCCGACCCCGGACAGCGTCGTGCCGGACGCCCCGGAGTGGGCCGCCGCGCCGATCCCCGAGCCGTCAGTAGCCGAGGTCGATGCCGCCACGCCGGGCATGGACATGGACGACGAGCCGCCGCTCGACGAGGACTACATCGAGCCGGACATGGATTCGGCCTACAGTTACCTCGACGATCTGGCCAGCGAACACGCCGCAGAACCGGCCCCGGAGCCCGAGCCGGAACCTGCCGCCGCGCCGGCCACCGGTCTGGCCCTGCAATGGCTGGAGCTGTTCCCGCAACTGCCGATCTCCGGCATGACCGGCAGCATCGCCGCCAACTGCACGCTGATCGCGGTCGATGGTGACAACTGGCTGATGCACCTGGACCCGGCCCACAGCGCCTTGTTCAACGCCACCCAGCAACGTCGTCTCAACGATGCGCTGAATCAGTTCCACGGGCGCACGCTGACCCTGACCATAGAGCTGATCAAGCCCGAGCAGGAAACCCCGGCCCAGGCCGCATCCCGGCGTCGTGCCAACCGTCAGCGCGAGGCAGAAGAATCGATCCACGGCGATCCGTTCATCCAGCAGATGGTCCAGCAGTTCGGTGCGGTCGTGCGACACGATACTATTGAACCTGTCGACGCCCTGGTCAGTCAGGGCTAATAACTGAGGGCGTCCGGCCTGTCTGGCCGGGCGCTGTTTTGATCCAAGTACTTTTGAGGTGATTCCCATGATGAAAGGTGGCATGGCCGGCCTGATGAAGCAGGCGCAGCAGATGCAGGAAAAAATGGCCAAGATGCAGGAAGAACTGGCCAACGCCGAAGTCACCGGCAAAGCCGGTGGCGATCTGGTCACCGTGGTGATGACCGGTCGTCATGACGTGAAAAAAGTCAGCATCGACCCGAGCGTACTGCCGGGCCTGGACGAAGATGACCGCGAAGTGGTCGAGGATCTGGTGGCTGCAGCCGTCAACGCCGCCGTGCGTCAGATCGAAGCCAACAGCCAGGCCAAGATGGGCAGCATGACCGCTGGCATGAACCTGCCGGCCGGTATGAAACTGCCGTTCTGATTCGCCTTTGCGGGTTGGATGAGCTACAAAAAATGCCAGGCATCGCGCCTGGCATTTTTGTTTCCGCCCGATCGTTCCCACGTCGAGGCGTCGAACCGTCTGCGTGGGAATGCAGCCGGGGACGCTCCGCGTCCCAAATCCAACGCCGTACACGGAGCGTCCGTTAAGCTATTCCCGCGTGGGCAGATCGAGACCTCGAACGGACAACGATTATCAAGCGGAACGCACCATGCCCACCAAGGTCTGCTCCCTATACCGCCGAATTCACCATTCACAGGAGACGCTGACATGTCCGACCCTCTGACCCTCAATCAACGCTTCGTGCTGGCTTCGCGGCCGGTGGGCGCGCCAACGCCCGAGAACTTCCGTCTGGAGCGCGAGGCGCTGCCGGACCTTGAAGACGGCCAGGTGTTGCTCAAGACCCTGTACCTGTCGCTCGATCCCTACATGCGCGGGCGCATGAGTGACGCGCCGTCCTACGCGGCGCCGGTACAAATCGGCGAGGTGATGACCGGCGGCGCTGTCAGCCGGGTCGAACAGTCGCGTCATCCGAAATTCCATCCCGGCGATCTGGTCGTCGGTGCCACTGGCTGGCAAAGCCACAGCATCAGCGATGGCCGCAACATCATCCCGATCCCGTCCGGGCTGCCGAGCCCGTCGATGGCGCTCGGGGTACTGGGCATGCCTGGCATGACCGCGTACATGGGACTGATGGACATTGGCCAGCCGAAAGAAGGGGAGACCCTGGTGGTCGCCGCCGCCTCCGGCGCAGTGGGTTCGGTGGTCGGCCAGGTTGCCAAGATCAAAGGCCTGCGCGCCGTCGGCGTGGCCGGTGGTGCCGAGAAGTGCAAATACGTGGTCGAGGAACTGGGCTTCGACGCCTGTATCGATCACAAGGCACCGGACTTCGCCGAGCAACTGGCCAAGGCCTGCCCCAATGGCATCGACATCTATTATGAAAATGTCGGCGGCCATGTCTTCGATGCGGTCGTCCCGCTGCTCAATCCCAAGGCTCGAATCCCGCTGTGCGGCCTGATCGCCGGCTACAACGCCTCGGAAGCGCCGAAAGGCCCGGATCGTTTGCCCGCCTTGCAACGCACCTTGCTGACCAAACGCGCACGTATTCAGGGTTTCATCGTGTTCGACGACTACGGCGACCGTCAGCCTGAATTCATCAGCGCCATGGTGCCTTGGGTGCGTGACGGCAAGGTCAAATTCCGCGAAGACGTGGTCGATGGCCTGGAGCAGGCGCCGCAAGCGTTTATCGGTCTGCTGGAGGGGCGCAACTTCGGCAAACTGGTGGTGAAGGTCGCCCAGGACTGAGGATTTGACGCTGGCCGGAGGCGCGGGTATAAACCGCGTCTCGTTGTTTTGTCGGACTTTTTCCCCATGAGCTTCAGCCCTTTGATTCGCCAACTGATCGACGCCCTGCGAACTTTGCCGGGCGTGGGTCAGAAAACTGCTCAGCGTATGGCGTTGCAGTTGCTCGAACGTGACCGCAGCGGCGGTACGCGTCTGGCCCAGGCCTTGAGCCAGGCCATGGAAGGGGTCGGACACTGCCGCCAGTGCCGCACGCTGACCGAAGACGATCTGTGCCCGCAATGTGCCGACACCCGCCGCGACGACACGCTGCTGTGCGTGGTGGAAGGGCCGATGGACGTTTACGCGGTCGAGCAGACCGGATTTCGCGGTCGCTATTTCGTGCTCAAGGGGCACCTGTCCCCGTTGGACGGGCTCGGCCCGGAGGCCATCGGCATTCCGCAATTGATGGCGCGGATCGAAGAGGCGGGCACCTTCACCGAAGTCATCCTCGCCACCAACCCGACGGTAGAAGGCGAAGCAACCGCCCACTACATCGCCCAGTTGCTGCAGAACAAAGGCCTGATCGCCTCGCGCATCGCCCACGGCGTACCGTTGGGTGGCGAACTGGAACTGGTGGACGGCGGCACGCTGGCGCACTCGTTTGCCGGGCGCAAGCCGATTTCCCTCTGAGCCACACAATCCTGTTGAAAACCAAGCAAGCGCTCGGTTAAGTTCGGCGAACCCTTCCATGGAGTTCGCCGATGCCCGCCTTCCAGGAATACTTCGACCCCAGCCACCAAATGATCCGCGACAGCGTCAAACGTTTCGTCGAGCGTGAGATCCTGCCGGACATTGATGCGTGGGAAGAAGCCGAAAGCTTCCCTCGTGAGCTGTACCTCAAGGCCGGTGCGGCCGGCATCCTCGGCATCGGTTACCCCGAAGCGCTCGGCGGCAGTCATGAAGGTGATCTGTTCGCCAAGATCGCCGCCAGCGAAGAACTGATGCGCTGCGGCTCCGGCGGGCTGGTAGCCGGGCTCGGTTCGCTCGACATCGGATTGCCGCCGATCGTCAAATGGGCCCGGCCTGAAGTCCGTGACCGGGTCGTCCCCCAAGTGCTCAGCGGCGAGAAAATCAGTGCTTTGGCCGTCACCGAACCGGGCGGCGGTTCTGACGTCGCCAACCTGCAGACCCGCGCCGTACGCGACGGTGATCATTACCGGGTCAGCGGCAGCAAAACCTTTATCACCAGTGGCGTGCGCGCCGACTACTACACCGTCGCGGTGCGCACCGGTGCGCCCGGTTTTGGCGGCATCAGCCTGCTGCTGATCGAGAAGGGCACACCGGGTTTCACCGTCGGCCGGCAACTGAAGAAAATGGGCTGGTGGGCGTCAGACACGGCTGAATTGTTCTTCGACGATTGCCGGGTGCCTGTGGGAAATCTGATCGGCGCGGAGAACATGGGCTTTGCCTGCATCATGGGCAACTTCCAATCCGAGCGTCTGGCCCTTGCGTTGATGGCCAACATGACCGCGCAACTGGCGCTGGAAGAAAGCCTGAAGTGGGCGAAGGAGCGACAAGCGTTCGGCAAACCCATCGGCAAGTTCCAGGTGATCAAGCATCGCCTCGCGGAAATGGCCACGGCGCTGGAAGTCTCGCGGGAGTTCACCTACCGGCAGGCGGCGAAGATGGCGGCGGGGCAGAGCGTGATCAAGGAGATTTCCATGGCCAAGAACTTTGCCACGGACACTTCGGACCGCATCACCAACGAGGCGGTGCAGATTCTTGGCGGGTTGGGTTATATGCGCGAAAGCCTGGTGGAGCGGCTGTACCGGGATAACCGCATCTTGTCGATTGGCGGCGGGACGCGGGAAGTGATGAACGAGATCATCAGCAAGCAGATGGGACTGTAATCTTCGGTGTTCGATCGTTCCCACGCGGAGCGTGGGAACGATCGAGGCGCGGGGCTGATTATTTATCAGTCAACGCAAACTGCGTCAGGCAGAACGTCGGAATCCCCATGTCCTCAAGACGCTGCGAACCACCCAGTTCCGGCAGATCGATGATCGCCGCCGCTTCATGAACGCGGGCGCCCATGCGGCGGATCAGGTTGGCCGCTGCGATCAGCGTGCCACCGGTGGCGATCAGGTCATCGAACATCACCACCGAATCGCCTTCGCACAGGCTGTCGGCGTGCACTTCCAGGAACGCCTCGCCGTATTCGGTCGCGTACCCTTCAGCCAGCACGTCCGCCGGCAGTTTGCCTTGCTTGCGGAACAGCACCAGCGGCTTGTTCAGTTGATAGGCCAGCACCGAACCGATCAGGAAACCGCGCGCATCCATCGCGCCGATGTGGGTGAAGTCGGCTTCCACATAGCGGTGGGCGAAGCTGTCCATCACCAGGCGCAGGGCCTTGGGCGACTGGAACAGCGGGGTGATGTCGCGAAAGATCACGCCCGGTTTCGGGAAGTCGATCACGGGGCGGATCAGGGATTTGATATCGAAGGAGTCGAAGACCATCGTCGAGGTGTCCTGGCAGGGCTGCAAACGGCGCAGTATACCCGCGGCTGAAACGATTCGCTCGGCCGCGGGTCGAGATCAGACTTCGAGCGAGCCGCCGGCCAGGGCGCAGAGCTGGATCGGGTCGAGGATATGGATTTCCTTGCCTTCGGCGGCGATCAGTTCGTTCTGCTGGAAGCGGGTGAAGACCCGGGACACGGTTTCCACCGCCAGCCCAAGGTAGTTGCCGATTTCATTGCGCGACATGCTCAGGCGGAACTGGTTGGCCGAGAACCCGCGCGCGCGGAAACGTGCCGACAGGTTGACCAGGAAGGTGGCGATGCGCTCGTCGGCGGTTTTCTTCGACAGCAGCAACATCATTTGCTGATCGTCGCGGATTTCGCGGCTCATCACGCGCATCAACTGGCGGCGCAGCTGCGGCAATTGCAGGGCCAGCTCGTCGAGGCGTTCGAACGGAATCTCGCAGACCGAAGTGGTTTCCAGCGCCTGGGCGGAAACCGGGTGTTTCTCGGTGTCCATGCCGGACAGCCCGACCAGTTCGCTCGGCAGGTGGAAGCCGGTCAGTTGCTCTTCGCCGGTGTCGCTCAGGCTGAAGGTCTTGAGGGCGCCGGAGCGTACTGCATAAACGGAATCGAAGGTGTCGCCCTGGCGGAACAGGAACTCACCCTTTTTCAACGGGCGGCCACGTTTAACGATTTCGTCCAGCGCATCCATGTCTTCCAGATTCAGCGAAAGTGGCAGGCAGAGAGGGGCCAGGCTGCAATCCTTGCAATTAGCCTGGTTGTGAGCGCGCAGTTTAACTGGCTCGGACATTTCTTAAATCCTTGTGGGAAAACACACATAAGGCGTAAGGGTAACCCAGCGGAGGACATTCAGGCCAGCCTGTGGCGAGATTGCCTCCACGGCATAAAGCCGCAGGGATGACGGCCGATAAACAGGTATCTGACGGCATGCAAGGAACCGCTTCGATGACTGCTATTGGTACGCTGACCCCCGGTAACAGTGGCGTTGCGTCGTTGCTGGAAAGTGCTGAAACCTCCGTTGACGATGAGTCCGGCACAGACGCGGCATCGTTGGGAAGCCCGACCTTGGTCGAGGGCGTCAAAGTGTCGCTGTCCGGTGCCGCCATTGCAAAATCCGCCGGCTCCGGCGGAAAAAACCGCGATATCGAAGAAAGCGGTTTGCCTGAAAACGTCCAGCAATTACTGAAGATGATTCGCAAGTTTCGCCAGCAGATCGCCGAAAAGAACGCCCAGATCAACGCGCTGATGGCCAACAAGACCCTTTCCAACGAAGAGCGGTTCGCCAAGATCGCTGCCCTCAAAGGCGCCATCTCCGCCCTCAACAACGGTCTGATCACCGCCAATCTGTCCCTGGCCAAGGTCATCGACCAATCGGGCCTGACCGCTGACCAGAACCTGAAAACCAACTCGCTGTTGATGAAGAGCTAAATCACCCGCGAAAAACGCTGGCGGTTCTGCTGTTCCAGATACGCGTCGAACACCATGCACACCGAACGCACCAGCAGGCGCCCGGCCGGCAGCACGGTGATGCGCTCGCGATCCAGTTCGATCAGCCCGTCCTGCGCCATGCCTTGCAGTTGCGGCCAGAGCGCGCCGAAGTAGCCCTGAAAATCGATGTTGAAGCTGCGCTCGATCTCGGCGAAATCCAGGCTGAAATTGCAGATCAGTTGCTGAATCACCGCGCGGCGCAAGCGGTCGTCGGCGTTGCACACCAGGCCTCGGCTGGTGGCCAGTTGCGCGCCGGCGAGGGTGTTCTGGTAGTGATTGAGGTCGCTGCTGTTCTGGCAGTACAGGTCGCCGATCTGGCTGATGGCCGACACGCCCAGGCCGATCAAGTCGCAATGGCCGTGGGTGGTGTAGCCCTGGAAATTGCGTTGCAGGGTCGACTCTTCCTGAGCAATCGCCAGTTCATCGTCGGGCAGGGCGAAGTGGTCCATGCCGATGTAGCGGTAGCCGGCGGCGGTCAGTTGTTCGATGGTGCGCTGGAGCATTTCCAGTTTCTGCGCCGGGCTCGGCAGTTCGTTGCCGTTGATCCGCCGCTGCGGCATGAAGCGTTCCGGTAGGTGCGCGTAGTTGAACACCGAGAGCCGGTCCGGTTGCAAGCTGATGACTTCCTCGACGGTGCGGGCGAAGTTGTCCGGAGTCTGCTTGGGCAAACCGTAGATCAGGTCGATGTTGATCGAGCGAAATTGCAGGGTGCGCGCCGCATCGATCACCGCGCGGGTTTCTTCAAGGCTTTGCAGGCGATTGACCGCCCGTTGCACCGCCGGGTCGAGATCCTGCAGGCCGATGCTGACCCGGTTGAAGCCCTGTTCCCGCAGCAGGCCCATGGTCGACCAGTCGGCTTCGCGTGGATCGATCTCGATGCCGTAATCACCGGAATCATCGTCCAGCAGATTGAAATGCTTGCGCAGGTGCGCCATCAGTTGCCGCAATTCATCGTGGCTGAGAAAGGTCGGCGTGCCGCCGCCGAAATGCAGTTGTTCGACTTTCTGCGCCGGGTCGAGGTGGCAGGCAATCAGCTGGATTTCCTGCTCGAGCCGTTGCAGATACGGCAGTGCACGGCCGCGATCCTTGGTGATGACCTTGTTGCAGGCGCAGTAGTAGCAGATGTTCGCGCAGAACGGCACGTGCACGTACAGCGACAGCGGGCGCAGGGCCTTGCGGCTGTCGCGCAGGGCGTGAAACAGGTCGAAGGTGCCGACCTGGCTGTGAAATTGCACGGCCGTCGGGTACGAGGTGTAGCGCGGCCCCGCCAGGTCGTAGCGGCGGATCAAATCGGTGTCCCAACGAATGGCGTCGAGCATGCGGGCATTCCCCCGGATAGGCTGGCAGTGTGCCGAGTCTAGGGGAGGGCACAAAAAGGCGTCTTGATTTGCATCAACGGGATCAGTGGCCCATCAGCCAGTGCTGGTGCGGCCCCGGCAGGGTCCAGATGCCGAACAGGATCACCAGCAGACCGCCGGCCATACGCACGCTGCGTTTGCGCAACAGCGCGGTCACTCGTTCGGCGGCGAGGCCGGTCGCCAGCAACACCGGCCAGGTGCCGAGCCCGAAGGCGAGCATCAGCAACGCGCTGTCGAGTGCATTGCCCTGGCTGGCCGACCACAACAGCGTGCTGTAAACCAGCCCGCACGGCAGCCAGCCCCACAGCGCGCCGAGCAGCAAAGCGCGAGGCAGGCTCGACACCGGCAGCAAGCGGTTGGCCACCGGTTGAATGTAGCGCCACAGTCCGCGACCGAGGCTCTCAATGCGGGTCAGGCCGCTCCACCAGCCTGCCAGATACAGACCCATGGCGATCAGCAGCAACCCCGCGAGTACGCGCATGAACAGCGCGGCTGGACTGTTGGCCACCGCCCATCCTGCCAGCCCGATCAGCAACCCGGCCGTGGCATAGCTGAGAATTCGCCCGAGGTTATAAGCCAGCAGCAATCGAAAGCGTCGGCTGTGTTGCTCCTTGGGAATCGCCAGGGTCAGCGCGCCCATCAGGCCGCCGCACATGCCCAGGCAATGCCCGCCGCCGAGCAGGCCGAGAATCAACGCAGACACCAGCAGTGGCGCCAGTTCAAGCATGGGGTGGCGCCTTGTCGTCCGGTTTGGCCGGGTTGGCTTCGTCCACGGCGGCGGTGTGGTTCGGGTCTTGGTCGTCGAACAGGATGCTGTGGGCCGGGCCGTCGAGGTCGTCGTACTGGCCGCTGTCCACCGCCCAGAAGAAGATGTAGACGGCGATGGCCACGATCAGCAGCGCGGCCGGAATCATCACGTAGAGAGCTGGCATCTGTACTCCATGCCCGCGCGGCTCAGGCCGGCAGCGGGCGGGTTTCTGACGTGGCGTTGACGGTCGGCGCGCTCGGCAGGCGAGTCAGGCGCAGGGCGTTGAGCACCACGGTCAGCGAACTGATCGACATGCCGACGGCGGCCCACACCGGAGTGATCCAGCCGAGGGCGGCGAACGGCAACATGAGGCCATTGTACAGCGTGGCCCACAACAGGTTCTCGATGATCACCCGACGGGTACGGCGGGCCAGCGTGAAGGCCTGCACCAAAGCGTCGAGCCGGTTGGACAGCAGCACTGCGTCGGCGCTGGTTTTCGCCAGATCGGTGGCCGAGCCCATGGCCACGCTGATGTCCGCAGCGGCCAGCACCGGCACGTCGTTGACCCCGTCGCCAAGCATCAACACCTTGCGGCCGTCCCTGTGCAGTTGTTGCAGCACTTGCAGCTTGTCGTCCGGACGCAGACCGCCCCGGGCCTCGTCGATACCCAGTTCGGCAGCGACGCTGGCGACCATCGGCGAACTGTCGCCCGACAGCAGCAGTGTGCGCCAGCCGCGCGCCTTACAGGCGGCGAGCAGGGCCGGAGCGTCGTCGCGCAGACGGTCGTCGAGGGCGAACCAGGCCAGCGGTCCCTGGAGGTCACCGAGCAGCAGCCATTGCCCCGGCTTCTTCGGCATCGATGGCACCGGCGTGCCGCTGAGGTCACAGACAAAATCCGCCTGACCGATGCGCAAACGCTGTTCGCCAACCAACCCTTCCAGCCCCAGGCCCGGCGTGCTGTGGACATCTTCGGCAGCCAGCGGCGCGCGACCGAAGGCGCGGGCGATCGGGTGTTCGGAACGGTTCTCCAGAGCCGCGGCGAGGCTCAGGCATTGATCGCTGTCGAGGGCGCCAAGCGGGCGGATCGAACGCAGCACCAATCGGCCTTCGGTGAGGGTGCCGGTCTTGTCGAAAATCACCGTGTCGATCTGGTTCAGGCCTTCCAGCACATGACCGCGCGTCAGCAGCAGGCCGAGTTTATGCAGGGTGCCGGTGGCGGCGGTGAGGGCGGTCGGCGTCGCCAGCGACAGCGCGCACGGGCAGGTTGCAACCAGCATCGCGAGGACGATCCAGAACGCTCGCGACGAATCCAGCTCCCACCACAGCAGGCCGATGGCGGCGGCTGCGATCAACGACAACAACAGGAACCATTGCGCTGCGCGGTCGGCGATTTCCGCCAGCCGTGGTTTTTCCGCCTGGGCGCGATCCAGCAGGCGAACAATGGCCGACAGTCGCGTGTCCTGGCCGAGCGCCTGCACCTCGACGGTCAGCGCGCCTTCCACGTTCAGCGTGCCGGCGGTGACGGCGTCGCCCTTGGCGCGCGGTTGCGGCAGGTATTCGCCGGTCAGCACCGATTCGTCGATGCTCGATTGACCATCGAGGATCTTGCCGTCCGCCGGCAGCACAGAGCCCGGTTGCACCTGCACCCGATCACCGAGACGCAGTTCGCTGAGCAATATGCGTTCGCTCTGGCCGGCGTCGTCGAGGCGCAGGCACGAAGCGGGCAACAGATTGACCAGTTGTGCGGTGGCAGCAGCGGTGCGCTCGCGGGCGCGACGTTCTAGGTAGCGCCCGGCGAGCAGGAACAGCGCGAACATGCCTACCGCGTCGAAGTACAGCTCGCCGACCCCGGTGATCGAAGTCCAGATCCCGGCGACATAAGCCGCGCCGATCGCCAGTGATACCGAGACGTCCATGGTCAGGTGACGGGTGCGCAGGTCGCGCATGGCCCCTTTGAAAAATGGCGCGCAGCTGTAGAACACGATCGGCGTGGTGAGGAACAGCGCGACCCAGCGCAGAATCGTATGCAGCTCCGGGCTGAGGTCGATGTTGAATTCCGGCCAGGTCGCCATGGTTGCCATCATCGCCTGAAACCACAGCAGCCCGGCGACCCCGAGTTGGCGCAGGGCAAGGCGGTTTTCGCTGGCCAGTTGTTCGCTGGCGCGGTCGGCATGATACGGGTGTGCGGCGTAGCCGATGTGGCGCAGCTCGCCGAGGATCTGGCTCAGTGGCAGCTGAGCGTCAGCCCAGCGCACATGCAGGCGATGGTTAGACAGATTGAGCCGCGCCTCGGCCACGGCGGGCAGGGTGCGCAGGTGTTTCTCGATCAGCCAGCCGCACGCGGCGCAACTGATGCCTTCCATCAGCAGCGTGGTTTCGGCCAGTTCGCCTTCGTGGCGCACGAAAGGTTGCTGCACGTCGGCGCGGTCGTATAGCTCAAGTTCATCGACCAGTTGCACCGGCAGCGCTTCGGGGTTGGCCGAAGCTTCGCTGCGGTGCTGGTAATAGCTTTCCAGGCCGCCGGAGACGATGGCTTCGGCCACGGCCTGACAGCCGGGGCAGCAGAACTCGCGGGACTCCCCGAGCACGACGGCGGTGAAGCGGCTGCCGGCCGGGACGGGCAGGGCGCAGTGGTAGCAGGGGAGTGGAGTGGTCATGGCATTGTCGAGGGAATAAACCCTTGGAATCGAGTGGTCCGCTTGCCCTCACCCCAGCCCTCTCCCGGAGGGAGAGGGGGCCGATCGGTGGTGGCCGGATTAATGGGTTCAGTCAGCGACATCGTCACTGGCATACATGGCGCGTGCAAGCGTCCGAGAACAGTTCCCTCTCCAGGGGGAGAGGGCCAGGGTGAGGGGGCACTTGCAGGCTGCTTAATTCTTCAGGTCTTCTGCACCCTGCAGCGGCTCATCACCCAGCAACAAATCCTTGTCATGGCTGACCAGCTCTTCTTCGAACATCCGCCACACGTGATCGTCCTCAGTACCCAGCAACTCCACAAAACGCCGGCCTTCGATCTTGTCGCTCAACTGGCCGATGTAACGACCTGTTTCAGTCTCGCTGCGCGCCAGGACGATCTTGCGATCCTTCTCCGGCTGGGTCGGCGAGATCAGGTTCAGTTCCAGGGTTTTCGGCTGGCTGTCGCCGCTCAGGCGCAGGTCGACTTCGCCGGTCACGTCATCCAGGTGCACGGCAGCGCGCATCTTCAGGGTCTGGGCCAGCAGCTCACGATCCAGCGAACGGTTGATGCCTTTGCCGGCCTCGTAGTAGTTGTCGTTGACCAGGTTGTCCGGGTTGTTCACCGCGATGGTCACCATGGACAGCGTCAGGGTCACCGAACAGGCCAGAATCCCGATGATGATCCATGGCCAAAGGTGCTTGTACCAGGGACTTGCGGCGTTTGCTGCGGGCATGTTCAGTTCTCTCAACGATTTTGTGGGCCGATGAACCGGCTCTTGGCTTCTACGTGGACGCTGTCGTCATCGGCATCCTTGAGGATGAATTTCACCTCGTTGGTGCTCGATGGCAATTGTTCAGGCGCGCTCGACAGCTCGACCGGCATGCTGAAGATTTCCCCGGCCGGCACCTTGATCTCGCGCTTGCCTTGCAGGCGCAGATCCGGCAAACCGGCGGCTTCCAGCACGTAGGTGTGGTCGCGCTGATCCTTGTTCATGATTTTCAGGCTGTAGACGTTTTCGATCCGGCCTTCAGCGTTTTCACGGTACAGCACGCGGTCCTTGCTGACGTCGAAACCCACCAGCGAACGCATGAAAAAGGCCGTCACCAACAGGCTGATCATCGCCAGCAGCACCACGGCATAACCGATCAGGCGCGGCCGCAGTTTATGGGTTTTCTGCCCGGACAAGTTGTGCTCGGTGGTGTAGCTGATCAGCCCGCGCGGGTAATCCATCTTGTCCATGATGCTGTCGCAGGCGTCGATGCACGCGGCGCAGCCGATGCACTCGATCTGCAGGCCGTCGCGGATGTCGATGCCGGTCGGGCAGACCTGAACGCACATTGTGCAGTCGATGCAGTCGCCCAGGCCTTGGGCCTTGTAGTCGACGCCTTTCTTGCGCGGACCACGGCTTTCACCGCGACGCGGGTCGTAGGAAACGATCAGGGTGTCCTTGTCGAACATCACGCTCTGGAAGCGCGCATACGGACACATGTAGATGCACACCTGCTCGCGCAGCCAGCCGGCGTTGCCATAGGTGGCGAGGGTGAAGAAACCGACCCAGAAATACGACCAGCCATCGGCTTGCCCGGTGAAGAACTCGAAGACCAGTTCGCGGATCGGCGAGAAGTAGCCGACGAAGGTCATGCCGGTGACGAAACCGATCAGCAACCACAGCGCGTGCTTGGCGAATTTGCGCAGGAACTTGTTGGCGCTCATCGGCGCCTTGTCGAGCTTGATGCGCTGGTTGCGGTCGCCTTCGGTGACCTTTTCGCACCACATGAAAATCCACGTCCACACGCTTTGCGGACAGGTGTACCCGCACCAGACCCGGCCGGCATACACGGTGATGAAGAACAGGCCGAACGCGGCAATGATCAGCAGCCCGGAAAGCAGAATGAAATCCTGCGGCCAGAACGTGGCGCCGAAAATGAAGAACTTGCGTTCCGGCAAGTTCCACCACACGGCCTGATGGCCGCCCCAGTTCAGCCACACCGTACCGAAATACAGCAGGAACAGCGCGGCGCCGCCCATCATCCGCAGATTGCGGAACAGACCGGTGAAAGCACGGGTGTAGATTTTTTCTCGAGAGGCGTAAAGGTCGACGCTGTTGTTCGCGTTCTTGTTGGGGGGCGTGACGTCGTGTACCGGAATCTGGTTGCTCATCATTGCATCCCACGGCAGTGGAAAAATGCCTCGGTCGATACGTGCCGGCCGGGGTCAAAAAGGGGTGTTGCAGTGGCCCAATGATACGCCTGTCATACCGACGAACGGGTGCGACCTTTGGTCGCGTTGGGGAAAAATCATGGATGGTGTAGCGAATGTAACAAAGCGTGATGCAGATCAATTGACTTGTTGAGTATGGACGGTTTTTTCCGGGTGGCGAGTCGAATCGTCCAACACGCCTGGGGGGCAGCCTTGGCTCAGGATGCCGTTTGCTTCAAGGGCATCCGGCGGAGTTATTGCAAGTCTCAAGCTGAAAAGCGCTGGAAGGTTTAACTTTTTATAGAATCGATTGAATAGTTAAGTTGGGTTGTGTGTTGTGGGTATTAGTTGTTGCATGAAGTGTTTTGCTCGGGCTTGAAATATATAAAATCAATTGCTGCTTGTCGGGCATTTGAAATAAACATCGTTCTCGAATAGTTTGCGTCTGCGGCTGTTCGCAGCTGAGTTTATCTATTATTTATATGAGCAAGGATTGAGTTGTATGTTTATCAAGGAAGTAACAAGGCTGGTGGCGTGTCTGTGTGTATTGTTTGCACCGTTCGCGCTGTCCAGTGAAATGATGCCGCGGCATATGGTTTTCGCATCGGACCCTCAGTACCCATGGACGGACAGAACGGATAGTGGCCAGGCAGAGTCGGATGAGGATTTTGAAAAGCGCGCCAAATGGCTCGTGGATAGCCAGTTTGCGAGCATTGTGGAGTTTCGCAGCAAAATGGGTGGTCAGGCTGAAGTGCCATTGATGATCAACGGCGATCACGGCTTTCGGTCATCCTTATCAGATTTCATACATGAAGTCCGCGCTGAAAAAATACTTTGGCAGTGATTATTTATATGGATTGGGGAATCATGACTATCAGAATAACGTCGATGATTGTCTGGGTAATCGCTGCGCCGTAAACAGCGTCGTCGAATACCATGAACATCATGCTGGCAAGGTCGATGACTTTGATGTGCGTGTGACGGGTGGCGGATTTGGCAAACAGTATGATGGCAGTCTTGCCTACTCGAAGAATATCGGTCAGGTGCACCTTGTTCAGTTGAACAATGAGCCTACTTACGAAGTTCAACTCAAACATCCGTTGCACGACATGAAAATCAGCCAGTCCCTGGATTGGCTTGAGAAAGACTTGAGGGTTGCGCGGGCTCAGGGTTACGCAATCATCATCAATATGCACAAGCCCGATGACTGGGAGGGCGATGCGCAGCAGTGGCAGCGTTTTCAGGACATGATCGAAAAGTATGAGGTCACGGCCATTTTTGCCGGCCACTACCACACGCGGGGAGGCTCCAGAAAATGGTGGGGTAACGTCCCGGTTTTTCTCAGCGGCGGGACTTCCCAACAGACCTACCTGACGGCGAGCTTCACCGAGGATGGCAAGCAAATGCACGTCAACCTGGTCGAGAACAATGAGTGGCAAAAGCCGCGATTCGTGCACACGGTTCCGGTGAAATCCATCTGGGCCAGTCGCCCGTAAATCATTGCCTGGGCATCGCTTTTATTGGCGTTGCCCGGGACAGCTGACACTTTTCAAGGATGAAACGTATGAACAAAAGCAAGATCAAGGCACTCGGCATTACTCAGAAAGAAATCGATGCATTGGACGTCATTCTCAATAGCGCCATTCCGGGGGCTTCCCTGGCCGTCGCGTACCTGCAAGCGGCTTTGGGAACGATTGAGTCGGCTGAAGATGGAGAGGGCACGAAGCAGCCGGGTGGCCCGAACAGCAACCGGCCTGATGACGCTGGCAAGCAGCGCAAGCCCTCAGGCCTGGACAGTCTCGGTGGAGGCAACATTCTTTGAATCAGCACTGAGGTGAAACAAAACGGCCCCGCCAATTCTCATGGGCGGGGCCGTTTTTTGCTTCAAGCGTTGGCCTTACTGGGCCTCGGCTTCCGCTGGTTTTTCACCGTGGGACAGGCTGTAAACGTACGCCGCCAGCAGGTGAACCTTGTCGTTGCCTTGCAGTTGTTCCTGGGCAGGCATCTGGCCCTGACGGCCGTAACGGATGGTCTGCTGCAGTTGCGCGAAGCTCGAACCGTAGATGAACGCGGCCGGGTGGGTCAGGTCAGGTGCACCCATCGCTGGCGTACCTTTACCCGCCGGGCCGTGGCACGCCACGCAGTTGGCGGCGAACAGTTTCTGGCCGTTGGCCGGATCTGCCTTGGTGCCTTCCGGCAGCTTGCGGCCATCCAGGTTGGTCAGCACGAATGCGGCTACATCGGCCACGCCTTGCTCGCCGATCACTTCTGCCCAGGCCGGCATCACCGCGTGACGACCGCCCATGATGGTGGTCTTGATGGTTTCCGGCTCACCGCCCCAGCGCCAGTCGGCGTCGGTCAGGTTCGGGAAACCATAAGCGCCCTTGGCGTCGGAACCGTGGCAGACCGAGCAGTTGGAGGCGAACAGGCGGCCACCCATCTTCAGGGCTTGCGGATCCTTCGCGACTTCTTCGATCGGCATTGCAGCGAACTTGGCGAAGATCGGACCGAACTTGGCGTCCGAGCGAGCCATTTCCTTTTCCCACTCGTGAACGCCGGTCCAGCCGGTCTGGCCGTTGGCGAACGCGGTCTGCTTCTCGGTATCGAGGTAGTTGTAACCCGGCAGCAGGCCTTTCCAGTTGCCCAGGCCCGGGTACAGCACCAGATAACCCAGAGCGAACACGATGGTGCCCACGAACAGCATGAACCACCATTTCGGCAGCGGGTTGTCGTACTCCTCGATCCCGTCGAAGGAGTGGCCCACGGTCTCGTCGGTCTGCTCGCTGCGCTGGCCCTTGCGGGTCGACAGCAACAGCCAGGTCAGGGAAAAGATCGTACCGAGACTGAGGACTGTGACGTACAGACTCCAGAATGTAGTCATTCTTTGTTACTCCTAGAAGCTTGCTCGACGTGCTTGATGGCTTCGGGATCATCCGCGAAGGGCAGCAAGGTCGCGTCTTCAAACTCCGACTTGCGCTTGGGGCTGAACACCCACAACGCCAGGCCGATGAAGGCAACCATCACGACAACGGTGCCCAGGCCTCGAATCATCCCGATATCCATCAGAATCACCGTTTGCTTTTGATGATGGTGCCCAGGCCTTGCAGATAGGCCACCAGCGCGTCCATTTCGGTTTTACCCTTCACGGCATCTCTTGCACCGGCGATGTCTTCGTCGGTGTAAGGGACGCCGAGCGTGCGCAACACTTCCATTTTCTTGGCCGTGTCTTTGCCGTCGAGCTTGTTTTCCACGAGGAACGGGTAAGCCGGCATTTTCGACTCAGGCACGACGTTGCGCGGGTTGTACAAGTGCGCACGCTGCCAGTCATCGGAGTAACGACCGCCGACACGGGCCAGGTCTGGGCCGGTACGTTTGGAACCCCACAGGAACGGGTGATCCCAGACGCTTTCACCGGCGACCGAGTAGTGGCCGTAGCGTTCGGTTTCGGCACGGAACGGACGGATCATCTGCGAGTGGCAGCCGACACAGCCGTTGGCGATGTAAACGTCGCGGCCTTCCAGTTCAAGGGCGGTGCGCGGCTTCATGCCTTCGACCGGCTTGTTGGTGACATCCTGGAAGAACAGCGGAACGATTTGGGTCAGGCCACCGACGCTGACGGCGATGACCATGAAGAAGGCCAGCAGGCCAATATTCTTCTCGACAGCTTCATGCTTCATCAGTGAGCTCCAACTACGGCGATCTTGGCGGCGGCTTCGGCTTCAGCCGGGTTCGAGGCGCGAACGGTGCGCCATACGTTGTAAGCCATCAACAGCATGCCGCTGGCGAAGAACGCACCGCCCAGAGCTCGGACGATGAAGCCAGGGTGGCTGGCCTGCAGCGCTTCGACGAACGAATAGGTGAGGGTGCCGTCGTCGTTGATTGCACGCCACATCAGGCCCTGAGTGATGCCGTTGACCCACATCGAAGCGATGTACAGCACGGTACCGATGGTCGCGAGCCAGAAGTGCGCATTGATCAGACCGGTGCTGTGCATCTGCGCGCGGCCGAACAGTTTCGGGATCATGTGGTAGATCGCGCCGATCGAGATCATCGCTACCCAGCCGAGAGCGCCGGCGTGTACGTGGCCGATGGTCCAGTCGGTGTAGTGCGACAGCGAGTTGACGGTCTTGATCGCCATCATCGGACCTTCGAAGGTCGACATGCCGTAGAACGCCAGCGATACCACGAGGAAGCGCAGGATCGGGTCGGTGCGCAGCTTATGCCAGGCGCCCGACAGGGTCATCATGCCGTTGATCATGCCGCCCCAGCTCGGTGCCAGCAGGATGATCGACATCGCCATGCCCAGCGACTGTGCCCAGTCCGGCAGTGCGGTGTAGTGCAGGTGGTGCGGGCCGGCCCAGATGTACAGGGTGATCAGCGCCCAGAAGTGCACGATCGACAGACGATAAGAGTAGATCGGACGTTCGGCCTGTTTCGGCACGAAGTAGTACATCATCCCCAGGAAGCCGGTGGTCAGGAAGAAGCCCACGGCGTTGTGGCCGTACCACCACTGGATCATCGCGTCGGTGGCGCCCGAGTAAGCCGAGTAGGACTTGAACAGGCTGACCGGCAGCGACATGTGGTTGACGATGTGTAGCATCGCGGTCACCACGATGAACGCACCGTAGAACCAGTTACCGACATAGATGTGCTTGGTCTTGCGCTTGGTGATGGTGCCGAAGAACACCAGCCCGTAGGAAATCCAGACAATGGCCAGAAGAATGGCGATCGGCCATTCCAGTTCCGCGTATTCCTTGGTGGTGGTGTAACCCAGCGGCAAGGTAATGATCGCGCCGACGATCACCGCTTGCCATCCCCAGAAGGTGAAGGCCGCGAGGCTGTCGGAAATCAGTCGCGTCTGGCAGGTTCGCTGCACGACATAGTAGGAAGTGGCAAACAGTGCACAACCACCGAAGGCGAAAATCACCAGGTTTGTGTGCAACGGGCGCAGGCGTCCAAAGCTCGTCCACGGCAGACCGAAATTCAACTCCGGCCAGACCAGTTGCGAGGCGATGAAGACACCGAGCCCCATGCCAAGGATCCCCCAGACCACCGTCATGATGGCGAACTGGCGGACTACCTTATAGTTATAAGCAGTCGGACTGATTGCTGTGCTCATTCTAAGGTTCCACGGTTTGGGTGTTTTATTAGGATTAAAATCGGCCGCAAGTATGTAGAAAGCAGGGGGTCAATGCAACGCGCCATGACCTGGGTCAATGCTTTCCAACGCTGATTCTGCGGCCTTTCCATGCGCCGCGTAAGGACAAAATTGCCCTCGGGCAAAATGTCGCAGCGGACGAAAAAAGCGAGGGGTCCCGGTCGGATGTAACGGGGTGTGTTCGAACGCTCGGTTCGGGTGACGGACGGTAATTGGCACGACAGCCGGTATCTACCGGCCTTTGCGGCCATGTCAGTCAGCTGATTCGTTCAACGCCTCGCTCGGGGTCGACCTGGAACCGGCACGGGCCAGTCCGCATCGAGCAAGCGTAGACCCGAATCCGGGTAACCGAAAGGAGAGGGGGTGAAGGGGTGCGACAAAAGGAAGCAGCTGCAAGCTGCAAGCTGCAAGCGACAAGACGAATCATGTCGCCTGCAGGATTGTATACATTGCTTGTGATTTTACTTGGAGCTTTCAGCTTGAAGCTTGTCGCTCAACTGCTCAGTATTTTTTGACAGACTGTATACGTAAGCGGCGAGCAGTTGCACTTTATCGTTACCCAGCAGCTCGTTCTGAGCGGGCATGTGGCCTTGACGGCCATGGCGAATGGTCTGCTCGAGCTGGGTCAGGCTGGTGCCGTAGATGAAACCGGCCGGGTGCGTCAGGTTCGGCGCGCCCATGGCTTCGGTGCCCTGGCCGTTTGCCCCGTGACAGGCGGTGCAGGTTGTGCTGAACGCCTGCTGACCCGCTTGGAGATCAGCCTTGTTGTCCGCCGGCAGTGGCAGCCCCGCCAGTTCATGACGCACATAGGCGGCGACGTTTTTCACGCCAGTCTCGCCCAGCACGTCACCCCACGCCGGCATCGCCGCCATCCGGCCACCCATGATGGTGGTCTTGATGGTTTCCGCACTGCCGCCCCAACGCCAGTCCTTGTCGGCGAGGTTAGGGAAACCGAACGCACCCTTGGCGTCCGAGCCGTGGCACACCGAGCAATTGGAGGCGAACAGACGGCCACCCATTTTCAGCGCCTGCGGATCCTTCGCCACTTCTTCCACCGGCATCGCGGCGAATTTGGCGAAGATCGGCCCGAATTTGGCGTCAGCCTTGCTCATTTCCTTTTCCCATTCGTGGACGCCGGTCCAGCCGTCCTCGTAGCCGGGCAGGATGCCTTTCCAGTTGCCCAGGCCCGGATAAAGGATCAGATAACCCACGGAAAACACCAGCGTGCCGGCGAACAGCATGAACCACCACTGCGGCAGCGGGTTGTCGTACTCCTCGATGCCGTCGAAGCTGTGGCCCATGGTCTGGTCGACGCTGCCCTTGGTTTCGCCCCGACGGGTGCCGACCAGCAGCCAGGTCAGGCCGATCAGGCTGCCGATGGTCAGTACGCAGATCCACGTACTCCAGAAGGTGGTCATGGCCGGGTACTCCTTGTTTCATTAACTTGGGTAGTGTCGGGTTGCGGCTCGTCGGCAAACGGCAGCAGGCGCGCTTCGGCGAATTCCGGCGTGCGCTTGCGGTTGAACACCCACAGGGTCAGGCCGACGAAGGCCACGAACACCACGACCGTGCCGAGGCCGCGAATCAGCCCCGCGCTCATTTCAAAGGCCATCTCGATCACCTCTTGCTCTTGATCGCAGTGCCGAGCACTTGCAGGTAGGAGACGAGGGCGTCCATTTCGGTCTTGCCCTTGAGGCTGGCCACCGCGCCGCTGATGTCGTCGTCGGTGTAGGGCACGCCGAGGGTGCGCATGGTCTTGAGCTTGGTTTCGGTGTGGCTGCTGTCGACCGGTTGGGTGACCAGCCATGGGTAGGCCGGCATTTTCGATTCCGGTACAACGTTGCGCGGGTTGTACAAGTGCGCGCGGTGCCAGTCATCCGAGTAGCGCGCGCCAACCCGGGCCAGGTCCGGACCGGTACGCTTGGAACCCCACAGGAACGGGTGATCCCACACGCTTTCACCGGCCACCGAGTAGTGCCCGTAACGTTCGGTTTCAGCGCGGAATGGACGGATCATCTGCGAGTGGCAACCGACGCAGCCTTCGCGGATGTAGATGTCGCGGCCTTCCAGTTGCAGCGCGGTGTAGGGCTTCATGCCTTCCACCGGTTTGTTGGTCACGTCCTGGAAGAACAGCGGGACGATCTGGGTCAGGCCGCCGATGCTCACGGCGAACACCATCAGCAGCATCAGCAGGCCGACGTTCTTTTCAATCGTTTCGTGTTTCATGGCGGACTCCTCAGGCCATCTGCGCGGCAGCAACGACGTCAGCAGGCTGCGAGGCCCGCACGGTGCGCCAGGTGTTGTAAGCCATCAGGAACATGCCGCTGAGGAAGATCGCCCCGCCAATCAGCCGCACGACGAAGCCTGGGTGGCTGGCCACCAGGGTTTCGACGAAGGAGTAGGTCAGCGTGCCGTCCTCGTTCACTGCACGCCACATCAGGCCCTGGGCGATGCCGTTGACCCACATCGAGGCGATGTAGAGCACGGTGCCGATGGTCGCGAGCCAGAAGTGCGCATTGATCAGGCCGATACTATGCATCTGCTCTTTGCCGAAGATTTTCGGGATCATGTGGTACAGCGCGCCGATGGAAATCATCGCCACCCAGCCGAGCGCGCCGGCGTGTACGTGGCCGATGGTCCAGTCGGTGTAGTGGGAGAGGGCGTTGACAGTCTTGATCGCCATCATCGGACCTTCGAAGGTCGACATGCCGTAGAACGCCAGCGACACCACCAGGAAGCGCAGGATCGGGTCGCTGCGCAACTTATGCCAGGCGCCCGAGAGGGTCATCATGCCGTTGATCATGCCGCCCCAGCTTGGCGCCAGCAGTACCAGCGACATCACCATGCCCAGCGACTGCGCCCAATCCGGCAGCGCGGTGTAGTGCAAGTGGTGCGGGCCGGCCCAGATGTACAGGGTGATCAGCGCCCAGAAGTGCACGATCGACAGGCGATACGAATACACCGGACGTTCGGCCTGTTTCGGCACGAAGTAGTACATCATCCCGAGGAAACCGGCGGTGAGGAAAAAGCCTACGGCGTTGTGGCCGTACCACCATTGCACCATCGCGTCGGTCGCACCGGCGTACACCGAGTAGGACTTGGTGAAACTCACCGGCAACTCAAGGTTGTTGACGATGTGCAGGATCGCCACGGTGATGATGAACGCGCCGAAGAACCAGTTGCCCACATAAATGTGTTTGGTCTTGCGCTGCATGATCGTGCCGAAGAACACGATGGCGTAGGCGACCCAGACGATGGTGATCAGGATGTCGATCGGCCATTCCAGCTCGGCATATTCCTTGGAGCTGGTGTAACCCAGTGGCAGGCTGATGGCTGCCAGCAGGATCACCAGTTGCCAGCCCCAGAAGCAGAACGCGGCGACTTTCGGCGCAAACAGCTGGGTCTGGCAGGTGCGCTGCACCGAGTAGAACGAACTGGCGAACAAGGCACAGCCGCCGAACGCGAAGATCACCGCGTTGGTGTGCAGCGGGCGCAGGCGTCCGAAGCTGGTCCACGGCAGGTTGAAGTTGAGTTCGGGCCAGACCAATTGAGCCGCGAGAAAAACCCCGAGCCCCATGCCGACGATGCCCCACACCACCGTCATAATGGCGAATTGGCGGACCACCTTGTAGTTGTAGGCGGTACTGATAGAAGTGTTCATGGTTCCCCATCCACGGTTCAGCCGAAGTGAGCGCCGACAGCGCGTCCTTCGCCTGGAGTTATAGGCAGACTAAAAGCGAGGCAAGCATGGACAAACAGCACAAGGCCAGTATTGACGGGGATCAATGGGCGCAGTGCCTGCGGGATCACGGGTGGCTTTGGGATGCGGCTGTTGGGGAGGCTTCGGCGACGCTCATTCTCGCGCATGGGGCGGGGGCGCCGATGGACAGTGAGTGGATGACGAATATGGCTGGGCGCCTTGCCGGGCTTGGGGTGAATGTGTTGCGGTTTGAGTTTCCTTATATGGCGCAGCGGCGGGTTGATGGGGTCAAGCGGCCGCCGAATCCTGCGGGGAAATTGCAGGAGTGCTGGCGTGAGGTTTTCGCTGAAGTGCGACGTCATGTCGCTGGGGTTTTGGCGGTTGGCGGGAAGTCGATGGGGGGGCGGATGGCGAGTTTGCTTGCCGATGAGCTTGGCGCGGATGCGTTGGTTTGTCTGGGGTATCCGTTTTATGCGGTTGGGAAACCTGAGAAACCACGGGTCGAACATCTGGCTGGGTTGAAGACTCGGACGCTGATTGTTCAGGGCGAGCGAGATGCGCTGGGGAATCGCGAAGCGGTCGAAGGTTATTCGTTATCGCCGGAAATTGAAGTGTTTTGGCTGGCGGCGGGGGATCATGATTTGAAGCCGCTGAAGGTTTCCGGGTTTACGCATGAGCAGCATTTGGCTTCGGCTGCGGAGAAGGTTGCCGGGTTTCTTCGTTGAGGTTTGGTTGGGGGTGTATATCCGTTGCTGCGGTTATGGCTGCTTAGGGTTCCGCCCTTACGGCGGGTCACTTTTGGCAAACGCCCCAAAAGTAACCAAAAGGTCTAGGCCCCGGCGTTCGGCCCCTCGCTGAGGCTCGGGGTTCCTTCGTTCCGGGATTCGTCCGGGGGGCATCGCCTACGGTTTGCTTCGCTGCACCTCCTCTCGATGTGTTTGGCTTCGCCAAACGGTCGCTGCGCTCCCACCCCCGGACGAATCCCTCCACTCAGCCTGCCGAAGGGGCCCGAAGATCAAAAGCTTTACTCGAGCTAACGCTCATCGTGTTGAGTGGTTAGAAGCGGGATGTTTGCTTTTTAAGGCCAGAGTTCACCTCGGTATTTCACGTCGGCGTACCTCGTCCAGACACCTCGGTCAGTCCCCTCTCCCTCGTGGAGAGGGCTAGGGTGAGGGGAAGGTTTCACTGGCACGCCACCAAAACTCAAAGCTCCCACAGCCCGGCATTTCCAGCGAATAAACACGATCGCGTAACCACGTTTAAAGTACACGAACCGTTACGCCATAAGGGCTACAACACCTTGCGTCGTTGCCTACGCGTACGCCAGAATCCGCCGGCTTACGCAGCTTGGAGAGGGCTATATCGTTTCCCTGTCACTGAAAAGTGGCTGGGTTTGGTAGCCCGATTCGAGTTGTGGTTATTGCGACACCTTCAATGCTGTCTCTTTTCTGAGGTGCAGCTTTGTATGGTGGGCATGCGTGGGGCTCATTCGTGAGCGCCGGGTTTCCCAATTCGACCGGTCTACCAACCCGCGCATGGCCGCCACCCGCCGTTTGGTAGCGAGGGTGATGGCTCCTATTTTTCGAATTGGAGTTCTATCTATGTTCAAAGCCACACCAAACCCGCCAGAAACCGATTCAATCCCCTACGACGCCGCACTGGAAGCCGAAAACATAAAAACGGCAACCGAACGGGCGATCAATCATTACCTCGATCCTGGGGCGCAGAAGACGTCCAAACCATCGCGCAAGCCCGGCAAGATCTATCTGGTCAATCCAACAATGGATGACGAAACGCTGCTGGTCGAAGCGTGCGAAACGCTGTCATCGGCCAGTGACATGGCCCGGGACCTCGGCAACACCGTCGATCCGTCGCAGCGCAAGGCGATGCAGATTCTGCAGCAGGTCATCATGCTGAGTGAGCTGCTAGTCAATCGTGTGCTGGATAACCATCACGTCTCGCGGTAGTTGCGGCCTCGGTGAGGGGCTTGTCCCCTCACTGCCAGGCAGCCGTCTATAAAAATCCTCAAGCGACTCTTTCCGGAGTTCCAGCTGATGTCCAAGACCGTCATTCCCCCGTTAGAAGATCCGGTGTCCCCGTACGAATTTCCCGATTCAAGAAAACTCCACGACGCCGCCGAACGCGCCCTCGACTATTACCTGACCCCGGCAGCCCGGATCATGGCCACGCCCTACACCCCAAACGACATGTTCATGGTCAACCCGCAAACCGACACTGAATCCCTGCTGGCCAACGCCTGCGAATCCCTCGCGTCAGCCACGGTCATGCTCGGTGGCTTTGCCGGCCTGCTGGAAGGGCCGAACCGCAAAACCCTGTTGGGCATTGCGCAGGTGGTGATGTTGGGCGAGTTGGCGGTGAATCAGGCGCTGGATAACCTCGTGCCGAAGGCGTAAGTAGCAAGGCAATAAAAAACCCGGAAGCTCTCGCTATCCGGGTTTTTGTATTGCAGACCAATCAGCGGTTAAACCGCTCCACCAACGAGTATTGCGTGTTGGCAGTCTTGGTCAGCTCTTCACTCAGCAGCGCCGAGTTATGCGCCTGTTCCGAGGTCTGGTCCGCCAGTTCCGAGATGTTGCTGATGTTGCGGCTGATTTCTTCAGCCACGGCACTTTGCTCTTCGGTCGCGGCGGCGATCTGGGTGGTCATGTCGGTGATGTTGGCCACCGCTTCGCTGATGCCGACCAAGGCCTGGTCCGCTTCCAGAACCCGCGCTACACCTTCTTCCGCCTGGCGATGCCCGGCTTCCATGGTTTGTACGGCGCTCGAAGCGGTTTGTTGCAGCTTGGCGATCAGGGCGTGGATCTGGCCGGTGGATTCGCTGGTGCGTTGTGCCAGTTGGCGGACTTCGTCGGCGACTACGGCAAAACCACGGCCCATTTCGCCAGCACGCGCTGCTTCGATCGCAGCGTTGAGGGCGAGCAGGTTGGTCTGATCGGCGATGCCTTTGATCACGTCGACCACGCCGCCGATTTCGTCGCTGTCCTTGGCCAGTTGGGTGACGGTCAGGCCGGTTTCACCGACCACGACCGACAGGCGCTGGATGGCTTCGCGGGTTTCGCCGGCGATGTCGCGGCCGCGGCCGGTCAGACGATTGGCTTCCTGAGTGGCGTCGGCGGTGCGCTGGACGTGGCTCGCCACTTCTTGCGTGGTGGCGGCCATCTGGTTGACGGCGGTGGCGACCTGTTCGGTTTCCACGCGCTGACGTTCCAGACCGCTGGAGCTGTTGTGCGCCAGGGCGTCGGACTGTTTGGCCTGATCGGTCAGGTGCTCGGCGGTGTCCTGCAGACGGGTCAGGCAGGTTTTCAGGCGCGCTTCCTGGCTGAGGATCGACATTTCCAGACGCGCCTGGGCGCCACGGCTGTCGGTGTACATCTGCGCGATCAACGGGTCGGAGGTGGTCTGCTCGGCCAGACGCAGCAGGCGCTTGAGCCCGCGTTGTTGCCATTGCAGGCCCAGCAGGCCCAGCGGCACCGACAGACCGGCGGCGAGGGCGAAGCCCCACTGCGAGTTCAGGGTGGCGCCGATCATGAAGCTCAACTGGCTGACCAGAATGAACGGCAGCCAGTCCTGCACAATCGGCAGCCACTTGTCGCTCGAAGGAATCGCCGACTTGCCCTGGTTGATGCGTTGGTAGAGCGCTTCGGCACGGCGGATCTGTTCGGCGGTGGGTTTGACCCGCACCGACTCGTAACCGACCACCTGATTGCCGTCGAACACCGGCGTTACATAGGCGTTCACCCAGTAGTGATCACCGGTCTTGCAGCGATTCTTGACAATGCCCATCCATGGCAAGCCTTGTTTCAGTGTGCCCCACATGTGCGAAAACACCGCCGCCGGCACGTCAGGGTGACGAACCAGGTTGTGCGGCGCACGGATCAGTTCCTCACGCGAAAACCCGCTGATTTCGACGAAAGCGTCGTTGCAGTAGGTGATCACGCCCTTGGCGTCGGTTGTGGAAATCAACCGTTGCTGAGCCGGGAAAGTCCGTTCGCGTTGTGTAATGGGCTGGTTGTTACGCATGGTTTTTCAATCCGCAAGGCTTTGAAAGGTTGTCGGCGGGGTCGGCCATTTATTGAAATTTTTTTTCATTTATAAGTACGGCGTCGCAAAACGGCCCTTGCTTCAACCCGCGAGCATCGGATAGGTGAACAGGCCGAAATGCAGCAGGTTCAGGCCAAAATGCGTGGCGATCGCCGCACCGAGCCCGCCAAAACGGTAGGCCAGACCATAGCCGACACCCGCCAGGCTCGCCAGCAACACCCATTGCCAGCCAGCGCCCACATGCACCAGGCCGAACAGCAGGGACGCCAGCAGCAGCGCGAGGTTTTCGCCGTAGGGCAGGTGTTTGAAACGTCGGCTCAGGCCGCCCTGGATATAGCCGCGAAACAGCGCCTCTTCGACCAGCGTCACCAGCAGCAGATTGTTCAGCACCCACAGCCACGCCTGATCCGGCCATTTCGGCGCCCAGGTGATCATGCCCAGCAACACCGCACCGCCGAGCGCCAGAATCACACTCAACGTCAGTGCCAGCGCGGTGGCGTAAACCGTCAGGCGCAACGAACGACGCGCGACGATCCACGGGCAGACCAGCAGCAGCCAGAAGCCAATCAGCGGTTTGTCGAGATTCAGGTACATCGAGAACGGCACGGCGTTGTCGGTGAAGCGCTGCGGTTCGATGGCCCGGCCGTTGTAGAAACCCGGCAGCCAGTGCAGGGCCAGCGCCAGGGCCAACACGATAAACAGGCCATGGCCGAGATAACGCCCGACCGGCACGGTTTGCTGGCGCACGGCATAACCGGCGAAAACCAGCAGTGCAATGGAGATCAGCGCCAGCCAGCCGAGCTGGCCGAAACTCAGCGCCAATCCGTAACCAAGGCTGAGAAGCCCGAGATAGAGCCATGGCAGAGCTGTCATGGAAAGTCCTTGTGCACGATTTGTGGACAGGCTTTCTACACGGGTGGGGGCGAGGGGACAAGTGAAGGTGTGGCGAGAAACCGGGACAACACGCAAACCTGTGGCTGACACTGAGACCTGTGGGAGCTGGCTTGCCAGCGATGGCGTGTGCACAGTCGACATCTTCATTGACTGACTCACCGCTATCGCTGGCAAGCCAGCTCCCACAAGTTCTTGGGTGTGGCTGAAATGTCAGCGCAGGTTGAGCTTTGCCGCCGCACGCTCGGTGATTTCCGTGCGCAACTTCAGCGAAGGCGCCGCACGTTTGCGCGCCTCATCGACAACAGCACTCGGCGCCGTGTCCGGGCTGCCCGAATCAAACGGCGGCGCCGGCGCATATTCCAGCTGCAACTGCACCAGTTGCGCCGTATCGACACCCACCAGTTCCTGCGCCAGGGTCAGAGCAAAATCGATCCCGGCCGTAATGCCGCCGCCAGTAAACAGATTGCCGTCACGCACCACCCGATCCTTCACCGCAATCGCGCCCAGTGTCGGCAGCAGATCGTGATAAGCCCAGTGCGTGGTCGCCCGTTTACCTTGCAACAGACCCGCCGCGCCGAGCACCAGCGAACCGGTGCACACCGACGTCACGTAACGCGCCTGCGCCGCTTGCGATTTGATGAATGCCAGCGTCTGCTCATCCTCCATCAACGGCCCGACGCCTGCGCCGCCGGGTACGCAGATCACGTCCAGAGCCGGGCAATCCTCGAAGGTGGTGGTCGGTTTCAGCACCAGCCCGGTGCTGGCGGTGACCGGCACCAGATCCTTCCAGATCAGGTGCACCTGCACGTCCGGCAATGAGGCCAGCACGTCGTACGGGCCGGTCAGGTCGAGTTGCTGCACTTGGGGAAACAACAGAAAACCGATCTGCAACGCCATGGTTCTTCTCCGTGAAAAGGGGGGTAGACGGCTTCACTGTAGGCGCGTAGGTTTTGGCGCATACGCCAATCAGCCCACGAATTACGCCAAATGCCGAAAACCATCCACGTCCTCGCATTCGCCAATGTGCAATTGCTCGATGTCACCGGGCCGTTGCAGGTCTTCGCCTCGGCCAACGACATCGCCCGCCAGCAGGGTTTGCCTGCGCCGTACGCGCCAACGGTGATTGCCAGCGGTGGCGGGGCGGTGAACTCGTCCGCCGGGTTGGCGATGTTGGCCGAGCCGCTGCCGCCGCAGCCCAGCGATACGCTGATCATCGCCGGCGGCTGGGGCGTCTACGCCGCTGCCGAAGACGCCGAATTGGTGAACTGGGTACGTGAGCATGCGAATGGCTGCCGGCGCGTGGCTTCGGTCTGCACCGGCGCTTTTCTGCTGGCAGCCAGCGGCTGGCTCGACGGTCGCCGGGTCGTCACCCACTGGACCCGTTGCGAGCAACTGGCGCAGCAGCACCCCCAATTGCAGGTCGAACCCAATCCGATCTTCATCAACGACGGCCCGGTCTGGACCTCGGCGGGCGTCACCGCCGGCATCGACCTGGCGCTGGCCATGGTCGAAGACGACCTCGGCCGCGACATGGCCCTGGACGTCGCCCGGCAACTGGTGGTGTTCCTCAAACGCCCGGGCGGGCAGTCGCAATTCAGCGTGACGCTGTCACTGCAAAAACAGGGCAACCGCTTCGATGATCTGCACGCGTGGATTGCCGAACACCTGACTTGCGACCTGGGCATCCCGACCCTCGCCGAACAGGCCGGCATGAGCGAGCGCAGCTTCGTGCGCCACTACCGCGCCGACACCGGCCAGACCCCGGCCCGCGCCATCGAACTGATCCGCGTCGAAACCGCCCGCCGGTTGTTGAGCGATACCGGACTGCCGATCAAACGGGTCGCGGCCAATTGTGGATTTGGCAGTGAAGAGACGTTAAGACGCAGTTTCCTGCGGGCCATGGGTGTGACGCCGCAGGCTTATCGGGAGCGGTTTTCGGTCAGCGCTGCAGCAGATCCAGTAATGCCTTGAGCGTTTCGCCCGGCGCTTCCTCGGGAATGTTATGCCCGACACCCGCCAGCACCCGCCGCTCGTAAATCCCGGTGAAGTGGTGGGCATCTTCATCGTCTTCCGGCGCCGGGCCAACGCCATCATCCGCACCGCACAGCGAAATCGTCGGCACGCCGATCGCCGGTTGTTTCTCCAGCGCCTGCTCCATCCACTCCAGCGCCGGATCGCCCGGCGCATACATGAAGCGATGGCGATAAGAGTGAATCACCACCTCGACGAAGTCCGGGTTATCGAACGCCGGCGCGCTCAGCGGATAACGCTCGGCATTCCGCGCCCAGGTCGGTGACCACAACTGCCAGAGCAACTCGCACAGCGCCCGCCGGTTTTGCGTCAGCCCTTCAACGCCACGGGGCGTATGGAAGTAGTACTGATACCAGTAGCGATGCTCGCTCTGCGGATCCAGCGGCTGGATCGAATTCGGAATGTCTTGCAGGTTATAGCCATCGCCCGTCACCAACCCGCGCACGCGCTCGGGATACAACGCCGCCACAATGCACGCCGCCCGACCGCCCCAGTCGTAACCGCACAATGTCGCTTGTTCGATCCCCAGTGCATCCATCAGCTCCAGCAGATCCTGCGCCAGCGCCGCTTGCTGGCCGGAACGCGGGGTGTCCGGGCTGTTGAAACGGGTCGGGCCGTAACCGCGCAAGTACGGCACGATCACCCGGTAGCCCAGGGCAGCGAGGGGCGGGGCGATTTCGTCGTAGGCGCGGGGGGAGTAGGGGAAGCCGTGGAGGAGGATGACCGGCGTGCCGTTTTCCGGGCCGTGATGTTCATAGGCGATGGTCAGGCTTGGAGTTTGGCTGAATCGGATTTCGGCACGGGTCATGGAAAGTCTCCTTACACCTCGGCTTCCGCCACCTGATTGAAATACTTGCTCCGATCCGGCGTAAACGTCACCACCATTTTCGTCCGCGAGCAGGTCATGACGCGCTCGGCACCCAGGTCAATATCCAGATCTTCCCCGCGCAGACCCTGCCACTGGGCAAGGTATTTCAGCGATCCGTATTTTTCATTCTTCTTCAGGCTGCGACTGACCCCGCCTTTCCAGCCCAGTACCGGCAGTTCATCGGCACTGCAGCGTTGGGCGAGGTCGGGGAAACGGGCGGCGCGCTGGCGGCCGATTTCCCAGCATTTGATCAGGCCCTTGTCGGCGGCTTCCCACAGTTCGTCGCGCTTGAGGCCGGTGCGCAGTGGGGTATCGATCTGGCGGTGGATGCGTTGGCTCATTCTGGTTCCTTGAATCGGGTTTTTATTGGACAGCTCCGCTGTGCCCGTTGCGGTGGATGGTAGGGGGCGATGTAACAGCTGGCAACAAGGTATTTCGGGGTGTAAGTGTGAGTTGTGGGCCAAGCGTTAACGGGGTTGGCAGGTTTCTGTAGGCCGTGCCATCAACAAGTTGTATCGAAAGGAATCGATTGTGTGGGCCAGCCCTTCAACCGCAAGGCTCGGGGGTGTTTGCCGTTCGTAGGTAGCCATCCTACAAACGGCGATTGGAGTTGGGATCTTTCTTACAGACTCTGGCGAAGAAGGATGACTACGGCTGCCAGTAATTCTTCTCCCCACTCAACTTGCGATCCAGAAAACTCGCCGCGCTGATCAGCGCCAGATGCGTCAATGCCTGTGGCGTGTTGCCCAGATGCCGGCCTCGGTTGTCGAACTCTTCCGCGTACAATCCCAGCGGATTGGCGTAGCGCAGCAGTTGCTCGAATTCCAGATGAGCCTTTTCAACTTGCCCGGCGCGGGCCAGGCATTCCACATACCAGAACGAGCACGCGGCAAAAGCGCCTTCAGTGCCGGACAAGCCATCAATACCCGCGTCATCGTTGCGATAGCGATAAACCATGCCGTCACGCACCAGATGTTTCTCGATGGCTTCCAGCGTCGCCAGCCATTTCGGATCCTTGGCGCTGACGAAGCGCACCAGCGGCATCAGCAGCATCGAGCCATCCAGCGCGGTGCCGCCCTGGTATTGCACAAAATGTCCGCGCTCTTCGTTCCAGAAGTTGTCCCAGATGTCGGCATGGATCGCCTGACGGGTCTGGTCCCAGCGGGCGAACGGCGCTGGTAGCGAGCGTTTCGAGGCCAGGCGGATCGCCCGGTCCAGCGCCACCCAGCACATCAGTCGCGAGTGCAGGAAGTGATGTTGCTCACCGCGCATTTCCCAGATGCCCACATCCTTGGTCTGCCAGGTCTCACAGACCTGATCGACCACTTCCATCACGTGTTGCCAGCCTTCGTGGGAAATCGCGTCGCCGTACTTGTTGACCAGATAAACGGCGTCCATCAGTTCGCCGAAGATATCCAGTTGAATCTGGTCGTACGCGCCATTGCCGATCCGTACCGGTTTCGCGCCGCCATGCCCGGACAAATGCGTGAGTTCGGTTTCCGGCAGTTCCTGGCGGCCGTCGATCGCATAGAGGATGTTCAGCTTCATCGACGACTGGCCGCTGCAATCGCTGACCCGCCCGCGCAGCCAGCGCATGTAGGCATTGGCTTCGTCGACAAAGCCCAGGCGCATGAAAGCGTAAACGGTGAACGAGGCGTCGCGGATCCAGGTGTAGCGGTAGTCCCAGTTGCGTTCGCCGCCGGGTGTTTCCGGCAGGCCGAAGGTGGCGGCAGCGAGAATTGCGCCGTGCTGGCGTGAGGTCAGCAACTTCAGAGCGAGGGCCGAGCGGTTGACCATTTCCCGCCAGCGACCGCGATAGTTGGACTGGCCGATCCAGTCGCGCCAGAACTTCAGCGTGCGTTCGATGCACAGCTGCGCGGCGCCTTCGGCAAAGCGCGGATCGTCGCTGGCGCCGAGCATGAACGCCGCCGTTTGATCCTGTTTGAGGGTGAATTGCGCAGCCGCCGCATTGTTATCGACGTTCAGGGTTTGATCCGAGGCCAGGCGCAGCGTCGGCTGCCCGCTGGCGCTGAACAGCACATCCTGTTTATCGATGACGGCGCGGGTCTCAGCGCGGGCGTAGTCATGCCGCACCGCGCAGCGCAGATGAAACGTCGCCTGCCCGCTGACCACCCGCACTCGGCGCATCAACAGCGGCAAGGCATCGTCGTTGTCGCCAATCGGCAGCAGGTCGGTGATTTCCACCACGGCGTGATCGCTGAGCCAGCGGGTTTGCAGGACGTTGGTGTCCGGCAGGTAAATCTGCTCGCGTCGGGCATCGGGCAGATCCGGAGCCAACTGGAAAATCCCCGCGTCGGGGGTATCGAGCAGCGAACAGAAGATCGACGGACTGTCGAACTCCGGCCAGCAGAAAAAATCCACGCTGCCCTTGTCATTGACCAGCGCGGCGCTGCGCATGTCGCCAATGATGCCGTGGGCGTCGATGGGGCTTTGTCGTTCGGATTGATGCTCAGCCATTGCCACGGAACTCCGGATAGAGGCTCATGCCGCCGTCGATGAACAGGGTGGTGCCGACGATGTAGTCGGAGGCATCGGAGGCGAGAAATACCACCGCGTTGGCCACGTCCTCGACATCGCCGATGCGCCCGTAAGGGATGAGTTTGAGCAGGGCTTGGCCCGCATCGCCTTCGGTGGCGTCCTTGTTGATGGCCGTGCGAATCGCCCCCGGCGCGATGCCGTTGATGCGGATGCGCTGGTGGCTGACTTCCTGGGCCAGGGTCTGCATCAACTGATCGACGCCGCCCTTGGACGCTGCGTAGTTAACGTGCCCGGCCCAGGGAATGCGCTGGTGCACCGAGCTCATATGGATGATCTTGCCGGCGGCCCGCGACACGCCTTCGCGCACGCCCTGGCGATTGAAGATCCGCAGCGCGGCGCGGGCGCAGAGGAACTGGCCGGTGAGGTTGACGCCGATCACTGCGTTCCAGTCGGCCAGCGACATATCCACAGCCGCCGCGTCTTTTTGCAGGCCGGAATTGGCCACCAGAATGTCTAGTGTTCCGAAGGCGTCGAGGGTTTGCTGGAACAGTCGCTCAACGTCTTCTTCCTTCGAGACATCGGCGCCGATGGCGATGGCCTGTCCACCGTCGGCGACGATCTGCCGGGCCAGTGCTTCGGCGGGTTCGGCCTGACGGTTGTAGTTAATGACCACGGCAGCACCGGCAGCGGCCAGGGCTTTGGCGGCGCCGTGGCCGATGCCGGAACTGGCGCCGGTGACCAGTGCCACTTGGCGGGCGAGGGAAATCTGCATGCAGGGTCGCGCCTTGGGTTGAGAGCTTATTTAGCTGACTGATGGGCGGCGGCGAGAGTTCATCCGCGTAAATGAAATCATCGACAGGTTTATGCGGCAGCGATTGGCCCTGCGTGCGTTGGGGACTTCACATTCCACCAACAATTGCGCGCTTCCCCGGCCGTCAGGCTTTGTGGCAACTTGGCCGCCCCTGATGAGGCTGCATCCGATGGCAAACCCTTACCGCGAACTGTTCAACGCCCCCGGCGCCCGGGCTTTTGTGATTGCCGCGATGATCGCGCGCATGCCGATTTCCATGACCGGCATCGGCGTGATCACCATGCTTTCGCAATTGACCGGCGGCTATGCGTTGGCGGGTGGGGTGGCGGCGACGTTTGCGTTGGCCACGGCGTTTTGCGCGCCGCAGGTGTCACGACTGGTGGACCGCTTTGGTCAGGGGCGGGTGCTGCCGGTGGCGGCGCTGATCGGCGGGGGCGCGCTGCTGATGTTGCTGCTGTGCACCCGCTTGCAGGCGCCGACCTGGACACTGTTTGTCTGCGCCGCACTGGCCGGTTGCATGCCGAGCATGTCGGCGATGGCGCGGGCGCGCTGGACCGAAATCTATCGCGGCCAGCCGCAGTTGCAGACCGCTTATGCGCTGGAGTCGGTGCTCGACGAAGTCTGCTTTATCGTCGGCCCGCCGCTGTCGGTAGGCTTGTGCGTCGGTGTGTTTCCCGAGGCCGGACCGCTGGCGGCACTGTTGATGCTGGCCATCGGCGTCACGGCATTCGTCGCCCAGCGCAGCACCGAGCCGCCGGTGCATCCGCACGAATCAGAGCATAAAGGCTCGATCATTCGCTCGACCGACGTGCAATGGCTGCTGGCATTGATGCTCGCCATGGGCGTGATTGTCGGCGTGGTGGATGTGGTCAGCGTCGCGTTCGCCCAGCAGCAGGGCCAGCCGGCGGCGGCGAGCATCGTGTTGTCGGTGTACGCCATCGGTTCCTGTCTGGCCGGTATCGCCTTCGGTGCGATGCGCTCGAAGCTGCCGTTGCCGCGGCTGTTTCTCTACGGCGGTCTGGCGACAGCGGTGACCACGCTGCCGTTGCTGCTGGCGACCAACATCTTCGGGTTGGCCGTCGCGGTGTTCATCGCCGGCCTGTTCTTCTCCCCGACCCTGATCGTGGCGATGGCGCTGATCGAGCGCATCGTGCCGCCGGCCAAACTCACCGAAGGCCTGACCTGGCTGGTGACCGGTCTGAGCATCGGCGTGGCCATCGGCGCTGCCGGTTCCGGCGCGCTGGTGGACGCATTCGGTGCGCGCAGCGGCTTCTGGCTGGCGATTGCCGCCGGGGCGGTGGTGCTGGGCTCGGCGGTGCAGAGTTTCCGTCATTTGAAGTGATCGTCACCCGGACTAATTCCCGTCGTGCCTCATCCGTTCTCTTTTACAGATAACCCATTGAGGTAAACGCGGTGACAAAGCTGACACTGCTGTGCCTGCCCTATTCGGGCGCCAGCGCCATGGTCTACAGCCGCTGGCGGCGCCAGCTGCCGTCGTGGATGCAACTGCAACCGGTGGAGTTGCCCGGACGCGGCGCGCGCTACGACGAACCCCTGCAAATCGACATGCGGGCCCTGGCCCGGCAACTGGCGCGCGAGCATAAACCTTCGCTGCAAGCGCCCTATGCGCTGTTCGGGCATAGCCTGGGCGCGCTGCTCGCGTGCGAGCTGGCCCACGCCTTTCGCGATCTTGGAGCCCCCGAGCCGGTGGCGCTGTTCGCCTCCGGCACCGCCGCCCCGAGCATGCGCAGCGGTTACGATCGTGGTTTTTCCGAGCCGCGCAGCGACGAAGAGCTGATCGAACAGCTGCGCACCTTTCAGGGCACCAGCGAAGAAGTACTGGCCAATCAGGAGTTGATGAGCCTGACGCTGCCGGTCCTGCGCGCCGATTTCATGATGTGCGGACGCTTCACGCCGATCGAGCGGCCACTGCTCAATTGCCCGGTGCATGTGCTGGGCGGCAAGGAAGACCGGGCGACCACCGAACAGTTGATCGGCTGGAGCAAAGAGACGCTGGGCAGTTTCTCGGTGGACATGATGACCGGTGGGCACTTCTTCATTCATGAGCATGAAGCCCGGGTCATCCGCACGCTCAAGAATCACCTGGAAGCCCATCACCGGCGCCATGCGCTGTCGGCGGCACCGGCGCTGTAAAGCGCGGTTCACCAATCGAGTGTTTTGAGGAGGCCAGTCATGGCTGTTGCTGAGGGATTTTCCGTCCGTCCGTTGTTGCCGCATCGCGGTCGCCTGCCGCTGCTGGTGGAGGCGAGCGACGCCGATACCGACTTGCTGGCGGTGTTCGACGAATTGAAAGAGCTGGTCGATAAGCATCTGCTGCAAGACGGCGGTTTGCTGTTTCGTGGATTCCGGCTGGAGGGCGCGGAGCGCTTTCGCGAGTTTGCGGCGAGCTTCGGCCATCCGCTGCTGAACTATGAGTTCGGCTCCACGCCACGGACCAACGTGACCCAGGGGGTGTACACCTCCACCGAATACCCGGCGCACCAGAGTATTCCGCTGCATAACGAGCAGGCCTACTCCCGGGACTGGCCGATGAAGATCTGGTTCTACAGCATGATCGCGGCCAGGTCCGGTGGCGAAACGCCGATTGCCGACAGTCGCGAAGTGTATCGCCGGATTCCGGTGGCGATCCGCGAGCGCTTCGTCAGCAAGGGTCTGATGTATGTGCGCAACTTCGGCAACGGCCTGGATGTGGCCTGGGAAGATGTGTTCAACACCGAAGACCAGGCCGAGGTCGAGGCCTACTGCCAGGCCCACGGCATTGTCTGCGAATGGAAGGACGACGGCGAACTGCGTACCCGCCAGACCTGCCAGGCAGTGGCCCGGCATCCGGTCACCGGGGACATGGTCTGGTTCAATCAGGCGCACCTGTTCCACATCTCCAACCTGCAACCGGAGGTGCGCGAGAGCCTGCTGGACATCGTCGATGAAGAGGACCTGCCGCGTAACGTCTACTACGGTGACGGTTCGCCCATCGAGGATGAAGTGTTGAGCCAGATACGTGCGGTGCTCGACGAATGCGCCATCAGCTTCCCGTGGCAGGAGGGGGATGTGCTGATGCTCGACAACATGTTGTCGGCCCATGCCCGCTCGCCGTTCGAAGGCCCGCGCAAGGTGATCGTGGCCATGGCCGAAGGTCACTCCCAGGACGCACTCTGACCCGTCGCAGCAGGTGAGCGGGTGGTTGTCGAAGCCGGTCGAGAGCCGGCTTCGGCGTTTGTGCGCCAGTCCCGGCGACCGTCGGCCGGGGAATGTCCGGCCCCGCTAAATCATGGCGTTTGTCATTCGTTCTTGTTGATACGACCGGGCCTCCTGGTCACGCCGCCGATCAGCAAGGACCCAATGCATGAATGCCGCAGACGCACAGAAACTAGCCCGCCGCTTTATCGAATTGCCTCAGGACAAACGTCGTTTGTTCCTCGCCGGCATGGCCCGTGAAGGGATCAATTTTGCGCAGCTGCCCATGACCGCCTGCATCGGGGCCGCCGAGCGTGACGGCTTGTCCTATGCCCAGCAGCGGATGTGGTTTCTCTGGCAGATGGATCCGCAAAGCGCCGCCTACAACCTGCCAATGGCCGTGCGCCTGAGCGGTGAGTTGCAGCCCGAGGCGCTGGAGCAGGCGTTCAGTCTGCTGGCGGCGCGGCATGAGTGCCTGCGCACCACGTTCGGTCAGGAGGGCGAACAAGCTTTCCAGAAAGTCGCCGAACCGCAGCCCGTCAAGCTGACCCTCACTGACCTGAGCGCGTTGCCCGAGGATCAGCGCTGGCCGCTGGCCCGTCAGCACATGATGGCGGAGGCCACGCAAGCCTTCGATCTGGAAAGCGGGCCGTTGCTGAGCCTGCGTCTGCTGCGGCTGGACGCGCAGGAACACGTGCTGTTGCTGACGCTGCACCACATCATTGCCGACGGCTGGTCGATGAACATTCTCATCGATGAATTCATGCGCACCTACGATGCGCTGGTGGCCGGGCGCGAGCCACAATTGCCGGCGATCACCGTGCATTACCGCGACTATGCGCTGTGGCAACGCAGCTGGCTGGAGGCGGGCGAACGCGAGAGGCAGCTCGACTACTGGCGCGCGCAGCTGGGCGATGAACATCCGGTGCTTGAACTGCCGACTGACCGCGCTTACCCGGCGCAGGCCAGTCACCGCGGCGCGCGTCTGGAAACGGTCATCGACGCCAGCCTGCGCCAGGATCTGAAAAACCTCGCCCAACGTCAGGGCGTGACCCTGTTCGTGGTTCTGCTGGCGGCGTTCAAGACCTTGCTGCATCGCTACAGCGGCCAGACCGACATTCGCGTCGGCGGCCTGATCGCCAACCGTACCCGCAGCGAAACCGAAGGCTTGATCGGCTTCTTCGTCAATACGCAGATCCTGCGCAGCGTGGTCACCGCCAACAGCCGTTTCGCCGATCTGTTACAGAGCCTGCGCCAGTCTGCGGCCGGCGCGCAGTCCCATCAGGATCTGCCGTTCGATGCCTTGATCGAAGCCCTGCAACCGGCCCGCAGTCAGAGCCATAACCCACTGTTTCAGGTGATGTTCAACCACCAGCCGCTGGTGACCGATTTGCAGCAGGCGCAGCTGGCGTCCGGTTTGCGGGTTGGTTACCTGACTGAGGAACAGCTGACCGGCAGCGGCCGGGAGCATGCGGCCACCAGCGATCTGATGCTCGACACCCGTGAAGAGGGCGAGCAACTGTTCGCCGCGTTCACCTACGCCACCGATATTTTCGACGAGTCCACCATCGCCGCGCTGGCCGGGCACTGGCGCAATGTGCTGGTGTCGGTCTGCCGTGACCCGCAGCAGTTGATCGGCAACCTTTCGATGCTGGACGTCGCCGAGCAGCAGGGCTTGATCCAGGCCACTGAGGAGAGCCCGCGACTGGACAGCTTTCAGACCCTGTTCGAAGCGCAAGTGGCGCGTACGCCCGAGGCACCGGCGGTGATTCTGGCGAGCGAGCCGTCACCCTCGATCAGCTATGCCGAACTGAACCGGCGCAGCAATCGCCTGGCCCATCAACTGCGCGCCCGGGGTGTCGGCCCGGACGTGCTGGTCGGCGTGGCACTGGGGCGTTCGCTGGAACTGGCCGTCGCCTTGCTGGCCGTGCTCAAGGCCGGCGGCGCCTATGTGCCGCTGGATCCGCAGACGCCGGGCGAGCGCCTGCGCCATGTGCTCGACGACAGCGGACTGAACCTGTTGCTGACCGACAGGCAGACGCTGGCCGTTCTGCCGGCTCTCGACGGTGTGCAAAGCCTGTGCCTGGACACGCTGCCCGACGATGGCGCCAGCGACAATCTGCCGGTGACGGTCGAGCCGCAAAACCTCGCCTACGTGATCTATACCTCCGGCTCGACCGGTCGGCCCAAGGGCGTGGCGATCAGTCATGCTGCGCTGAGCGAGTTCATCGAGCGCGCCATCGACTACAGCGACCTGCGCGAAGGCGACCGGGTCTTGCAGTTCGCGACCAGCAGCTTCGACGGGTTCGTCGAGCAGTTTTTCCCGCCGCTCTGTCACGGCGCGAGCGTCGTGCTGCGCGACGCGCGTCTGTGGGACAGCGCGACATTGCATCAGGTGATCCTCGAACACGGCATCACCCTGGCCGACTTGCCGGCGGCGTACTGGTACTGGCTGGTGCAGGAATATGCCGCCAATCCTCCAGCGCATTTCGGTGCGCTGCGCCAGATTCACGTGGGCGGCGAGGCGATGGCGGTGGACGGTCTGCGCCTGTGGCAGCAGGCCGGGTTGGGTCATGTGCGCCTGCTCAATACCTACGGGCCGACCGAGGCCACCGTGGTGTCGACGATCCACGACTGCTCGGCGCTGACCGCTGACGCCGTGTCGTGGCGCGGCATTCCGATTGGTCACGGTCTGGCCGCACGTCGCCTGTACGTGCTGGACGATGATTTGAACCTGCTGCCGCAAGGCGCGGTGGGCGAGTTGTACATCGGTGGTCCGGGCCTGGCGCGCGGCTACCACCGACAACCGACCCTGAGCGCCGAGCGTTTCATTGCCGACCCGTTTGCCAGTGGCGAGCGCCTGTACCGCACCGGCGACCGCGCACGTTTACGCGCCGATGGCGCGGTGGAATACGTCGGTCGCGTGGACCATCAAGTGAAGATCCGCGGTTTCCGTATCGAGCTGGGTGAAATCGAATCGCGCCTGCAGCAATGCCCGGGCATCCGCGAGGCCGTGGTGCTGGCCTTGTCGCTGAATGGCAGCCTGCAACTGGTGGCGTATCTGGTGGCCGATCAGGACGTGCTCGACGGGGTCGCCGGTCAGTCGGCGTTCCGTCAGCAGGTCAGGGCTTCGCTGCAGGCCAGGCTGCCGGACTACATGGTGCCGGGCCATCTGCTGCTGTTGGCGGAGTTGCCGCTGACGCCGAGCGGCAAGCTCGATCGCAAGGCCTTGCCGGCGCCGGACATGGACCAATTGCAGGTCGATTACCGCGCCCCGCAATCGGACATCGAACAAGCCCTGGCGCAGATCTGGGCGGATGTGCTGCAAGTGCCGCGCGTCGGTCTGGACGATCACTTCTTTGAGCTGGGCGGCCATTCGCTGCTGGCGGCGCAAGTGATCGGCCGGATCAAGAAACAGCTGAACGTGGTGTTGCCGCTGCGCAACCTGTTCGAAAAGCCGCTGCTCGGTGAACTGGCCCAGGCAGTGGCGCAGTTGGCCGACGGTGCAGCGGATAACGACTGGTCCGACATGGACCTGTTCATGAATGAATTGGAAGGAGAAGAAATATGAGCGGCACCATGGCGGAGCGTATCGCTAAAAGGTTCGTCGGCTTGCCGCTTGAGCAGCGTCGGCTGTTTCTGGCCAAACTGCGCGAGGAGGGCAAGGATTTCAGCCTGCTGCCGCTGCCGGTCAGCCGGCACGACTGCGCGCAGATTCCGCTGTCGTTCGCCCAGCAGCGTTTGCTGTTTCTCTGGCAGCTCGAGCCGCAGAGCGCCGCGTACAACATGGCCGCCGGCCTGCGCCTGAAAGGACGGCTGGACGAAGCGGCGCTGACCCGCTCGTTCGATCACCTGCTGGCGCGCCATGAAGTGCTGCGCACGGTGTTCCGCACCGACGGCGACCAGCCGCATCAAGTGATCCTCGACCCGCAGGGCGTTGCGCTGGAACGCATCGACTTGACCGGTGTTGCCGCGCAAGAACGCGAGCAGGCGCTGGCCGAGCACGGCCAGAAGGTGACGGCGCAGCCGTTCGATCTGCGTCACGGCCCGTTGCTGCGCGCCAGTCTGTTTTGCCTGGCGGACGATGAGTTCGTGCTGGTGGTGAGCATGCACCACATCGTCTCCGACGGCTGGTCGATGGACGTGATGGTCAAGGAATTCGTGCAGTGCTATCAGGCGTTCAGCCTGCAGCGCGAACCGCAGTTGCCGGCGCTGGCCTTGCAATACGCCGACTACGCCATCTGGCAGCGGCGCTGGCTGGAAGCCGGCGAGGGCGAGCGTCAACTCGATTACTGGCGTCAGCAACTGGGTGAGGAACATCCGCTGCTGGAGGTCGCCCCGGACTTCGCCCGGCCGCTGACCCAGAGTTTTGAAGGCCAGACTTTGAGCTTCGATTTTGGCGCGGATCTGTCACGTCAGCTCAACGGGTTCGCCCGTGCTCAAGGCATCAGTCTGTTCATGCTGGTGCTCGCAGGGTTCTCGCTGTTCCTCTCGCGTCAGGCCGGAGAGCGTGACATCCGCGTCGGCGTGCCCAACGCCAACCGCAGTCGCGCCGAGGTCGAAGGGCTGATCGGCTTCTTCGTCAATACCCAGGTGCTGCGCTGCGAGGTGGATGAGCGGGGCAGTTTCGAGGATCTGCTGGCGCGGGTGCGCGAGGCTTCATTTGGCGCCCAGGCCCATCAGGAGCTGCCGTTCGAGCAACTGGTGGACGAACTGGTCGCCGAACGCACGTTGGGGCACAACCCGTTGTTCCAGGCCAAGTTCAACCAGAACGTCGGCATGCAGAAGCAGCGCTCGATGGCGCTGCCGGGCCTGACCGTGGCGGAGTATCCGCTGGACAAGGACGGCACGCACTTCGATCTGGCGCTGGACATCACCGACGACGGCACGTTGATCCACGGGCAGATGACCTACGCCAGCGACCTCTATCGACACGCAACCGTCGAAGGTTTTGTCCCGGCCTTGCTCGGTCTGTTCGGTGCGCTGCTGAAAGCGCCACAGGCGCCACTGCACACCGTGGCGACGGCATTGCCGAGCGCGCTCGCGGCACCGCTTGAACCGGCACTATCGGTGTTGCAGCACTGGGAGCGCGAAGTCGCGCGCCAGCCGCAAGTGCTGGCTGCGCGGGATCTGAACGGCGGCTTGAGCTTTGAGGCGCTGGATCAGGCTGCCAATCGCCTCGCGCATCATCTGCTGGCCCAAGGCGCGGTTGCCGGTCAACCGGTGGCGGTGCTGATGGAGCGCTCGCTCGACTGGCTGACGTGCGTGCTGGCGATCTTCAAGGCTGGCGCGGTGTACATGCCGCTGGACGTCAAGGCCCCGATGGCGCGCTTGCAGCAGATGCTCGGCGCTGCCAAGGCTCGGGCAGTGCTGTGTGCCGAGGGGGATTCGCGGGTTTCGGAACTGGCGGTCGCCGGTTGTCAGGGGCTGGCATTCGATGCGCAGCAATGGCAACAGCAGCCGGCGACGGCCCCGGCCTGTGAGTTGTCGGCGCAGTCGCCGGCCTATGTGATTCACACCTCCGGTTCCACTGGACAACCCAAGGGCGTGCTGGTCAGCCACGGTGCGTTGGCCAGTTACGTGCGCGGTGTGCTGGAGCGTCTCGATCCGGCGCCGGACACCAGCATGGCGCTGGTCTCCACCATCGCGGCGGACCTGGGTTTCACCGTGCTGTTCGGCGCGCTGTGCTCGGGCCGGTTGCTGCATGTATTGCCGGAAGAGCTGGGCTTCGATCCGGATCGCTTCGCCGAGTACATGGCCGGGCACCGGGTGGGCATGCTGAAAATCGTTCCGGGACATCTGGCGGCCTTGTTGCAGGCGTCGCGTGCAGCCGATGTGCTGCCGGAGCAGGCGCTGATTGTCGGCGGCGAAGCGTGTTCGCCGGCGCTGGTGGAGCGTGTGCGTCAGCTCAAGCCGGGTTGCCGGGTCATCAACCACTACGGCCCGAGCGAAACCACCGTCGGTGTACTGGCCCACGAAGTCGGTTCGCTGGAACCGGGGCCTCGCAGTGTGCCGGTCGGCACGCCATTGGCCGGGGCCCATGTGTATGTGCTTGACGATGTACTCAACAGCGTGGCCGATCAGGTTGCGGGCGAGCTGTACATCGGCGGCGACAGTGTTGCCCTCGGTTACCTGGGGCAGCCGGGGCTGACGGCCGAGCGCTTCGTTCCCGATCCGTTCGGGCCGGCCGGTGCGCGGGTCTATCGCAGTGGCGACCGGGTGCGTCGCAATCGCCAGCAGGCGGTGGAGTTCATCGGGCGCGCGGACGATCAGGTCAAGGTGCGCGGGTATCGGGTTGAGCCGGCGGAAGTCGCCCGGGTGCTGCTCGGCCTGGACGGTGTCAGCGAAGCGGCGGTGCTGGCACTGGCGCTGGATGACGACCCGACACGGCTGCAACTGGTGGCCTGGTGCGTGCCAGCGACGGGTGCAGCGCTGAAAGCCGAAGACCTGCGCGAGCAACTGCAAGCCCGTTTGCCGGATTACATGGTGCCGGCGCAGATTGTCCTGCTGGAGCAATTGCCGCTGACCGCCAACGGCAAACTGGACAAGCGCGCCTTGCCGGTGCCAGGTGTGGTGACGCAGCGCTTCGTCGCGCCGGTGGGCGAGATCGAGGAAAAACTCGCGGCGATCTGGGCCGATGTGCTCAAGCTCGAGCGTGTGGGCAGCACCGACAATTTCTTCGAACTGGGCGGGGACTCGATCCTCAGCCTGCAAATCATTGCCCGGGCCAAGCGCCAGGGCATCAAGCTCAGCCCCAAGCAATTGTTCGAAAAGCAGACCGTGGGCCAGTTGGCGGCGGTGGCCAAACTGATCGAAGCCAAACCCGTGGCGGCAGCGCCGCAGAAGGTCGGCGGGCAGCTGGCTTTGCTGCCGATTCAGGCGCGCTTTTTCGAAACACCGATTGCCCGGCGAGAGCACTGGAACCAGTCGGTGATGCTGCAACCGCAGGCGCCGCTTGATGCCAGTCATCTGCAAGCCGCACTGGCGGCACTGATCGAGCAGCATGATGCACTGGCGTTGAACTTCCAGGCGTCGGGCGATGTGTGGCAGGCAACGTTCCAGACGCAACGCGACCCGGAGCTGTTGTGGGTGCGTGATCTGGACAGCCTGGATCAACTGACGGCGCTGGCGGATCTGGCCCAGCGCAGTCTGGATCTGCAACAGGGGCGACTGCTGCGGGCGGTGCTGGCGAATCTGCCGGACGGTGAACAGCGCCTGTTGCTGGTGATCCATCACCTGGTGGTCGATGGCGTGTCCTGGCGCGTCCTGCTGGAAGACTTGCAGCTCGGTTACGCCGCACTGGCATCGGGCACGCCGCTGGTGTTGCCGGGCAAGAGCAGTTCGCTGCAGAGCTGGGCCGAGCGTCTGCACCGTTATGCCCATAGCGAAACACTGGGCCGCGAGCGCGAGTATTGGCTGACGACCCTGAGCGCGGGCGACGTGGAGTTGCCACGGGACTTTGCACAAGACGTGCAGACTCAGGAGCAGGCGCAACGCGTCAGTTCGCGCCTGAGCCAGGCACTGACCCACAAGTTGCTCAAGGTTGCTCCGGCCGCGTATCGCACGCAGATCAACGATCTGCTGCTCACGGCGCTGGCGCGGGTGTTGTGTGACTGGAGCCGACAGCCGTCGGTGCTGATCCAGCTTGAAGGCCATGGTCGCGAAGACCTGTTCGAGGAACTCGATCTGAGTCGTACGGTGGGCTGGTTCAGCAGCCTGTTCCCGGTGCGTCTGACACCGCAGGCAGGGCCGGGCGAATCGTTGTGCGCGATCAAGGAGCAACTGCGCGCCGTGCCGGGCAAAGGCATCGGTTACGGCGTGCTGCGCTACCTGACCGGTGCCGCCGAGCTGCGTTCGCTGGCCCCGCCACGGGTGACCTTCAACTATCTGGGCCAGTTCGACGGCGACTTCAGTGCCGCCGAGGGCGCCCTGTTCGTGCCGTCCGGCGAAAGCACCGAGGCCAATCAGGACGCCACGGCACCGTTGGGCAACTGGTTGAGCATTGACGGTCAGGTGTATGGCGGCGAGCTGGAACTGACCTGGACATTCGGTTCGGGCATGTACCGTACCGACACGGTGCAGGCACTGGCCGAGGCTTATCGCCTGGAGCTGGAACGGCTGATCGAGCACTGCTGCGACAGCGGCGAGGCCGGCGTCACGCCGTCCGATTTCAGTCTGGTGAGCCTGACGCAGGCGCAACTTTCGGCACTGCCGATTCCGGCCCGGGAGATCACCGATCTGTACCCGCTGTCGCCGATGCAGCAAGGCATTCTGTTCCACAGCCTCAACGACCCCGACAGCCCGGCTTACACCAACCAGCTGCGGGTCGACGTGCAACATCTGGAGGCCGAGCGTTTCCGTCAGGCCTGGCAGCAGACCCTCGACGCCCACGACATTCTGCGTACCGCGTTTGTCTGGCCGAGCGACGCCGCTGCAGCGGTGCAAGTGGTTCGCCAGAGCGTGCAAATGCCGTGGAGCGTGCAGGACTGGCGGGGTCGAACCGACCTCGACACTGCGCTGGAACAACTGGCCGGCGATGATCTGGCCAACGGTTTCGAGCTGACGGGCGCGCCGCTGTTGCGGGTTTCGCTGGTGCGTACCGATGATTCGACGCATCACCTGATCTACACCTGCCATCACATCCTGATGGATGGCTGGAGTACCTCGCAGTTGTTCGGTGAAGTGCTGCAGCGTTATGCGGGCCTGACTCCGGTTGCTGCCCAGGGACGTTATCGCGACTACATCGAATGGCTGGGTCAGCGCGATCAGCCGGCGAGCCGGGAGTTCTGGAAGCACGCGCTGGCCGAGCTCGAAGAGCCGACGCGTCTGGCCAGTGCCGTGCCGACGCAGCCGTCCGGCGTCAGCGGTTATGCCGATCACCAGCACGTGTTCAGCGAACAGCTGACGGCGGACCTGAACCGTTTCGCCCGGGAGCAGAAAGTCACCCTCAACACCCTGGTGCAAGCGGCGTGGCTGGTGCTGTTGCAGCGTTACACCGGTCAGGACAGCGTGGCCTTCGGCGCTACGGTGGCCGGACGTCCGACCGATCTGCCCGGCGTTGAGCAGCAGATCGGCCTGTTCATCAACACCTTGCCGGTCGTGGCGGCGCCGTCCGCCGAGATGCCGGTCGAGCGCTGGTTGCAACACGTGCAGGGCCTCAACCTGGCGCTGCGCGAGCATGAGCACACGCCGCTCTACGAGATTCAGCGCTGGGCCGGACTCGGTGCGGGAGCGCTGTTCGACAGCATTCTGGTGTTCGAGAACTACCCGATGGCCGAAGCCCTGCAACAGGGGCCGGATACCGGTCTGGTGTTCTCGGCGATCCGCCGTCAGGAGCAGACCAACTACCCGCTGACGCTGGTGGCGGTCACCGGTCGCGAGCTGAGCCTGGGCGTCAGTTACGATCAGGCCTTGTTCGGTGCTGCGACGATCGTCGGCCTGAGTCGTCAGCTCGAAAGTCTGTTGAGCCAGTTCCTCGGCAACGCCAAGCAACCGTTGGGCACCTTGCAATTGCTCGACGAGCCGCAGCGCAAGCAAGCGATCGACTGGGGCAAGGCCGGCGTCACGGCGACCGATTCGCGCACGGTGCTCGAGTTCATCGAGTCCCGCGTTGCACTGCGACCGGATGCAGCGGCGGTGATCTACGCCGAACAGCAGATCGACTATCGCCACCTCGACCTGCGGGCCAATCGTCTGGCGCACAAACTGCAAGCGCTGGGCGTGGGGCCGGAGGTGCGGGTCGGTGTGTGCATGCGCCGTACCCCGGACATGCTGGTCGCGCTGTTGGCAATTCTCAAGGCCGGTGGCGCCTATGTGCCGCTGGACCCGGATTACCCGCAGGAACGTCTGCTGCACATGCTCGACGACAGCCGCGCCGCGGTATTGCTGACCGAGCCGGCAGCGCAGGCGATGCTGCCTGACGCGTTGAGCGCTCAGGTGGTGCTGGTGGAGGAGGGCGAGCAATCGCTGGCCGGGTATCCGACCACTGCGCCGGTGGCCGGGATCAGCGGGCAAAACCTGGCTTACGTCATTTACACCTCGGGTTCCACCGGCAAGCCCAAGGGTGTGGCCATCAGTCACGCCAACCTCACTGCGCTGATCCAGTGGTCGCAAGGGGTGTACCGCGAGGAGCAACTGCGCGGTGTGCTGGCGTCGACTTCGATCTGCTTCGACCTGTCGGTCTGGGAGATCTTTGTCACCCTGGCCAGCGGTGGCTGCATGGTGCTGGCGGACAACGCGCTGGCCCTGGCGGAGTTGCCGGCCCGAGAGCGGGTCACGCTGATCAACACGGTGCCGTCGGCGATTGCCGCGCTGCAACGGGCCGGGCAGATTCCATCGTCGGTCGCGACCATCAATCTGGCCGGCGAGCCGCTGAAACAGAGCCTGGTAGACACGCTGTACGCGACCCCATCGGTCAGGCAGGTCTACGACCTGTACGGTCCGTCGGAAGACACCACGTATTCGACATTCACCCTGCGCACCGCGCACGGTCAGGCCAACATCGGCCGGCCGCTGGACAACACCGTGGCGTACCTGCTCGACACGCAACTCAATGGCTTGCCGGCCGGTGTGGCGGCCGAGTTGTACCTGGGCGGCGCCGGCGTGACCCGGGGCTATCTGATGCGTCCGGGGCTGACTGCCGAACGCTTCGTGCCCAACCCGTATGCCGGCAACGGCGAGCGGCTTTACCGCACGGGGGATCTGGTGCGCCAGGGCGCGGATGACAACATCGAGTACCTGGGCCGCGCCGACCATCAGGTGAAGATCCGTGGTTTCCGTATCGAGCTGAGCGAGGTCGAAGCGCGCCTGCTGGAGCAGGACGAGGTGCGCGAAGCGGTGGTGCTGGCGCAGGACGGCGCGGCGGGCAAGCACCTGCACGGCTACGTCGTGGCGGCGCAACCGGCGACCGACCCGGCGGCGCTGACCGAGCGCCTGCGCGCCGCATTGGCCAGTCGTTTGCCGGCGCACATGGTGCCGGGGCATCTGCATGTGATCGAGGCGGTGCCGCTGACCCCGAACGGCAAGCTCGACCGCAAGGCGTTGATGGCATTGGGCGAGAGCCCGACGCAGCAGCAGTACGAAGCGCCGCAGACCGACTTGCAATGGGAGGTGGCGACGGTTTGGCAGGAAGTGCTGGAAGTCGAGCGCGTGGGCCTGGCGGACAACTTCTTCCAGCTCGGCGGCCATTCGTTGCTGGCGACGCTGGTGGTGACCCGGATCAAGGAGCGGCTGGGCGACAAGGTGCCGCTCAAGGAGCTGTTCGAAGCCGATACGCTGAAAGCGTTCTGCAACCGGATCGAGGCGCTGCGCGTCGAAATGTCGCCCGTTCAGGATGAATTGGCTAAATCCCTGGAGGCCCTCAAACGTCTATCCCTCGATGATCTGGAAAAACTGATTTCTTGAGAGGGAAAAACGCGTGCAAGAGTTAATCGAGTCGGTAGGACAACTTTCGGCTAAGCAAAGAAAGGCTCTGGCGGTTCTGCTCAAGCAGAAAGGCGTCAACCTCTTTGACATTGCTCCGGTTTTCAAGCGCACGGCCGAAGAGCCGCTGCTGCTGTCCTACGCCCAGCAGCGCCAGTGGTTTCTCTGGCAGTGGGCGCCGCACAGCGCGGCCTACAACATTCCGACGGCCCTGCGTTTGCAGGGTCCGCTGGATGAGTCGGCGCTGGAGCGCAGCCTTCAGGCGCTGATTGAACGACACGAAACCTTGCGCACGGTGTTCTCCCAGGAAACCGAGCAACCGCTGCAAACGATCCTGCCGCCAGGACCGTTTGCACTGGAAACCTACCCGTTGAGCCCTGAGCTGGCGAGCGACCCGGATGCTTCGATCCAGGCGTTCGTCCAGACTCAGAGCCAGAAGACTTTCGATCTGCAGCAAGGCCCGCTGCTGCGCGCGGCCCTGTTGCAGGTCAACCCGAACGACCATGTGCTGGTGCTGACCCTGCACCACATCGTCTCCGACGGCTGGTCGCTGCAAGTGATGATCGAAGAGCTGGTGCAGCTCTATGCCGGTTTCAGCCTCGGTCACGATGCCGGTCTGCCGCCCCTGCCGATTCAATACGCCGACTACGCCTTGTGGCAGCGCCAGTGGATGGAGGCCGGCGAGCAGGCGCGGCAACTGGCCTACTGGCAGGAAAAACTTGGCGGCGAACAACCGGTGCTGGAACTGCCGCTCGACCGCGCGCGCAGTGTCGATCAGAGCTTTGCCGGTGCCAGCCACAACCTGATTCTCGATGCGCAGCTGAGCCAGGGCCTGAAAGCCTTTGCGCGGCAGGAAAACGTCACGCTGTTCGTCTTGCTGCTGGCGTCTTTCCAAGCGCTGTTGCACCGCTACAGCGGGCAGTCGGACATCCGTGTCGGCGTGCCGGTGGCCAACCGTGGCCGGGTGGAAATCGAGCGTCTGATCGGTTTCTTCGTCAACACGCAGGTGCTCAAGGCCGACGTTGACAGCCAGACCTCGTTTGTCGATTTGCTGCGTCAGGTCAAACAGACCGCGCAGGAAGCCCAGGCCCATCAGGACTTGCCTTTCGAGCAACTGGTGGAAGCCCTGGAACCGGGTCGCAGCCTGAGCCACAGTCCGCTGTTTCAGGTCATGTTCAACCATCAGGCGGAACGCCGCAGCAGTGTCGAGACGCGCCTCAACGGCCTGAGCATCGAGCCGCTGGAATGGCAGAGCCAGACCGCCCAGTTCGACCTGACGCTGAACACCACCGAACAGGCCCACGGCATCGAAGCGGTGCTCAAGTACGCCACCGACCTGTTCGACGCGACGACCATCGAGCGTCTGGCGCAGCACTGGACCGCGCTGTTGCAGGCGATCGTCGCCGACCCGTCGCGCAGCATCGGGCAGTTGCCGATGCTCGATGACGCCCGTCAGCAACAACTGCTGAGCCAATGGAATCCGACACGGGTCGAGCACCCGGTCGAGCAGTGCATTCATCAGGCCATCGAAGCCCAGGCGGAACTTCATCCCGAGGCGGTCGCCGTGACCTTTGCCGGGCAACGGCTGACCTACGCCGAGCTCAATCGCCGGGCCAATCAGTGGGCGCACCGGTTGATCGCGAACGGCGTCGGCCCGGATGTGCGGGTCGGTGTGGCGGTCGAGCGTTCGCTGGACATGATCGTCGCCATCGTCGCCGTGCTGAAAGCCGGCGGTGCCTACGTGCCGCTGGATCCGGGCTACCCGCAAGACCGCCTGAGTTACATGATCGAGGACAGTGGCATCGGTCTGCTGCTGACCCAGGGTCACTTGCAGGCACAGCTGCCGATTCCGCCGGGCCTCACCTGCCTGGACCTGAGCCAGACACTGGAGCCGGGCAACAGCGAAAACCCGGTGTGCCTGACCACGCCGGATAACCTGGCGTACGTCATCTACACCTCCGGTTCGACCGGCAAACCCAAAGGTGCATTGCTGCCGCACAGCAACGTCATCCGCCTGTTCAGCGCCACCGACCACTGGTTCGGTTTCGGCCCGGACGACAGCTGGACCCTGTTCCATTCCTACGCGTTCGACTTCTCGGTCTGGGAAATTTTCGGCGCGCTGCTGTACGGCGGAAAACTGGTGGTCGTACCCCACGACGTCACCCGTTCCCCGGAAGATTTCTACACCCTGCTGTGCGATGAACACGTCACGGTGCTGAACCAGACGCCATCGGCGTTCAAGCCGCTGATGCAACTGGCCAGTGAATCCTCGCGCGACCATTCGCTGCGTTACGTGGTGTTCGGTGGCGAAGCCCTGGAAGTGCAGAACCTGCGGCCATGGTTCGAGCGTTTCGGCGACCGTGCACCGATGCTGGTGAACATGTATGGCATCACTGAAACCACCGTGCACGTGACGTACCGTCCATTGTCGATGGCCGACCTTGAGCAAAGTCACAGCAGCCCGATCGGCGAGCCGATCGTCGACCTGTCGTGGTACCTGCTCGACAGCGCGCTGAACCTGGTGCCGCAAGGTTGCATCGGCGAGCTGTACATCGCCGGTGCCGGTCTGGCCCGGGGTTACCTGAATCAACCGGGCATGAGCGCTACGCGTTTTGTGCCCGACCCGTTCAACCCGCAGGCCGGCGAGCGCCTGTATCGCACCGGCGACCTGGCGCGCCTGCGCGGCGACGGGGTGATCGAGTACATCGGTCGTATCGACCATCAAGTGAAGATCCGCGGTTTCCGTATCGAGCTGGGGGAAATCGAAACCCGGCTGCTCAAGCACCCGGCGGTGCGCGAGGCAGTGGTGCTGGCGGTCGAAGGCCCGAGCGGTCAGCAACTGGCGACCTGGATCGTGCCGAACGAGGCACTGCAAGCCGATACCGAGGCGACGCTGCGCGACTCGATCAAGGCGCAACTGCGCGAAGCCTTGCCGGACTACATGGTGCCGGTCAGCTGGGCATTCCTCGAACGCCTGCCGTTGACCGCCAACGGCAAACTCGATCGCAAGCAACTGCCGCAGCCGCAGGTCGCTCAGGTGCAGGAAGCGTATGCCGCGCCGCGCAGTGAGCTGGAACAGCAACTGGCCGCCATCTGGCAGGACGTGTTGAAGGTCGAGCGTGTCGGCCTCAACGACAATTTCTTCGAGCTGGGCGGCGACTCGATCATTTCGATTCAGGTGGTCAGCCGCGCCCGTCAGGCGGGCATCCGTTTCACGCCCAAGGACATCTTCCAGCATCAGACGGTGCAACGCCTGGCCACGGTCGCGCAGCAGAGCGACGTGGTACTCGCGACCCAGGGCGATGTGCTCGGCGAGGCGGTGCTGACGCCGATCCAGCAGTATTTTTTCCACAGCGATATCCCGGCGCGTCATCACTGGAACCAGTCGATCCTGCTGACCCCGACCGCACCGCTGGCGGCGACTGCACTGGAGCAGGCGTTGCAGCACCTGCAACGGCACCATGACGCCTTGCGTCTGCGTTACCGCGACCTCGAGGGTGGCTGGCAACAGACCCACGCGCCGGTCGAACACAATCTGGAGCTGCTGCGCACCGTGACCTTGCAGGACAGCGCGGCCTTGCCGACGCTGTGCCAGGAACTGCAACGCAGCCTCGATCTGGACAACGGCCCGCTGATCCGCGCGGTGCTGGTGGACTTGCCGGACGCCAGCCAGCGCCTGTTGCTGGTGATCCATCACCTGGTGGTCGACGGGGTGTCCTGGCGGATCGTGCTGGAAGACCTGCAAACCGTTTATCAACAGCTGACGGCGGGGCAGGTTGTGCGCCTGCCGGCCAAGACCACCGCGTTCAAGGACTGGGGCGCGCGCCTGCAAGGGCATGCGCGCAGTGCCGTGCTGGAAGCCGAGCTGGATTACTGGCGCGGGCAGTTGAGCGGCGCGGGCATCGAGCTGCCGCTGGACAACCCGCGAGGTCAGTTGAGCAACCGTTTCGAGCGTAGCGTCGATACGCGTCTGGATGCCGAGCGCACCCGGCAGTTGCTGCAACAGGCCCCGGCGGTCTACCGCACCCAGGTCAACGACCTGTTGCTGACTGCGCTGGCCAAGGTGCTGTGCGAATGGACCGGTGCCGAGAGCGCGCTGGTGCAGCTCGAGGGTCATGGTCGTGAAGACCTGTTCGACGATGTCGACCTGAGCCGCACGGTGGGCTGGTTCACCAGCATGTTCCCGGTGCGTCTTACCCCCGGCGCCGGTTTCGAAACCTCGATCAAGGGCATCAAGGAACAGCTGCGGGCGATCCCCAACAAAGGCATTGGCTACGGCCTGTTGCGATATCTGGGCAGCGCCGAGGCACAGGCTGCCCTGAGCGGCGCGGCGCAGCCGAAGGTGACGTTCAACTACCTCGGCCAGTTCGACAACAACTTCGATGAAGGCGCGTTGTGGGTGCCGGCCACCGAAGACAAGGGCGCCGGGCAGGACGAGCGCGCGCCGATGGCCAACACGCTGACCATCGATGGCCGGGTCTATCAGGGGCAGTTGAGCCTGACCTGGACCTACAGCGGCGATGTGTTCGAAGACGCGACCATCCATGCGCTGGCACGTGCCTATGAAGGCGCGCTGGCCGAGTTGATCGACCATTGCCTTAATCACGCGAGCGGTGGTCTGACACCGTCCGACGTGCCGCTGGCCGGGTTGTCCCAGACCCATCTGGACAACCTGCCGATCGTTGCCCAGCGGATCGAAGACATCTATCCGCTGGCGCCGATGCAGCAGGGCATTCTGTTCCACAGTCTCTATGACGCCGATGCCAGCGCTTATGTCTATCAGATGCTGCTGGACATCGAAGGTCTGGACGTCGCGCGCTTCCAGCAGGCCTGGCAGCGAGTGGTGGATCGCCATGAAGTGCTGCGCGCCGGTTTCATCTGGGGTCGCGACGGTCTCGACACGCCACTGCAAGTCATTCATCGCCAGCTGACCCTGGAAATGCCGGAAGTGGACATGCGCCACGAGCCGGACCTGGCCGTGGCCATGGAAGCGCGGGCACGGGCTGATCTGGAGCGCGGTTTCGATTTGCAGAACCCGCCGCTGCTGCGTCTGTGCCTGTTGCGCACGGCCGATGATCGCCATCGTCTGATCTTTACCTGCCACCACATCCTGATGGATGGCTGGAGCAACTCGCGGATGTTCGGTGAGGTGCTGCAGGATTACGCCGGCCATCCGGTGCCGGGTGCGCAGGGCCGTTACCGGGACTTCCTGGCCTGGCTGCAAGGCCAGGACAAACAGGCCGCGCAGGCTTTCTGGCGCGGGCAACTGGCGGAGCTGCACGAGCCGACCCGTCTGGCCTCGGCGTGCCCGGGCAAGGTGCAGCCGGGGGCGGGCAAGGGCGTGCATCGCCTGACGTTCGATGCAGCGTTCACGCGTCGCCTGAACAGTTTCTCGCGCCAGCAGCAGGTCACTCTGAACAGTCTGGTGCAGGCAGCATGGCTGTTGATTCTGCAACGCTACACCGGCCAGCCCACGGTCGCGTTCGGCGCCACGGTGTCCGGGCGTCCGGTGGATTTGCCGGGCATCGAGCAGCAACTGGGGCTGTTCATCAACACCTTGCCGGTGATCGCCAGCCCGCAACCGGGCGTCAGCGTGCGCGACTGGGTGCGCAGCGTGCAGGACAAGAACCTGCAGTTGCGCGACTTCGAACAGACGCCGCTGCAAGACATCCAGCGTCTGGCCGAACTCAACGGCGAAGCGTTGTTCGACACCTTGCTGGTGTTTGAAAACTACCCGGTGTCGGAGACGCTGGAGGCCAATCCGGGCGGCCTGCGCTTCGGTGGTCTGGAACACCGCGAGCAGACCAACTACGGCCTGACCCTGATCGCCGGTGCCGGCGAGGTTCTGAGCCTGGACTTCAACTACCTGACCGAGCAGTTTTCCGAGCGCGGCGTAGTCGGGTTGGCCACGCACCTGGAAGTGGTGTTGCAACAGTTCCTTGAGTCGCCGCAACGCCTGTTGGGTGAAGTCGGGCTGCTGTCGGGTGCCGAGCACAACACGCTGGCGCAATGGAACGACAACCACGCCGGGTATCCGGCCGAGCGTCTGATTCATCAAAGCTTCGAGGCGCAGGTCCAGGCCCGTCCGCACGCTGTGGCCCTGAGCCATGGCGGTGTGGCCCTGAGTTACGCCGAACTCAATCGCCGGGCCAACCAACTGGCGCGTTATCTGGTGTCGCTGGGTGTCGGCGCCGAGGTTCGGGTGGGCGTGGCGATGCCGCGCTCGGCGGAACTGGTGATTGCCTTGATGGCGGTGCTCAAGGCCGGTGGCACCTACGTGCCGCTGGACCCGGACTACCCGGCCGACCGCGTGGCGTACATGCTGGAAGACAGTCAGGCGAAGGTCCTGCTGACGCAACAATCGTTGCTGGCGCAACTGCCGCAGACCGATGCACAGGTGGTGCTGGTGGAGGCGGGCGGCGATGCCTTTGCCGATGCGGCTGCCGATAACCTCGACGTGCGTGGCGATTCGGCGAACCTGGCCTACGTCATTTACACCTCTGGCTCCACCGGCAAACCCAAAGGCGTAGCGATTGCCCATCGTAACGTCCAGGCACTGATCCACTGGTCCGCCGACGTCTACAGCGAGGCTGACCTGCAAGGCGTGCTCGCCTCGACGTCGGTCTGCTTCGACCTGTCGGTGTGGGAGATTTTCGTCACCCTCGCGCGTGGCGGTTCGATCGTCATGGCGCGCAATGCCCTGGAACTGCCGGACCTGCCGGAGCGCGATCAGGTGCGTCTGATCAACACCGTGCCGTCGGCCATCGCTGCCTTGCACCGTGCCGGGCATATTCCGAATGGCGTGCGGATCATCAATCTGGCCGGCGAGCCGCTCAAGCAAAGTGTGGTCGACAGCCTGTACCGCGAGACGTCGGTCGAGCACGTCTATGACCTGTACGGGCCGTCGGAAGACACCACCTATTCGACCTGGACCCGCCGCGAAGCCGGCGGCCAGGCGAACATCGGCCGGCCGCTGGTCAACACCACCGCGTACCTGCTGGACGGGCAACTGCAAGCGTCGCCGATCGGGGTGGCGGCCGAGCTGTATCTGGCCGGTGACGGCATCACCCGCGGTTACCTGTTCCGTCCGGGCCTGACCGCCGAGCGTTTTGTGCCGAACCCGGCCTCGACCAGCGGCGAACGGATGTACCGCACCGGCGACCTGACGCGCCTGGGTGACGACGGTCGGATCGAATACGTGGGCCGCATCGACCATCAGGTCAAGGTGCGCGGTTTCCGCATCGAACTGGGTGAAATCGAAGCGCGCCTGCTGGCCCATGACCGCGTGCACGAAGGCGTGGTGCTGGCGGTGGACGGCCTCAGCGGTCAACAACTGGTGGCGTATGTGGTGCCGGCCCAATCCGGCCTCAGCCTTCAGGAGCAGGATGAGCTGAGCGAATCGCTGCAATCCGCCCTCAAGGCGCACCTGCCGGATTACATGCTGCCTGCGCAGTGGCTGTACCTCGAGGCGCTGCCGCTGACCCCCAACGGCAAGCTGGACCGCAAAGCCTTGCCGGCACCGGACGTCAATCAGTCGGCCCGGGACTATGTCGCCCCGTCAACGGAGCTTGAGCAACAGCTGGTCGTGGTCTGGCAGGACATCCTGAAGATTGACCGGGTCGGTGTGACCGATAACTTCTTCAGCCTGGGCGGTGATTCGATCATCTCCATCCAGCTGGTCAGCCGTGCGCGTCAGCAGGGCATTCGCTTTACCCCCAAGGATCTGTTCCAGCAACAGACCGTGCAGAAACTGGCGTCGGTGGCGTCGGTGGAGTCCGCGCAGCAGGCCGACGGCACGCCGGAAAACTACCCGCTGGCGCGTCTGGAGCAGGCGCAGCTCGATGCGTTGCCGGTGCCGGCGGATCTGATCGAGGACGTTTATCCGCTGTCGCCGATGCAGGAGGGCATGCTGTTCCACACGCTCTCGGACAATGGCAGCAGCCTGTACGTCAACCAGGTCAGCTTGCCGATCCAGGGTCTGGATGTGGAGCGCTTCCGGAGCGCATGGGAATTTGTCATTGATCGCCAGGCGATCCTGCGGACCAGTTTCCACTGGCAGGACGGGCTGGCCAAGCCGTTGCAAGTGGTCCATCGCCAGGCCCCGCTGCAAATGCAGGTGCTCGACTGGCGCGAACGTGAGGTCAGCGATGAGTTGATCGCCGGGTTCGCCAGCGATGATCGTGCCCTCGGCTTCGACTTGTCCCAGGCACGTCTGCAGCGGGTGACGCTGTTGCGCCTGAGCGATGACCGTTATCAGATGATCTGGACCAGCCACCACATTTTGATGGACGGCTGGAGCAGCTCGCGCCTGTTCGGCGAAGTCTTGCAGTACTACTCCAAGGGCAAGGTCAGCGGTGAGAACGGTCGTTACCGCGACTTCATCGCCTGGTTGCAGGCACAGGATCAGGACGCGCAGGAGCTGTTCTGGAAAGCGCGTCTGGCGGCGGTCAACGAGCCGACGGCGTTGAGCCAGGCGATCCATCCGCGCCATTCGGCCGATGTCTGCGGCCACGATGCGATCTACTCGAACTGGGATCAGGCGCAAACCGCACGCCTGCTGCAGTTCTGTCGCGACCTGCGCATCACCCCCAACACGTTGATTCAGGGTGCCTGGCTGCTGCTGTTGCAGCGCTACACCGGGCAGCGCACGGTCACGTTCGGTGCCACCGTTTCGGGGCGTCCCGAAGGGCTGGCGAATGTCGGCAACATGCTGGGTCTGTTCATCAACACCTTGCCGATCATCCAGACGCCGCAGGCCGATCAGCGCCTGGCGGACTGGCTGGGCGAAGTGCAGGCCTACAACCTGGACATTCGTGACTATTCCCAGGCGCCGCTGGCCGATGTGCAGCGCTGGTCCAACCTCGGTGGCCAGGCACTGTTCGACAGCATCATCGTGTTCGAGAACTTCCCGATCGATGATCGCCTGCAAGAAGAAAACGACACCGACCTGACCTTCGGCAAATCCATCGGCCACGGCGTGACCAACGTACCGATGGACCTCGCGGTAATGCTGGGTGACGAGCTGTCGATCGAGTACCTGTACCTGCGCAGCCACTTCAGCGCCGAGGCCGTGGAAGGCATTCGCCTGACGCTGGAAAACACCCTCGAAGCGATGATGCGTGCGCCTTACGAGCGACTGGGCAATCTGCAGCGCCTGTCGAACGAGCAGTGGCAGGCGATCCAGGCCTGGAGCGCCGAACCGGTCTCCAGCCACGAACCGGTGCTGTTGCCGCAACTGATCAGCCGGCATGCGCAGCAGCAGCCAGAGGCTATCGCCCTGCAGTGCGCCGGATTGAGCCTGAGCTATGCCGAACTCGAACAGCGGGCCAATCGTCTGGCCCACTGCCTGACCGAACACGGTGCGGGCCCGGAAGTGGTGATCGGCGTGGCGCTGCCGCGCTCGCTGGAAATGGTCGTCAGCTTCCTCGCCGTGCTCAAGAGCGGTGCGGCGTACGTGCCGCTGGACATCGATTATCCGCCTGAGCGACTGGCGTACATGATCGAGGATTCGGGCATGGCCCTGTTGCTGACCCAGAGCAGCCTGCGCGCCACCTTGCCGGCGCCTGAAGGGCTGCTGCGTCTGGAAATCGATCATCTCGACGAGTCCCGCTACCCCGATCACGCGCCGGTTTCCCGTGTGCAGGAGCAAGGGCTGGCGTATCTGGTCTATACCTCCGGTTCCACCGGTCGGCCGAAGGGCGTTGCGGTCACGCAAGGGCCGTTGAGCATGCACTGTCAGGCCATCGCCGAGCTGTATGAAATGGACGCCAGCAGCTGCGAGCTGCACTTCATGTCGTTCGCCTTCGACGGTGCCCATGAACGCTGGTTGAGCACGCTCTACAGCGGTGGCCGTCTGGTGATTCGCGACGGTTGCCTGTGGACGCCGGAGCAGACCTACGCTGCCCTGCATGAGTATGGTGTCACCATCGCCTGCTTCCCGCCGGCCTACCTCAAGCAGTTGGCCGAGTACGCGGCGGCCAGCGGCATCGCGCCGCCACCGGTGCGCATCTACTGCTTCGGCGGCGATGCCGTGCCGGACCAGACCTTCGAACAGGTGAAGGCGGCCCTGCGCCCCGAGTACTTCACCAACGGTTATGGCCCGACGGAAACCGTGGTCACGCCGATGCTCTGGAAGGTGCCGGTCAGCCAGCATTGTGAAGCGGCCTATGCTCCGATCGGTCGTGCCGTCGGCGCACGTTCGCTGTACGTGCTGGACGAGGATCTGAATCCGCTGCCGCCAGGTTTTGCCGGTGAGCTGTACATCGGCGGTTACGGGGTTGCCCGTGGTTACCACGGCCGTGCGGATCTGACCTGCGAGCGCTTCGTACCCAATCCGTTCGCGGTCGGCGAGCGCCTGTATCGCAGCGGCGACCTGGTGCGTTTGCGTCAGGACGGCGTGGTCGATTACGTCGGGCGCATCGACCATCAGGTCAAGGTACGCGGTTTCCGCATCGAGCTGGGTGAAGTCGAGGCCAGCCTGCGCCAACTGGAGGGTGTGACCGATGCGCTGGTGATCGCCCGGGACAATGCGTCCGGCAAGCAACTGATCGGTTATGTGGTGACGCCGACGGGCGAAGACGTGGGCGATGAACTCAAGGCCGGGCTGCGCGCCTCGCTGCCGGAGTACATGGTGCCGGCGCAGATTGTCTGCCTGAGTGCTTTCCCGGTCACGCCCAACGGCAAACTCGACCGCAAGGCGCTGCCGGAGCCGGACTTCAAGAGCGAGGAATATGTCGCCCCGCGCAACGAGCAGGAAACACTGCTGGCCGAGATCTGGGCCCAGGTGCTGCAAGTCGAGCAGGTGGGCATCACGGATAACTTCTTCGAACTGGGCGGCGACTCGATTCTCAGCCTGCAGGTCATTTCCCGGGTCAGGAACCACCCGACGTTGCAGATGGATCTGAAGCTGCGCGATCTGATGCGCTATCAGACCATCGCTGGCATCGTCGAACAGAACGTGACGAAGGAAGGCGCCGGACAGCCACTGGTGGACGTCACGCAGGTGGCGGGCGAGGGGTTGTTCAATCTGTTGCCGATTCAGGAGTGGTTCTTCGCCGAGGGCATGTCCGAAGCCCATCACTACAACCAGTCACTGCTGTTGAGTGCGCGCCAGCCACTGGATCTGGATGCGCTCGAGCAGGCCCTGGGCTGGATCGAGCAACACCATGACTCGCTGCGCCTGCGCTTCACTCGGGAGAGCGGGCGCTGGCTGCAACGCTACTGCACCGCCAACGAACAGGGCGAGGCGGTGCTCTGGCGCCGTGAAGCCGAGAACAGCGAACAGGTCGAAGCGCTGGCCAACCTTGCCCAGCGCAGCCTCAAGCTGGACGACGGGCCGGTCTGGCGGGTGATGCATGTCGCCCTGCCGGACGGTCAGGCGCGACTGCTGGTGGTGATTCATCACCTGGTGGTCGACACCGTGTCCTGGCGGATCCTGCTCGATGACCTGAAAACCGCTTATGAAGCGTGTGTGCAAGGGCTGGCGCCGCAACTGCCGATTCGTACCAGCAGCTATCGTTCGTTTGCCGAGGCCTTGCAGGCACAGGCCCCGGCGATTGCCGAACAGGAGCTGGCGTACTGGCTGGAGCAGCTCGATCAACCGGGCGTCGATCTGCCGTGCGACAACTACCGTGGCAAGAATCAGGTGCGCCAGCAGGCGCAGGCGCGGCTCAAGTTGTCCCGCGAGCACACCGAACAATTGCTCAAGCAGGCGCCGGCGGTCTATCGCACGCAAATCAACGACCTGCTGCTGTCGGCACTCGGTCGGGCACTGTGCCGCTGGAGCGGTCAGCCATCGGCGCTGATTCTGCTGGAAGGGCACGGCCGCGAGGATCTGTTCGAATCCATCGACCTGAGCCGAAGCCTTGGCTGGTTCACCAGCATGTTCCCGGTGCGGTTGCGTCCGGACAGCGACGATATCGGACGTTCGATCATCGACGTACAGGCGCAGCTGGCGGCGGTGCCGCAGAAGGGCATCGGGTATGGCGTGCTTCGTCATCTGGCGGGCGCCGAGGTGTCCCGGCAACTGGCGGATCTGCCGCAGGCGCGGGTGACGTTCAACTACCTGGGGCAGTTCGACCAGAGTTTCGACGAGCAGGCTCTGCTGGTGCCGGCGCTGGAAGAAACCGGCGACAACTACAGCCTGAAGGCGAACCTGGGCAACTGGCTGGAAATTGTCGGCCAGGTGTATGACGGCCAGTTGGCGTTGCGTTGCATCTACAGCAGCCAGCGTTATCGCGTCGGCACCATGGACGCACTGATGCAGGATTACCAGCGTGAACTTGAAGCGCTGATCGAGCATTGCATGGCGCGTGTGGGCTGATCGCTGCACGCTGGATCAATTTTGGGGGGCGTTGCCGAGGCGCGCCCCTTTTTTGCTGATACAAGGATCTTCGCGATGTCGTTACACCCTGATCTGGAAGCCTTTCTCGACCTGGCTCAAGACAGCCAGGATGCCGGTCTGCCGGCGCTGCACCAAATGACTCCGGCCCAGGCCCGGGACACCTTCGAACAGACCACTGCGCAGTTGCGCTGGATGGCGCCCGAAGACCTGGACGTGCAGGCCATCAGCGCGACCGCCCGGGACGGTGCGCCGCTGGCACTGCGACTTTATCGCCCGCACGGTGTGTCAGCGCCAATGCCGGTGCTGGTGTATTTCCACGGTGGCGGGTTTGTGGTCGGAAGCCTCGATTCCCATGACGGCGTGTGTCGCGAGTTCTGCCGGCGCACGCCATGCGCGGTGCTCTCCGTGGGCTATCGACTGGCGCCGGAGCACCGTTTCCCGACGGCACTGGAAGACGGTGAGGACGCCTTGTCGTGGCTGGCCGAACACGCGGCTTCGTTGGGCCTGGACTCGGGCCGGGTCGCCTTCGGCGGTGACAGCGCCGGGGCCACGCTGGCCACCGTACTGGCGGTGCAAGCGGTGGTTCAGCCGCACACCGTGGCCATCGCACCCAAGGTTCAGTTGTTGTGCTATCCAGTCACCGACGCCTCCCGTGCCCATGATTCGCGGGCCCTGTTCAGCGAAGGCTATCTGCTGGAAGACGAGACACTGGACTGGTTTTATGGGCATTACGCGCGCACCCCGGAAGATTATCTGGACTGGCGTTTCTCGCCGTTGCTGGCCGAAGATCTGCGTGGCGTCGCCCCGGCCATTGTCGTGCTGGCCGGGTTCGATCCGCTGCTCGATGAGGGCCAGGCGTATGTCGACAAGTTGCGTGAGCACGGTGTGAGCGTCGAGCTCGAGCACTGCCCGGGGCTGACCCACGACTTGCTCAGGCTGGCGTCGGTGATGCCCGATGTCCTGCAGGTACACGAAACCCTGAGCCGGGCGCTGCATCGCGCGTTGAGCTGAACCCCAGACAAATTCGCAGACCAGAAAAAACCCCGCAATGCGGGGTTTTTTCATGGTCGCTGTAATCAGAAGTCAGCTTTGACCGACATCACGAAATTGCGCGGGTCGCCATAGAAGTTACCGAAACCTTCGGTGCCCACAGTGGCGTAGTAGCGTTTGTCGAACAGGTTGTTGCCATTGAGGGCGACGGACCAGGTGTCATCGATGCGGTAGCCGATGCGACCGTTCCAGACCGCGTAACCCGACTGGGTGATGTTGTCACCGCCCAGTGGCGAGGTGCGGTAGTTGCCGCTCTGGGCGTTGACGCCGGCACCGATGGTGACGCGATCCAGAGGGCCGCTCAGGCTGTAATCACCCCAGACGCGCAGCAGGTGACGTGGTACGTAGGAGTTGTAGACCACGCCGTCCTGAGTGGCGTCGGCATCTTCCAGCACTTTGGTCTGGGTGTAGGTGTAGCCGGCCAGCAGTTGCAGGCGATCGATCACTTCACCGCTGACTTCCGCTTCGAAGCCCTGGGCGCGGACCTTGCCGGAGTTCAGCGAGCAGGAACTGTCTTCACAGCGCGGGTCATCCTGGGCCGCATCTTTCTGAATGGTGCGGAACAGGTTGAAGGAGCTGTTCAGGCGACCGTCGAACCACTCGCCCTTGATCCCCAGCTCGTAGCTCTGGCCGATCAGGGGTTTGAGGGTGCCGCCGTCGATGGTCTTGTAGCCGCCTTGCGGGGTGAAGATATCGGTGTAGCTGGCGTACGCGGTCAGGTTGTCGTTGAGATCGAACAACAGCCCGGCAAACGGGGTGACCTGTCCGGTTTCGGTGGACTTGGTGTTGACCGGGGTGCCTTCGCCGCGGAAGTACTGCACGGAGTCGGTGTCGGACTTGTACCAGCTGACACGGCTGCCCAGCACGAAGGTCAGTGGATCTGCCAGCTTCAGGCGGGCGGTGGAGTAAACACCGTATTGCTTGATGTGCATATCTACCGGACCGCCCCGGGAGGCATTGGCCAGGTAGTAGCTTTCGTCAGGCTGGGGCAGGTGATGGTTCGGGTTCAGTACGTTCTGGCGCTGTGGCAAGGCCGCCACGGCGTAGAAGTCATCCTTGTGGGAACGGCTGGCGTTGGCGCCGACGGTGAGTTCGTGCTGCTGGCCGAACGCGTCGAATTTGCCGTCCACGTAGGCATCGAAGCCGTAGTCGGTCTGCTCGTAGTCGTAGATGCTCCCCAGCATCAGCGTGTTGGAGCTGGTGGCGCCTACCGGCACCGCGCCGCTCGGGAACGCGTATTCCATGTCCTGGGTGTTGCGCGAGAAGACCCCGGCCACTTTCAGGGACCAGTCGTCGTTGAACTGGTGTTTCACGTCGCCGAAGTAGGTGGCGCGTTTGCTGCGCTGGTTGTTCCACGAGGTGTTCAGGCAGGTGGAGCGCTTGAGGTGCAGGTCGGAGCCATCGGCATAGCGCGGCAGACCGCCCCAGCAAGGCGTGGCGTCGACGTCTTCATAGGCCATGCCCAGGCCCAGGGTGGTGTCGGGGCTGAGGTCGAAGTCCAGGGCACCGTAGTAGATCTGGTCCTTGCGGCTGGCCACGTCATAGAAGTACTGACGGGTCTGCTGGGTGACCACGGCGCGGCCACGGAGGGTGCCGGCGTCGTTCAGCGGGCCGCCGGTGTCGACCTGACCGCGATAGTTGTCCCACGAGCCTGCCGACAGCGACAGTTGGGTGTGCGGGGTGTCCTGGCCGCGCTTGCGCACGAAGTTGACGCCACCGGCCGTACCGCCTGCGCCTTTCATCATGCCGGCAGCACCGCGCAGCACTTCGACGCGGTCATAAATGGCCATGTCGCTGTTGAAGCTGTCTGCCTGTACGTAGCTGCTGCCGATGTCCAGCGGCACGCCGTCGTACTGGTACTGGCCGGTCATGCGAAAACCGCGCGAGTAGAAATACTTGCCGCCCATGGGCGAGTCGTAAACGGTGATGCCCGGAGTCTTTTCCATCACTTGTTCGATGGTGTTGAGGTTCTGGTCGTCCAGCATCTTGCGGGTCATGACCGTGACCGACTGCGGGGTTTCCTTCAGCGAGTGCACGCCCTTGCCGATGGTCACGCCACCGGTGGTGTAGGAGTTGCTGCCTTCGGTAGTGGCCGTCAGTCGTTGCCCGTCGATGTTGGTCGGTGCCAGTTCCATCGCGCTGCCGGTGGCGGGGGCCAGCAGGGTCACGGTATTGCCCTCACGCTGATGACGGATGCCGGTGCCCTTGAGGATGGCCGCGATGGCGCTGTCGTCCGCGTACCGGCCGTTGAGGGCGGTGGAGCGCAGGCCTTGCAGGCTTTCCGGGCTGTAGATGATTTGCAGGCTGGTCTGCTGACCGAGCGATTGCAGGGCCTGGGCCAAAGGTTGCGCCGGGATGTTCAGGTTCCATTCCTGGGCCTGGACATACGGGGCGACGGCCAGCGTCATTGCCAGTCCCAGGCCGGTGGTGGCCAGACGGGAGCGGGTAGCACCGTGCATGAGCAGGGCTCGGGTCAGTGGGCGAAGCATGAAGCGGGATGCGGACATGAGGTTAAGACCTTGGCAGGTATAGTTGTTAATGGTTCTTATTCATCTCATTAAGACGAGAAAGCCGCGGTAAACCGGAAAATATTTTTCCGGTCTGGCCGCGGCTTCGTCGATCAAGCGGTTTGCAGTTCGCTTTTGACCTTTCCGGCCTCCATGCGCACCAGTTGATCGGCAACGTCGAAGTAACGGTCATCGTGGGAGATCACGATGATGGTCTTGCCCAGCCGTTTCAGGTCGGGCAGGAGTTCGGTGTAGAAAATCCGCCGGAATGTCGGGTCCTGATCGGCGGCCCATTCGTCGAACACCAGCACCGGGCGCTCTTCGAGCCAGGCGTTGACCAGTGCCAGACGCTTGCGCTGGCCGGTGGACAGATCGGTGGTGGTGAAGGCGCCATCGCGTACGCTGACCTTGTGCGCGATCTCCAGGCGTTCGAGGTAGCGGGTAGCGTCCTGCGGCACTTCGCGGTCACCCTGGATCAGGTCGTCGAACAGGTAGTAGTCGGCAAAGATCGTGGTGAAGTTCTGGCGGTAGTCGTCACGGTTCAACGCGGTGATTGGCTGGCCGTTGACCCGGATTTCGCCTTCGGTCGGCGCATACAGGCCCAGCAGCAATTTGATCAGGGTGGTTTTGCCGCAGCCGTTTTCACCGACGATAAACACGATGTCGCCTTGCTCGATGCGCAGGTTGACCGGTCCGAGGCGGAACGGTTCGCTGCCTGCAACCGGCGGAAAGGCATAACGCACATTGTTCAATTCCAGACGGTTGACGGCACCGGGCTTCTTGCCCTGGTCTTCCAGCAGCAGGTGCGGCTCGGGCGAGGAGAACTGCTCGCTCAGTTCGGCAATCCGGCGGAAGGCAATCTGCGCGCGGCTGATGATCGGCAGTGTGCTGACCAGATGTTCCAGCGGGCCCTTCATGTACAGCAGCACCAGCACGAAGCCGCTCATCACGGCCTTGTCACCGCTCGGCCAAAACGATTGCAGGGCCAGGGCCATGCCGATCACCACGAAGAACAGCATCGATCCGAAGGACTTGGCGATCACGAACGTGTTGATGGATTTGATCTGGGTGTCGCAGATCTTTTCGGCGGTCTTCTGGATACCCGACACAAACATGCGCTGGCGGCGCGGGCGATGGATGCGCAACTCCTTGGCACCTTCGGCGATCGCGTTGTAGTGCTTTTGCAGTTCGTCTTCGGAGTCGCGCGCAGCGTAAAACCCGCGCATGCCCTTGGCCCGGGCAATCGCCTGGATGGTGGTGCCAATGGCGATTGCCACCAGCATCATCAGGAACATCGGCCAGGACAGCATCGCCAGGTAGCCGAGGCAACCCAGGGTCACGGTCATGGAAATGGCCAGCGGTGCAAACGCGAAAGCGAAGTCGCTGATGGTGTCCACGTCGTGGGTCAGCACCGGAATCAGGCGGTGGCTGCGATAGCGTTCGATCTGGTCGATCGGTGCCGACAGCACTTTCTCCCCCAGCTCTTTGCGCAGGCGGGCAATGATGTGTTGGCCGACGTAGTTGGTGCCGATGTCGGACAGGATCGTGGTCAGCAAGGCCAGGGCGCACAGCCCGGCGAAAATCATGACCACGGTGCGGGTCAGTCCGTCGGCCGAGTGCAAGGCGTTGTTGATGGTCGCCAGCAGCACGGTGACGCTCAGGCCGCCGATCATGCCGAGCACGATGGACACGCAGACAATCAGGCGGAAGGGCTTGAGCAGGGCGAACAATTCGTTGATCGCCCCACGCGTTGGCTTGGTCATGGAGGATTCCTGCTTCGGTGCGGAGGGAGTGCCGGTATGTAAGGAAAACGAATGGTCACGGGGTTTCTTTAAACGACCGCAGACGGGCTGCGGTCGCTGACAGTCGGGTTCAGAGGTCGCGCACTACGCGAAAGCCCAGCCAGTCGCCCTTGCTGGTCGGCCAGCTGCTGTTGCGGTTGCCGGAACGGGAAAACACCGGTGCTTCGCCCCAGTCGTTGCCGCGCATGACCTGGCGTTCGCAGTTTTCCTGTACCCATGGGCGGCCGTCGTTGGGTACGCCGGAGTAATCCTTGTGATAACAGTCGGCCGTCCATTCGTAGACGTTGCCGTGGGCGTCGTACACGCCAAAGGCGTTGGCCGGGAAGGTGCCGGCCGGGGACGTGAAGTTGTAACCGTCGGCGGCGCCGTAGGTGTTGGCGTGTTTGGAAATCTGGTAGTCGCTGCCTTCGTCGAACGGGAAGGGGAACGAACCGGTGCTGCCGCCACGGGCCGCGTATTCGCGGATCGACTCGCTCGGCAGGCGATAGCGGTGGCCGGTCTTTTTCGACAGCCAGTCGATGTAGCCCTGGGCTTCGGCCACGTTCATGCAGACGGCCGGGTCGCGTTTGGTCTGTTTGAACTCGGGCTTGCCGGCGGTGCAGCGGCGGCCCGGGCGATCATCGAAGTCATAGGGCTTGGCGCCGGTCTCGCGGACATACGCATCCCACTCGCCGACCAGCACCTGAAAGCGGCTGATGGCGAACGGTCGGGTGAAGGTCACTTCGTGGCGCGGGCCTTCGTCGGGCTCGCGGCCGACTTCGTCGTCCGGTGTGCCCATGGTGTAACTGCCGGTTGGCAACACCACCATTTCCGGACAGTCCTTGCAGTCCTTGAACACTTTGCCGGGGGCCGGCGGGGTGGCTGCCACGGCGGCGCCCGGCAGAAGGCCCGCGCACAGGGCGGTCAGGGCCAGGGCGGGCAATGCCTTGAAGGTGATTGAGGCGTGAGGCTTTTTCATGAGTCGTCTCTGTTTAAAGGAAACCGGGGCGCAGGGGTCAGGCGCGCAGCGTCTTGCCCAGCAAATCGAGGAAACGGTCCACTTCGGCTTCAGTGTTGAGCAGACCGGGCGCGGTCCGGATCACCGGGCCGACGTCGCGGCTGACGGCATCACAGACCACGCGGTGTTTCATCAGGCGGGCGGCGATGTCATCGCTGTCACGGCCCTTGACCCGGAAGAAGCTGAAACCGGCAGAGAACTCCGGATCGACCGGGGTCACCAGTTCGACATTCGGCTGTTCCAGCAAGCGCTGCTTCAAATAGCTGTTGAGCTGATGGATGCGCGCCTGCACGTCGGCCTTGCCCAGTTGCAGGTGAAGCTTGAACGCCTCGTCCACCGCCCAGCGATGTTCGAAGGCGTGATAGCCGCCGGGCGTCATGGTCTTGGCGAAGGTCGTGGCTTCGGAGAAGGTCGGCACGCTGGGGCTGACGTATTTCACCTCGTCGCTGCGACTGCAGACGATGCCGGTGCCGCGCGGGCCGAACATCCATTTGTGCGTGCCGGCGATGAAGAAATCGCAGTTCATCTGCGGGAAGCTCAGGTCTTCGACACCAAAACCGTGCACGCCGTCGACCACGTAAATGATCCGGTCCTTGTCGTCGCGGTTTCGGTTGTGTTCGTCGACGAGGCGGGCGATATCGCCAATCGGCAGTTTCACACCGCTGCCCGAGTGCACCCAGGTCATGCCGAGAACGCGGGTTTCGGGGCGGATGTTGCGATTGATGGTGTCGAGCACCTGATCCGTCGAAACGCTTTGCGGGTTCTCGAACAGCGTGAGCTTGCGCACCCGGGTGCCGTCGCGGGCGGTGCGGAAGTCGAGTATGTTGCGGGTGGAGTAATGCTCGTGAACCGTGGTCAGGATTTCCTGGTCCGGGCGTACGTGCACACTGCCGTAGATCATCGCCAGACCTTCGGTGGTGCTGCCGGTGAGGGCGATCTGGCTCGGCCTGGCCTGCAAGTACTGGCCGGCCCAGACCCGCACGTTCTCTTCGCGCTGTTCGGTGACGCCCAGATCCCAGTCCATCGCCAGGCCCGGATTGCGGTCGATGTCCTCACGATGGCGAGCGATAGCCTCGCGCACTGGCCTTGGGTGCGATGTCACCAGGAAGTTGGCGAAGTGGATCGCGTCCGGATCCTGTTCGAACATCCCGCGCAAGGCCAACCATTTGTCCTGCGGCGAAGCGGCGGCGCGGGCCGGCTCAGCCAGGCTGACGCCCAGAGGCAGGGCGGCGGCCAGTACGCCGGCCTGCTTCAGAAAAGTGCGGCGGTCAGTCATGGTCGGGTCGTGTCCTGACGGGAGATCAGGGCAGGTTTGGCGGCTTTCTGCACCTGATCCCAGACCCGCAGGAAGTTGCCGCCCCACAGCTTGGCGATGTCGGCTTCGGAGTAACCGCGCTGGATCAGTTCGGCGGTGACGTTGCGGATCTCGCCGACGTTTTCCCAGCCCTTGATTCCGCCGCCGTCATTGAAGTCCGAAGAGATGCCGACGTGGTCGATGCCGATCTTGCGCACGGTGTAGTCGATGGCGTCGCCGAAGTCCTTGAGAGTGGCTTTCGGTTCTTCTTCGAGAATTCCGTACAGGCCGCTGGCGTACTGACCGAGTTTCTGTTCCGACCAGGCGGTGATGATCGGGTCGCCCGGCATCAGCGCCATGGCCAGGTTCGGCAGAGGCGGCAGATCGAAGCGGGCGCGCAGGGCGTTGAGTTTGTCCTGGGTGCCCTGGGTCAGCGGTTTGAGGTACTGCGAGAAACCGACCACCTGCACCACGCCGCCGCTGTTCTTGATCAGCTGCAGTTCCTTGTCGCTTAGGTTACGCGGAATGTCCACCGCCGCTCTCGGCGCGGAGTGCGAAGCCACCAGCGGTGTACGGCTCAGTTGCGCAACCTGCTCCAGGCCCTTGGTCGACATCTGCGAGACGTCGATGATCACGCCCAGGTCATTGAGGCGGTGCACGGCCTGTTTGCCGATGTCCGAGAGGCCGTCCAGCGCATCCGGGGAATCATTGAAAAACGGCAACGGGCGCGAGGAGTCTGCCCAGCTGTTGTTGCCGATATAGCTGAAGCCGAACATGCGCATGCCACGACCGGCCCACAGGTCCAGTTTGCTCAGGTCGTTACCCAGCGGGTAGGCGTTGAGCATGCTGATGAAAATCGCAAACTTGCCTTCGCCGTGCAGGCGGCGGAAATCGTCAGGGGTATAGGCGATGCCGACCTGATTGGGGAAGTCGCGCACCAGGCCCGAGATGATCTTGTAGCGCACTTCCTGTTGATTGCGGGCCTCTTCGACGAAACCGTCGGTAGGCCGGTGCGGCGCGTTCGGGCCGTTCCACATCTCCGGCCAGCCGAACACCGTCAGCGCCGCGCCGGACAGCCGTCCACGGTTGGCCTTGATCAGGTCGAACTGCCCGGAGCCGTCCTTGTCGGCTTCATTGCCATGGGCGCCGAAACTCAAGGGCACGGTGATGTGGCTGTCGAACGACAGGATCCGCTCCTGCAGTTCGGTGGCCTGTTTCATCACCTTGACCGGGTAGCCGGGATTGTCCCTGAACCAGTAATCCCAGACCAGAAAGCCTGCGCCGGCGCTGATCGCCAAGGCCAGCGGCAGGCCGATGTATAGAGCCTTTTTCGAACGCGGTTTTGTCATTGCCATCTCATTCAGGTTCGCCGTCGAGGTACAGGCGCAGGGGCCTTTGCTATCTGGGAGGAACGACTGGGGAGGCAAAGAATTTAGCGAGGCGGCAAAAGAACGCGCGAACGCGGTCCGGGCGTTCGGAGATCTTTTCGGGCAGGCGATAAATTTGTCGCACCAGCAAACGTTCTAGCTTGGATAAAGCCTGCTTCATGGCTGACACAGGTAGGGCAATGACGATCTCTCGACGCTGGTTCATGGCGGGCATGGCACTCACGGGCGCTGCGCTGCCTGCCGCTTTTTATGCACATCGTGAGCTGACCCGCGAGGAGGAGCCGATCACGCCGGGCGAGGCCACGGTGGATCTGGCGGACACTGCCGGCCAGCAGTTGGCCGACAACCTGCGCGGTGTCTGGGACATCCGTTTCACGGGCGCCGATGCCGGACTCGACGGCCTGCCCCGTGAAGGCCTGGAATTGTTTCTCGATATTGCCCAGCGCGGGCGCGGCTTGCGCGGCTGTCTCGACACCGGCGCGCGGTTGCGGGGCGACGGTTTGCCCCGCTATGACGTCATTGGCGATCTGGTCTCGGGTAATGGCGCGCAGTTGTACTGGCGTCTGATGCGCACGGACCAGCCACAGGCGCCGGCGGTCTACGAGCTCGATGTCAAACTGGACGAAGTCTGGGCGGCCTTCGGCAATGCCGGCAGCGGCACGTTCACCGGGCAGGTGCTGCGCCTGGATCGGCCGCTGGGTCTGCCGGAGCTCGATAACCGTTTCATCGCCATCAAACGCCGTTTCCCCGAGGCGCGTGAGCGAACCGGTCTGAACCCGACCTTGCTGGCGTGGCTGGTATCGCCTGAGCATCGCCTGTTTCACCAGCTCTGGCATGCCTCGCGGGACAAGTGGCACAAACTGTCCGAGAAAAAACGCGATGCGTTGCGCGGCATCGGCTGGCAACCCGGCCCGCGTTACAAGGAGCGTGATGCGCGCGGTCCGCGCAAGGATCGCAACGGCTCGGGCATCGACTTTTTCTTCATGCACCGGCATATGCTGGGCACCGCCCGCTCAATGCAGGACTTGCCGTCCTGGTTGAAATTCCCCGCGCCGCAACCGGAGCTCGAGCGTGATCGTCTGGGGTTCGCCCGCTACTTCGACAACCACGACGGCGATGCCTTGCCGCCGACCTGGCTGACGGAAGGCGATGACGAATACACACAGTGGGTCAGCGACATCAAGACGGCCGAGACCTACCACAGCAACTTCCAGGTCTGGGAATCGCAGTACACCGATCCGCGCTATCTCTCGAAGCTGACGCTCGGCCAGTTCGGCTCGGAAGTCGAGCTGGGCCTGCACGACTGGCTGCACATGCGCTGGGCATCGGTGGCCCGTGATCCGTCCAACGATATTCCGGTGCCGATGGCCCGGGATCAGGCTGACTTCGCGGCGCGCTGGTATGCCCCGGAAAACGATTTTCTCGGCGATCCGTTTTCCTCCCATGTGAACCCGGTGTTCTGGCGTTTCCATGGCTGGATCGACGACCGCATCGAAGACTGGTATCGCGCTCACGAACGCTTTCATCCAGGTGAAGTGAGCCGCCTGCAAGTCAATGGCGTCCAATGGTTTGCACCGGGGCGCTGGGTCGAGGTCGATGATCCGTGGCTCGGCCCCGACACCCATGGTTGCAGCACCGTTCCCGGCCTTCAGGCAGGACGCTCGGTGGAGATGGACCCGGAAACCATGAAGCTGGCATTGCGCATCACGTTCGGCGATGAAGACAACATGGCCGACCTGTTCCGCAAAGTGCCGCAGCGGCCGTGGTACGCCAGGCACCTGAAGGTCAAGGGGCGGCAGCTCTGAAGGCAAAAAAATCGCAGCGTCGGGCTGCGATTTTTTTTGCCTTGAACAAGGCGCTGTTCAGATGACTTGCCAACCCCCGCCCAGCGCCTTGTACAGCGCAATGCTGGCCTGCAGGCGTGACAGCCGCAGCTGCACGTTCATGTCCTGGGCGGCATACAGCGTGCGTTGAGTCTGCAACACCGTCAGCAGATCCTCGGCGCCGGCCTGATAGCGGCTCTGGGCGATATCGAACGCGGTCTGTGCCTGGCGCAGTTCCTCGCCTTGCCATTGACGCTGTTCATCGAGGCCGCGAATGCTCGTCAGGGCTTTTTCCACGTCCGCGAAACCATTGATGATTGCGCCGCGATAGGTCTCCAGCAATTCTTCCTGGCGCGCCGTGGCCTTGTCGCGTTCGGCACGCAGGCGGCCATTGTTGAAGATCGGTGCCACCAGACCTGACGACAGGTTGTAGAAGGTCGTGCGCAGCAGATCCGATGCGAGGTCCGCGCCGGTGCCGAGGCTGGCGGTCAGCGTGACCTTGGGCAGCATGGCGGCGCGGGCGACGGTCACATCGGCCTGGGCGGCGGCCAGTCTGGCCTCGGCGCTGGCGATGTCCGGGCGCCGTTGCAGCAGGTCGCTGGGCACGCCGCTGGCGATGTCCGGCCATTGCAGTTGGGCGAATGCCTGTCGGGGTGTCGGCAACTCCTGCACCGGTCGGCCGAGCAGCGCGGCCAGGGTGATCAGTGCCTCGCGGGCCTGTTGTTGTACCAGCGGCAGTTTGCGCTGTTGTTCGGCGACCAGGCTTTTCTGCTGGGCCAGTTCCAGCGAGGTGGCGCTGCCGGCGTCGTAGCGGGTCTGCACCAGATGCAGAACGCTTTGCGCATTGGTCAGATTGAGTTCGGCGATCCGCGCCTGTTCGCGCAGCGCCAGGGCCTGGGTGTAGCTGTTGGCGACGGCACTTTGCAGGGTCAGTTCCACCGTCGAGCGATCGAACTCGCTGGCCTGCAAGCCGAACACCGCGCTGTCCCGGGCGGCGCGTTTGCCGCCCCAGAAATCGATTTCGTAACTGGCGCTCAACTCGGCGTCGTAGTAATCCAGCGAGCGGTTGTCGGGGTTCACGTCGAGCTGGCTGTAGCCTTTGCCGTGCAGGAGTTTCTGGCGATTGGCATTCAGCCCGGCCTTGACCTCGGGCAGCAGCGGCGCACCGGCGATTGTCGCGCTGGCCTGCGCCTGCCTCACTCGGGCGACGGCGGCGGCCAGGTCATGGCTGCCCAGTCGGGCCTGTTCGATCAGATGATCGAGTTCAGTGCTGCCGAAATGCGTCCACCATTGTCGATCGCTTTGGCTGGCGCCGGGATGTTCGGGCGATTGCCAGGCGGGCGGTGGTTGCAGGCCGCTGTCGGGGCGTGGCGCGGGGCTGCCGCACGCCGCCAGCAAAACACTGGCGGCGAGAAGTGTCAGGTGGGCTTTCATAGGTCGATCATTCACTGGTGAGGGCCTTGACCGGATCGAGCCGGGCGGCCTTGCGGGCAGGCATGAAACCGAAGATGACGCCGGTGGCCAGCGCGCAACCGAAGGCGCCGAACACCGCGATCCACTGGAACGCCATGGCGACGCCGCTGAGTTGCAGCACACCACCGACCAGCATCGCCAGGCTGATCCCGGCAACGCCGCCGACCACCGAGAGCATCACTGCCTCGGTCAGGAACTGGCGCAGGATGTCGCGCTGGCGGGCGCCGGTGGCCATGCGGATGCCGATTTCCCGGGTGCGCTCGCGCACGGTCATGAGCATGATGTTCATCACGCCGATGCCGCCCACCAGCAGGGAAATGGCGGCGATCGCGCCGAGCATCAGCGACAGCGTGCCCTGGGTTCGCGCCTCGGCCTGAATCATGGCGGCGTTGTTGGTCAGCTCGAAATCCTTTTTGCCGTTGTGCCGGCGCAGCATCGATTGCTCGATGGCTTGCTCAGCCTCTTTGACCTTGCGGGCGTCCCGCGCGGCGATGACCACATACTCGGGATTGCGGCTGCCGAACAGGCGCATGCTGGCGGCGGAGTAGGGCACGGCGATCCGGTTGTCACTGTCCGAGTCGCCGGAGCTGGAGCCTTTTTCAGCGAGGACTCCGAGCACCTGGAACGGTACGTTTTCGATCAGGATGTATTGACCGACGGGATCGGCGACATCCTTGAGCAGTTTGTCGCGAACCTTGGTGCCGATCACCGCCACGGCAGCGGCGCTGTCCTCGTCGGCTTGCGTGAAGTAGCTGCCCTGGACCACCGGCCAATTGAAAATGGTCGGGAAATTGGTGTCATTGCCGCCCACGTAACTGGTGTGGTCGGCATTGCCGAAGCGCACGCCGGCGGTCGAGCCGTTGACCGGCATGATGCGCTCCACCTGGGGCAGGGCGGCCAGTTCGGCAACGTCATCGAGGGTGATGATGCCCGGTGGCGTGCGCGGGTTTGGGGCGGCGCCGCTGAGGTAAATGATGTTGGAGCCGAAGGCGCCCATTTGCGCCATTACCTGGCGCTTGCTGCCTTCGCCCACCGCCAGCATCACCACCACGGACGCGACGCCGATGACGATGCCCAGCAGGGTCAGCGCGGTGCGGAATCGGTTGACCCACATCACTCGCCACGCCGCTTGCACGGCGTCTACCAATTCGCCTTTCCAGGCGCCGGTCTGGGTGCTGCCGGTGTTCAGACGCTCGCGCAGATCCACGGCCTGCAATGCGCCGGAACCGACGGCGGGCGAGGGGGGCGATGACGGATCGGCGGTGTCGCTGATGATCAGGCCGTCGCGGATCTCAATGATGCGCTTGGCGCGTTGCGCAACTTCGCGGTCGTGGGTGATGAGAATCACCACATGGCCCTGATCCGCCAGTTCATCGAGCAGGGTCATGACTTCGGCGCCGCTGTGGCTGTCGAGTGCACCGGTGGGTTCGTCGGCGAGAATGATATGACCGCCATTCATCAGCGCACGGGCAATCGATACCCGCTGCTGCTGTCCGCCGGAGAGTTGGTGCGGGCGGTTGGCGGTGCGCCCGGCAAGGCCCAGGCGAGTCAGCAACGCGTGGGCCCGGGCGTGGCGTTCGGCGGCCGGTGTGCCTGCATAGATGGCCGGCATTTCGACGTTTTCCTGGGCCGAGCCTGACGGAATCAGGTGATAGCCCTGAAACACGAAGCCGAACGCCTCGCGTCGCAGCCAGGCCAGAGCGTCGGTGTCCAGCCGCGCGACCTCTTCACCGGCAAACAGGTATTCGCCGCTGGTCGGTCGGTCGAGGCAGCCGAGGAGGTTCATCAGTGTCGATTTGCCGGAACCGGACGCGCCGACGATCGCCACGAATTCGCCGGCATGAATCGACAGATCTATGCCGCGCAGCACTTCCACCCGCGGACTGTCGCCGCCGCCGTAGGCTTTGCGGATCTGCCGCAGGTCAATCAGGGGCGTTTGCATTCAGCCTCCGTTGCCAGTGGCCGGGCTGCTCAGGACATGATCGCCTTCGACAAGTCCTTCGAGGATCTGCGTGCGCAAGCGGTCGCGGATGCCGGTGCGCACTTCCCGGGACTGGACGTCGCCATTGGCAGCGACCACCTGCGCCAGTTGCCAGTCCGCGCGAGCGCTGTGTTGCAGGGCGGCGGTGGGCACGGTCAGGGTGTTCTGTGCCTGCTGCGAAACAAAGAACACCTGGGCGGTCATGTCGGTCATCAGGGTGTTATCGGCGTTATCGACATCCAGCAATACCGTGTAAAGCACCACTCGTTCGCTGCCACTGCGACCGCTGGTGGGGCTGGCGCCCTGGCTCTGTTCGAGCGGGCGCGGCGGCACCGGCAGAATCTGCCGTACGGTACTGCTCCAGCGACGGCTGCCGCCGCTGAGGGTGGTGAAGTAAGCGGTCATGCCCGGTTTGACGTGACCGATGTCGGCCTCGGAGACTTCGGCCCACACGGTCATCGGGGAGAGCCGCGCGATCCGCAGAATCAGCGGGGTCTGCTGTTGCGCGTTGAGCGTCTGGCCCTCCCGGGCGCCTACCGCCACCACCGTGCCGGACATCGGCGCATAGATGCGCGTGTAGCCGAGCTCGGCTTCGTCGCTGCGCAGACTGGCTTGCGCCTGGCGGATCTGCGCCTGGAACATGTCAATGCGCGCCTGCGTGGCGCGCACTTCGGCCCGGGCGGTCTGGACGTCTTCCTCGCGGGTGGCGCCGCCGGCGGCGAGTTTTTGCTGGCGCTGGTACTTTTGCTGCGCCAGCTCATGCTGGGCGCGTTGCTCCTGCAACTGCGCCTTGAGGTTCTCGATGGAGAACCGGCCTGCGTCGAGCTTGGCCTTTTGCGTGGACGGGTCGATTTCCACCAGCAACTGGCCTTCCTTGACCACATCGCCGGCCTCGACATGAATTTTCTGGATCTGCCCGGACGCCTGGGCACCGACATCCACATAGCGCCTCGGTTGCAGGGTGCCGAGTGCAGTCACGCTGTTTTCGATATCGCCGCGTGTCACTTGAACGGTGGCGAGGGTCTCGCGGCCCGGCGGCAACACCTGCCATGCAGCAACAGCGATGACAGGGATCAGGCAAAGGGCAACGAACAGGGCGCGTCGGGCGGGGCGGGGACGTTTCATGCAGGGTTCCGGCCAGTGGAATTCGGCCCGTCGTTCAGCAGGTGAACAGGTTCGGTGGGTCGCTGAACGCTGTCGCAAGGCACGACAGACACGGGGAGCTGTCCTGTAAACGATGAATGCGCAAGGGAATTTAAGTGCTCACACACGAAGTTACAGGTTGCCCGGCAGGACTATTTGTCTGGTGAAGAGAATCACTACTTTAAATCTATATGAGAATTACTATAAATTACGCCCCTCAAGTTGCCACTATCTTGCTACTGCCCACTGGGCGGTCAGGATCGGGCTCAAGGACAGAAACCGCACCCCACGCGGCCGGGAGTCATGTTGGAAAACTACTATCGCGAATTGGTGTGTTTCCTGAACGCCAAGCTCGGCAACCGCCAGGTCGCCGAAGATGTGGTGCATGACGCTTATGTGCGGGTGCTGGAGCGCTCCAGCGACACGCCGATCGAGCAACCCCGGGCTTTCCTCTACCGCACCGCGCTCAATCTGGTAATCGACGACCATCGGCGCAATGCCCTGCGTCAGGTTGAATCACTGGATGTGCTCGACAGCGAAGAACGCTATTTCACTCCGTCCCCTCACAGTACCTTCGACCACAGTCAGCGCCTGGAGATGCTTCAGCGTGCCCTGGCAGAACTTTCGCCGCTGTGCCGCGAAAGTTTTCTGCTGCGCAAGATCGAAGGTCTGTCGCACCCCGAGATTGCCGAACACCTAGGGATTTCCAAGGCTCTGGTGGAAAAGCACATCGTCAACGCCATGAAGCATTGCCGCCTGCGCATCAAACAATGGGACGCCCATTGAGCCGTCGTCGTTAAATTTTATTTCACTGTCCTCGTTCCTACTCAACAGACGATCTGCTGTCCTGCTCAAGGCCGGTCAGGTCACTCAGGCTTTTCGTCCAGAGGACACTGGAAATGACACAGGCAATTGCATCGCCCATCGTTCACGACCTGATCGGCGTCGGTTTCGGCCCTTCGAACCTGGCGCTGGCCATCGCTCTGCAGGAGCGCGGCCCGACCCAGGGGGAACTGGATGTTCTGTTTCTCGACAAACAACCCAACTACAGCTGGCACGGCAACACCCTGTCGACCCAGAGCGAGTTGCAGATTTCCTTCCTCAAGGATCTGGTGACCCTGCGCAATCCGACCAGCCCGTACTCGTTCGTCAACTACCTCAAGCACCACGGCCGTCTGGTGGACTTCATCAACCTCGGCACCTTCTACCCCTGCCGCATGGAGTACAACGACTACCTGCGCTGGGTCGCCGCGCAGTTCACCGAGCAGAGCCGCTACGGTGAAGAAGTGCTGACCATCGAGCCGGTGCTGCACAACCATCAGGTCGAAGCGCTGCGGGTGATTTCCCGTGATACCGAAGGCCAGCAATTCGTGCGCACCGCGCGTTCGGTGGTGGTCAGCGCCGGTGGTACGCCGCGCATTCCCGAGGCGTTCAAGGCACTGAAGGGCGACGGTCGGGTGTTCCATCACTCGCAATACCTGGCCGAGATGGCCAAGCAGCCGTGCAACAACAACCAGCCGATGAGCATCGCGATCATCGGTGGCGGCCAGAGCGCGGCGGAAGCCTTCATCGACTTGAACGATTCGTTCCCGTCGGTACAGGTCGACATGATCCTGCGCGGCTCGGCCCTGAAACCGGCGGACGACAGCCCGTTCGTCAACGAAGTGTTCTCGCCGGAATTCACCGACCTGATCTTCCAGCAGAAGAGCAGCGAGCGTGAGCGTCTGGTCAACGAGTACCACAACACCAACTACTCGGTGGTCGACATCGACCTGATCGAGCGCATCTACGGCATCTTCTATCGCCAGAAGGTTTCCGGTGTTGCGCGCCATGCGTTCCGCACTCTGACCACGGTCGAGAAAGCCACCGCCACCGAGCGCGGTATCGAACTGACCGTGCGCAACAACGCCACCGGCGAAGTCACCGTGCGTGCCTACGACGCGGTCGTTCTGGCCACCGGTTACGAGCGTCAGATGCATCGCAAACTGCTGGCGCCGCTGGAGGAATACCTGGGCGATTTCGAGGTCGACCGCAATTACCGGCTGATCACCGATGAGCGCTGCAAGGCCGGTCTGTACATGCAGGGCTTCTGCCAGGCCAGCCACGGTCTGAGCGATACGCTGCTGTCGATCCTGCCGATCCGCGCGGACGAGATTGCCGGCTCGCTGTATGAGCATGGCAAGAACCGCGGGCACAGCCGTTCGGTGATGGACTTGTTGCTGGCGACTGCCAGCTAAGTATCCTTTCAGCCTCCACACTGATCGTTCCCACGCTCTGCGTGGGAATGCCTCAAGGGACGCTCCGCGTTCCAATGGGGCGCAGAGCGTCCCCGGCTGCATTCCCACGCAGAGCGTGGGAACGATTTCGGCGATCTCGGGGGCAATCCTGAACCCTTCCTGAACACCCGCCACATTCCCCGACACACTTCCTTTTGCGGGTTTACTCTCCAGACATCGGGGCGTAAGCTTCGCGCGTTTTCATCAATAGCGGAGACCCACAGTGGGTACTTGTTCGAGTGACAGTTGTCGGCCGGTCCTTGTAACCGGCGGATTCTCGGCAAGATAACGCGCATTCCTTTGTGCCGTTGTCTCGCCGAACAGCGAGCAGCGGCATCCCGATCATGACCGGTCCCGGTCATGTCCCGACGTCCTTCTCATCGACACTGAAAAGCCTGTGAAGTCGACTTCATCGTCGTCATTGCAGCCCTATCGACACGCCTGTCTTTTCTGACCGGCGCGCCACGTCTTGCCGTGCCGGTTTTCCGGTGCCCGAGACGAGGACGTACCTGCTCGACGGTTTCCCGGCTGACCATAGGGGCAACAGCCATGAAACTTACGCTCAAGGAATTTTTCGCAGGCTTCCTGCGGACCCGCCACATCGCCCGGCACTTCCGTCGCCTGGCTTTGCTGGAAACCCTCAACGACACCACGGTCAGCCGTGAAGTGCCGCCGACTCTCGCCAATACACTGGTGGACGCCGCCCATTGCGACAGCGGCGTGCTGCTGTCGAACCTCTGCACCCACACCGACGGTCTGACCGATTTCGAAGTCGATGTGCTGCGCGCGCAGCATGGCCTCAACGAAGTCGAACACGAGCAACCGCTGCCATGGTGGACCCATCTGTGGCACTGCTACAAAAACCCGTTCAACCTGCTGCTGACCCTGTTGGCGGTGATCTCGTGGCTGACCGAAGACCTCAAGGCCGCCATCGTGATTTTCTCGATGGTGGTGCTGTCGACGCTGCTGCGCTTCTGGCAGGAAAGCAAATCCAACCAGGCCGCCGACGCGCTCAAGGCGATGGTCAGCAACACCGCCACCGTGCTGCGCCGGGATGCGCCGCGTGCTGAACTGCCGATCAAGCAACTGGTGCCCGGCGATCTGATCGTGCTCTCGGCCGGCGACATGATTCCTGCCGATTGCCGGGTGCTCAGCGCCAAGGATCTGTTCGTCAGCCAGGCGGCGATGACCGGCGAATCGATGCCGGTGGAAAAATTCCCGCGTCAGGCCGATCGCGACACGCGCAATCCGCTGGAACTCGACAACATCCTGTTCATGGGCACCAACGTGGTGTCAGGGACGGCGGTGGCGGTGATTCTCACCACCGGCAACAGCACCTATTTCGGTGCGCTGGCACAGCGGGTCGGGGCGACTGATCGCGCGGTTACTTCGTTCCAGCAAGGCGTGAACAAAGTCAGCTGGCTATTGATCCGTTTCATGTTTGTCATGGCGCCGCTGGTGTTGTTCATCAACGGTTTCACCAAGGGCGACTGGACCGAAGCGCTGCTATTCGCGCTGTCGATTGCCGTGGGCCTGACCCCGGAAATGCTGCCGATGATCGTCACCTCGACGCTGGCCAAAGGCGCGGTGTTCCTGTCGCGCAAGAAAGTCATCGTCAAACGACTGGATGCAATCCAGAACTTCGGCGCCATGGACGTGCTGTGCACCGACAAGACCGGCACCCTGACCCAGGACAAGATCTTCCTGGCGCGCAATGTCGACGTCTGGGGCGAAGACTCCGATGACGTGCTGGAAATGGCCTACCTCAACAGCTATTACCAGACCGGCCTGAAAAACCTGCTCGACGTGGCGGTGCTGGAACATGTGGAAATCCACCGTGAGCTGAAGGTTGGCACGGCGTTTCGCAAGGTCGACGAGATCCCGTTCGACTTCAACCGCCGGCGCATGTCGGTGGTGGTGGAAGGGCGCGGCCAGCCGCATCAACTGATCTGCAAGGGCGCGGTGGAGGAGGTTCTGTCGGTGTGCAGCCGGGTGCGTCACGGTGAAGTCGACGAAGCCTTGAGCGATGAATTGCTGGCGAAAATCCGTCAGGTCACCGCAGCATTCAACGCTGAAGGCTTGCGCGTGGTAGCAGTGGCAGCACGGTCGATGCCGGAGGGGCGTGACACTTACAGCCTGGGCGACGAGCAGGAACTGACGCTGATCGGTTACGTGGCGTTTCTCGATCCACCGAAGGAAAGCACCGCCCCGGCACTCAAGGCCCTAGCCGAACACGGCGTGGCGGTGAAAGTGCTGACCGGCGACAACGAGCTGGTGACCGCCAAGATCTGCCGCGAAGTCGGCCTGGCCCAGCAAGGCCTGCTGATGGGCAACGACATCGAGCGCATGAGCGACGCTGAACTGGCCGTGGCGGTGGAAACCACTAACGTGTTCGCCAAGCTGACGCCTTCGCACAAGGAGCGCATCGTGCGCATCCTCAAGGGTAATGGTCACGTGGTCGGGTTCATGGGCGACGGCATCAACGACGCCCCGGCGCTGCGCACCGCAGATATCGGGATTTCCGTGGACAGCGCAGTGGACATCGCCAAGGAAGCGGCCGACATCATCCTGCTGGAGAAGAGCCTGATGGTGCTGGAGGAGGGCGTGCTGGAAGGGCGCCGGACCTTCGCCAACATGCTCAAGTACATCAAGATGACCGCCAGCTCGAACTTCGGCAACGTGTTCTCGGTGCTGGTGGCCAGCGCGTTCATTCCGTTCCTGCCTATGCTGCCGATGCACCTGCTGGTGCAGAACCTGCTGTATGACATTTCGCAGATTGCGATCCCGTTCGACAACGTCGACGACGAGATGCTGAAACAGCCACAACGCTGGCAGCCGGGCGATGTCGGGCGCTTCATGCTGTTCTTCGGTCCGATCAGTTCGATCTTCGACATCACAACGTTCGCCTTGATGTGGTACGTGTTCGATGCCAACACCCCGGATCACCAGACCCTGTTCCAGTCCGGCTGGTTCGTGGTGGGGCTGCTGACCCAGACGCTGATCGTGCACATGATCCGCACGCCGAAGATTCCGTTCCTGCAAAGCCGCGCGGCCATGCCGTTGCTGGTGATGACCGGAATCATCATGGCCGTGGGCATCTTCCTGCCGATGGGGCCGCTGGCGCACTACTTCAAATTGCAGGCGCTGCCGTCGATGTACTTCGTGTTCCTGCCGGTGATCCTGCTGGCGTACATGGCACTGACCCAGGCCGTCAAAGGCTTCTACATCCGCCGCTTCGGCTGGCAGTAACAGGCAAGATTCCCCCCTTGTGGGAGCAAGGGGGGCGGTTTCAAGGAGTTCGACATGCAAGCGATCAACAATCTCAACCTCACCTCATTGCTCGACACTTTGGTCAGCCTCAGCGCGGCGTTCATCCTCGGCGGCCTGATCGGCTTCGAGCGCCAGTACCGGCAACGCACGGCGGGCTTGCGCACCAATGTGCTGGTGGCGGTCGGCGCGGCGATTTTCGTCGACATGGCCAACCGTCTCGCCGGTGCCGAAGGCGCGGTCCGGGTGGTCGCGTATGTGGTCTCCGGCATCGGCTTTCTCGGTGCCGGGGTGATCATGCGCGAAGAGGGCAACGTGCGCGGCCTCAACACCGCCGCCACGCTCTGGACCTCGGCGGCCGTCGGCGCCTGCGCTGGTGCCGACCTGCTGGCCGAAGCGGTGCTGGGCACCTTGTTCGTGCTCGCCGCCAATACCTTGCTGCGGCCGATCGTCAACAACATCAACCGTCAGCCGCTCGATGTGGTCTCGGCGGAAGTCACCAACATCGTCTACGTCATCGCCCGGCGTTCGCAGCAAACGGCCGTGTTCGCCTTGCTTGAAGCCGAGCTCGAACGCAGCAACTACCCGGCCAGTGACGTCGATGTGCACGCCTTCGGGGCCGATGAAATCGAGATCGAAGCGACGCTGGCGACCACTTCGGTGGACGGCGATGAGCTGGATGCACTGGTGAAGCGGATTTCCACTTCAAGCCTGGTGGTGCAGGCTTTCTGGAGTCCGAGCACTACGGAATAAAGCGTTCAATGCGGATGAATGACGGTGTTTTTCGGAAAAGTCCTACAGAGTGCGCCTCGGCGCTTGGGTAGTCTTGCCGCCACTTGAAGCGACTACCCGGACCTCCACGTTGACCGACAAAACCCTGCGTATCCTGATCGCCGACTTGCAGCATTTTCAGCGGATGAAGATCGAACGAATGTTCAACGGCCTCGATTACTACCGTATTGCACCGGTGCAAAACCTTGCCGAACTGCTGACGCTGGTCGACTACGGCTGTCAGCCGTTCGATGTCCTGGTGATCAACGCCGAACTGGCGGTCGGGATCGCGGATCTTCGCGGTTTCCTGTTTGACCATCCGCAAATCCGGCGGGCGCTGGTCTATGGTGAGCCGGCGGATTCTTCAGGTGTTCCCCGGCAATTCGGGGCAAAGATCATCACCAGTCCTGCGCCGTTGCCATCCATCCGAGCCATCGAGCAGTTGATGACCTCAGTCGAGGCATCGCTTGGGCGCTCTTCGCGTGTTCGATCACAGATCGGTCTGGCGCACAACTGTCAGATCTGACAGGTGAAGCAACGTGCACAGCGTGTAACAGTTGTGGCGCAGCTACCAATAGTCCCGTTCATGCAAGATCGGTGGCGTCATGTGATGTATTCGCCCCGGGAGTGTTCATGGGTTCAGCATTGATCGTCGATGATCATCCCGTTGTGGTCAGTGCCGTTCGCCTGGTTCTGGAGTCGCTCGGCTACAAGCCGGTTTATGTCACCTCGGACAGTAGTGAGGTGGTGTCGTTGGTCCGTTTATACGAGCCGGATCTCATGGTGCTCGATCTGAACTTACCAGGCCCGGGTGGCCTGGAAACGCTGGAGCACCTAAAGAAAGTCGGACTGTCCTGTAAAGTCGTGGTTTTTTCCACTGCCAATCCCGATCAATTTCTGATGCGTTGCCGGCGAGCCGGTGCGATGGCCTTCGTCACCAAATCCGCCGAATTGCAGCAGCTGCAGAGTGCGATCAAGGCTGTCCGCGCGGGCTATAGCTATTTCCTGGACTTGCCGAACGTCACCGCAGGGCAGACTGAGTTGCACAGTGATGAAGGCAAGCTGATCGCGTCGCTGTCCGATCGCGAGTTGCAAATCCTGATAGAGCTGGCGCGAGGTATATCGAACAAGCAGATTGCCGAGGATATGAACCGAAGTCACAAAACCATCAGCACCTACAAGACCCGCTTGATGCTCAAGCTCGGGATCAAGTCGTCGGTGGTACTGCGAGAGTTTGCCATTCGCAACCATTTGCTCTGAGAGGATCCCCATGATGAGCCTTTTGCGATGCGTCCTGCTGCTGATGCTGCTTGCGGGCACAGCGCAGGCGGCGACTAGCGCGCAAAGGCTGGAAATAGTCTCCCGCACCCGTCTGGAAGGCGTGCAGGTCCGCCTTGATGAGCAGGATAAACAGTGGCTGAGCGCCAACCCGGTATTGCGCATCGGCGCCTCCTGGCCGGATTACCCGCCGTTTGAGTTGACCCGCAAACGCCATGAACTGGAAGGTCTTACGGCCGATTACGCCGACGCGATTGCACAGATTTTGAACATCGGCGTCGAAGTCTGGTGCTATCCCGACCGCGCAAGCGCCATGGCTGCGCTCGTGGCTGGTAAAGTGCACCTTCTGGGCACGTCGAACAAGTTTGAAGACGCTAATCCTCGCCTGATGCTGTCCCGTGCCTACGCTGAAGATCAGCCGATGTGGGTCACTCGGATCGACAATCCGTTGCCTGGCGATCTGGCTGGCAAGCGCATTGCCATGGTGGACGACTACCTGCCAGCCTCGACCATCGAAGAGGCTTACCCGCAAGCTTCCCTGCAGCGTTATCGATCGATTCTCGATGCCCTCGGCGCTGTCGCGTTCGGTCGGGATGATCTGTACCTGGGCGACTTCATCAGCGCCAGTTACCTGATCAACACCCATTTTCACAACGACTTGCAACTGGCCGGGCCTTCGGGCCTTGATGCCAACCCTTTCGGCTTTGCCCTGGCCCGCAGCAACCCGCGTTTGAAACGTCTGGTCGACAAGGCCCTGCTGGCCATTCCCATGGAGCAGCGCCTGGCCATGGAGCTGCGCTGGAGCGCCGGTCGCGCCGACATGGCGGCGCAGTTGCGGGTGAGCCTGAGCGACAGCGAGCAACAATGGCTGGATCAGCATCCGGTGATACGGGTCGGCGCTGTCGATGATTTTGCCCCGCTGACATACTTTGACGCCGATGGCCGTTTCAGTGGTCTGGCCGCTCAATTGCTCAACCTGATCAGTCAGCGCAGCGGCCTGACCTTCGAGGTGGTGCGCGGTCAAACTCTGGATCATCAGGTCGAGCAGCTCAAAAGCGGTGAGCTGGACCTGTTGCCGGTGATGACACCGAGCCGCGAGCGCGAAACTGCAATGCTGTTCACTCGGTCGTACGTGAACAGCCCCTTTGTGCTCATTACCGACTCGAAGGCGCAGGCTCCGCGCAGTCTGGACGACATGGCGGGTAAACGTCTGGCGCTTTATCGCCGTAGTCCGTTGCACGATTATCTGCTGGAGAACGTGCCGCAGATCCGCCTGATCGAGTTGCCAAGTCCGGCCGACGGCACGCAGGCGCTGCTCGACGGCAAGGCTGACGCGACATTGAGTTCGTTGCTGGTGGCGCGCTACCAGATCGATCACCAGTACCGCGATCGTTTGCGGATTGTCTCCACGCTGGGTGATTTGCCGGCGCGGGTTGCCATGGCGACGTCGCTTGAGGCCCCGCAGCTGCAATCGATTCTGAACAAGGCACTGCTGAGCATCGCACCCCAGGAAATCGACGGTCTGGTCGCGCGTTGGAGTCGTAACGTGGTGCTGCAAGACAGCTATTGGCAGCGTCATCAAACGCAAATACTGCGCGGGTTTGCAGTGGCGGCGGGGCTGTTGCTGTTGGCGTTGGGCTGGATCGGCTTTCAGCGTCGGCAGATCCGCCAGCGCCAGCAATGGCTACGGCAATTGCAGGAGGCCAAGGACGCGGCCGATGAAGCCAATCGCGCCAAGAGCACGTTTCTGGCGACCATGAGCCATGAAATCCGCACACCGATGAACGCCCTGATCGGCATGCTCGAACTGGCCCTCAAGCGTGCCGATGAAGGCGTGACCGATCGCCAGGCGATCGAGGTGGCGTCCAGCGCCGGGCAGCAACTGCTGGCATTGATCGGCGATATCCTCGACATCGCACGCATCGAGTCCGGGCATCTGTCGCTGGCCCCCGAGCGCGTCAATCTGCATGAAGTGGTGGCGTCGGTGTGTCGGATTTTCGAAGGCCTGGCCCGGCAGAAACAATTGTTGTGGCATGTAGAAATGGATGAGCGCAGCAACGTCGTGGTGATGCTCGATCCCCTGCGGTTCAAACAAGTGCTGTCGAACCTGCTGAGCAATGCAATCAAGTTCACCGAGGACGGCGAGGTGAGCCTGCGCCTGCGCGTGTTCGGCGAACAGGACGGGCTGATTGAAGCGGGCGTGATCATCGAAGACAGTGGCCGAGGGATCAGCGCCGAGGATCAGCAGCGGTTGTTCCGCCCGTTTGTGCAGGTCGGCGATCATCAGTCTGTGGCGCATGGAGGTTCTGGTCTGGGGCTGGTGATCAGCCGCAACCTGTGCCGGATGATGGGCGGTGATTTGTGGATGACCAGCGAACCGGGAAGGGGCACTCAGGTCATGCTGCGAATGGAACTGCCGGTGCTGGCGGCGCTTGTGCAAGAGGCCGCACCGGCGCCAGCGGCGACGATGGTTAACTCGCTGAACGTGCTGGTGGTGGATGACCATCCGGTGAATCGCCTGTTGTTGTGCCGGCAGTTGAGTGAACTCGGGCACCGTGCCGTTGACGCCGGTGGCGGTGAGGAGGGGCTGGCGCTTTGGCGCGGGCACGCCTTCGATGCACTGATCACCGACTGCAACATGCCGGGGCTCAACGGTTACGAGCTGACGCGAGCGGTGCGTCAGGAAGAGGCCGCGACGGGCAGGGCGCCTTGTCTGATCCTCGGATTTACCGCCAATGCGCAGATGGAAGAGAAGCAGCGATGCCGGGCGGCCGGGATGGACGATTGCCTGTTCAAGCCGGTGCTGCTGCGTGAATTGAGCCAGGCGCTGATGGCCGCCGCATCCGGGGGAGCGCCAGTCGAGAGCGTAGACGATCCGGCAGTGGCCGAATTCGATCTGAGTGCGCTGTTGCAACTGGCGGGTGCGGACAACCCGCTGATCGGGCAATTGCGTGAGGAAGTACTGAATAGTCTGCGCATCGACCTGAAGCGTCTGGATGATTCGGGCCGTAAAAGTGATCGCGCAGATTTACGTGATCTGGCGCATCACGTCACAGGCGGGGCGCACATGATCGGTGCCGAACGCGTGGTTTCGGCGTGTCGGGTGCTCGAACAGGCTTGCCGTGACGATGAGCCCGAAGCGGCATTGACGACCGCCATCGAATTGCTGCGCGTGGCCATGCACGACCTCGCGCAGCAGCTTCAGGCCTGATCGGTCAATCCCACTGCGGCGCGATGCCTTTGGGGCTGGTCAGGCGATGGCCGCGATCCAGTGTGGCGATCCGCGCCATGTCGGCGTCGCTCAGGATCAGCGCCGTGGCGCCGAGGTTGCCTTGCAGGTTGGCGCGCTTGGTCGACGACGGAATCACCGCGTAACCCGATTGCATCGCCCACGCCAGGGTGACCTGCGCCGGGGTGGCTTGCAGACGCTCGGCGATCTGCACGATCAGCGGATCCTTCAACACTTCGCCATAGGCCAGGGTCATGTACGACGTGATCTGGATGCCCTGACTCTGGGCGAATTCCACGACCTTGCGGTTTTGCAGGTACGGGTGCAATTCGATCTGATTGGTAGCGATATTTTCCGCGCCGACCGCAGCAATCGCCTGTTTCATCAGGTCGATGGTGAAGTTGGACACGCCGATCTGTCGGGTCAGGCCCAGGCGTTTGGCTTCCATCAGCGCGCCCATGAACTCTTCGACCGGCACTTGATCTTCCGGCGATGGCCAGTGGATCAGCGTCAGGTCGAGGTAATCGGTCTGCAGCTTTTGCAGGCTCTCCTTGAGGCTTTCGATCAGACGATCCTTGGCGAAGTTGGCGATCCAGATCTTGCTGGTGATGAACAGCTCTTGGCGGGCGATGCCGCTGGCAGCGATGGCCTCGCCAACGTCGGCTTCGTTTTCGTAGATCTGAGCGGTGTCGATGACCCGGTAACCGAGCTCAAGGGCAGTGCTCACCGAATCGATGACCACCTGACCTTGCAGGCGAAACGTACCAAGACCGAAAGCGGGAAGAGACATGCAGGACTCCAGGGTTGCAGTGGGAATGGGCAGGAGTATCCGCGTCTGATTCCTCGGAAAAAACCGCTGTCGGGGCAAAGTACTGTTGACTGAAAGTCACGAATCACCGCAATCGGTATCGTTCCACCAATAGAACGATGAGGACGGTTTTGGCTGACTAGTACTAAATACGTGGCGAATTTATGATCGCTCCATGATCAACCTGATGACGGAGTCCACCATGAAAAACCTTATCGGTATCTACACCAGCCCTCGCGGCCACTGGGTCGGCGATGGGTTTCCGGTGCGTACCCTGTTTTCCTACGACAACCTGGGCAAGCACGTCAGCCCGTTCCTGCTGCTGGACCACGCCGGCCCCGCGCAATTCACCCCGACCACCGAACGCCGTGGCGTGGGCCAGCATCCGCACCGTGGCTTCGAAACCGTGACCATCGTTTACGAAGGCGAAGTGCAGCACCGCGACTCCACCGGCAGTGGCGGCACCATCGGCCCGGGCGATGTGCAATGGATGACGGCGGCTTCCGGAATCCTGCATGAGGAATTCCATTCGGAAAACTTCGCTCGAACCGGCGGCAACCTGGAAATGGTGCAGCTGTGGGTGAATCTGCCGGCCAAGGACAAAATGGCCGCGCCGGGTTACCAGACCATTCTGGACAGTGAGATTCCGAATATCGCGCTCAAGGATGGCGCCGGCAGCCTGCGTCTGATCGCCGGTGAGTTCGACGGTCACAAGGGCCCATCCCGCACGTTCACGCCTATCGATGTGTGGGATCTGCGGCTGAACACCGGCAAGTTGCTCTCGCTCGATCTGCACGAAGGCCGCAACACCGCACTGGTGGTGTTAAAGGGTTCGGTACAGATCAACGGTGGGGAGTCGATGCGTGAAGGTCAGTTGGCGCTGTTCGAGCGTGATGGCGATCGCATCACCCTCGAAGCCAGCCAGGACGCAGTGGTGCTGCTGCTTAGCGGCGAGCCGATCGACGAGCCGATCGTCGGCCACGGCCCGTTCGTGATGAACACCGAGCAGGAAATCCATCAGGCTTTCGCCGACTTCCAGTCCGGCCGTTTCGGCCAGATGCACGGCTGAAAATCCCGGCAGGTGCCACGTGCGCCTGCCGGTTTTTTTCGAGCGCGTTCGGTGGCGCTCATCCCGCCAAATCAATTACTCCTACACTGAGCCCAATCTGTGCGATCTTCTCGCGACTGGCCCCTGTCGGAGTTGTTTGATGCTGTCTCTGCTCACCGATCATCCGTTGTTTTGCGCCTTGATCCTGATCCTGATCGATCTCGGTCTGTGGCGTCTGATCAGCTCCCACGGCAGTTCGTGGAAACTGTTGGTGCGGGTGCTGATTTTTGCCCTGTTCAGCATTTTGCTGTTCAACGAAGGGCTCAATCCGATGGAGCCGGCGCCGTGGGCCGACAACGTGCCGTTGCACCTGGCGGCGACCGGGTTGCAGATTGGCTGGTGGCTGTTCGGCGCGCGGACCCTGACGGTGTTGATCGGCGCGGTGATGATGCAGCGGGTCGGGCACACCGGGCGGTTGTTGCAGGATCTGCTCGGTGCGGTGATTTTCCTGATCGCAATCATCGCGGCGCTTGCCTACGTGCTGGACCTGCCGGTCAAAGGCGTGCTGGCAACCTCCGGGGCGCTGGCGATCATCGTCGGTCTGGCGTTGCAGAGCACCTTGAGTGACGTGTTTTCCGGGATCGTGCTCAACACCACCAAGCCTTATCAACTGGATGACTGGATCTCCATCGACGGCACCGAAGGCCGGGTCACCGACATCGACTGGCGCGCCACGCGGCTGCAAACCAGTCAGGGCAGCATGGCGGTGATTCCCAACTCGCTGGCGGCCAAGGCCAAGATCATCAACTTCAGCCGGCCGAGCAATATGTTCGGGGTTGCCGTCAGCGTGCAGGTCAGTCCCCATGCTCGGCCCAGCTCGGTGATTGATGCCCTGGAGCGGGCGATGCAGGGTTGCCGCCAATTGCTGGAGAGCCCCGCGCCGAGCGTTGCGCTGAAGAACTCCAGCAGTGCCGGCACCGAATATGAAATCAGCGGGTTTGTCGCCTCGATGAGTGAAAAACGTGTGGTGCGCAATCAGCTGTTCGACCTGGCGTACCGACACCTGCAAGCGTCCGGGGTCAATCTGCTGTCGAGCGATGAGCCTGGCGTGCCGAGCAATCTCTCAAGGCCACGGGCGTTGCTCGACAGCTCGCCGATTTTCTCCACCCTGCGTCAGGAGGAGAAAGAAACCTTCAGCCAGAACATGACCCTGCAGACTTTCCGTGCCGGCGAGATGATCCTCGCGGGCGGCGAGGTCAGCGATCACCTGTTCATCATCGAATCCGGCGTGGTCTCGGTGACGCTCAAACGCCACGGCACACCGTTCGAGTCTGGGCGGATGGGCCCGGGCGAAGTGATCGGCGAGGCGGGGATTCTGTCCGATACATCATTGCCGGCCGACTTCTCCGCCAAGACCTTCTGCGCGCTGTACCGCATCGAGAAGTCTTATCTCAAGCCGTGCCTGGACGCCCGTCACGACATCAACGACGCGATGCAGGCGTTGCTCGATTTCCGTCTGCACAAGGCGCAATCCCTGACCGAAGAAACGCCGGTAGCGGCGCCGAAGAAAGGCTTCCTGCAATGGCTGCGCAATCGCGTCTGACCGTCAGCGCAGTCCGTAGTCCGCCAGTTTGCGTTCCAGGTTCAGGCGTACTTGCGGCCATTCGTCATCGATGATGCTGAAGCGCACCGAGTTGCGCTTGCGGCCGTCCGGCATGATGCGTTCGTGGCGGACGATGCCTTCCTGTTGCGCGCCGAGCCGCAGGATCGCGTTACGCGATTTCTGGTTGTTTTCGTCGGTGGTGAACTGCACGCGCACGCAATCGAGCACCTCGAAGGCGTGGCGCAGCATCAGGTACTTGGCCTCGGTGTTGACGAAGGTCTTCTGAAAGCGTGCCGAGATCCAGCTGCTGCCGATCTCCAGCTTGCGGTTGAGCGGGTCGATCTTCCAGAACCGGGTCGAGCCGATCACTTCGCCGGTTTCCTTCAGCACGATGACGAACGGCATGACCGTCCCAGCCTCACGGCCGTCGAGGGCTTTCTTCAGGTAAGCGTCGACGGTAGAGGCTGACGGCACCACGGTGACCGTGAGATTCCACAGTTCACCGTCGGCGGCAGCGCGGAGCAGGGCATCGGCGTCGGTGTATTGAAGCGGGCGCAGGATGATGCCCTGACCTTGCAGCGTGGTTTGCATGTGGGGATTCTCGGCGATCGGGCGAGGGGTTATTACGCCGTACGGGAAGGATCCGACGCAACCGTCGCGGTGGGTGGATGTCACAGTTTTTATCGGTCAATGGCAGGAATCCGGACGATGAAAAAAATGCGCATTGCCACGTTCAACGTCAACGGCCTGCGGGCCCGACTGCCGAACCTGCTGGAATGGCTCAGGCGCGAGCAGCCGGACATCGCCTGCTTGCAGGAGCTGAAACTGGTGGACAGCGCGTTTCCTGCCGCCGATCTGGAGGCCGCCGGTTATGGCGCCATCTGGCACGGACAGGCGTCATGGAACGGCGTGGCGATTCTTGCCCGCGATGCGCAACCGCTGGAGAGCCGGCGCGGCCTGCCCGGCGATCCCGACGATAAACACAGCCGCTACCTCGAAGCGGCGGTGCATGGAGTGCTGGTGGGGTGCCTGTACCTGCCCAATGGCAACCCGCAACCGGGGCCGAAGTTCGACTACAAACTGGCCTGGTTCGAACGCCTGATCAAATACGCCCGGGATTTGCAAAGCAGCGATCATCCGGTGGTACTGGCCGGCGATTACAACGTGGTGCCTACCGATCTGGATATCTACAACACCCGTTCGTGGCTCAAGGATGCGTTGTTGCAACCGGAGAGCCGCGAGTGCTATCAGCGCCTGCTGGATCAGGGTTGGACGGACTCTTTGCGGCATCTGTATCCCGAAGATCGGCTGTATACCTTCTGGGATTATTTCCGTCAGCACTGGCAGAAGAACTCCGGGCTGCGGATCGACCATCTGCTGCTCAATCCAAAGCTGAGCCCTTATCTGCACGAGGCCGGTGTGGATGCCTGGGTGCGCAACGAACCGCATGCCAGCGACCACGCGCCGACGTGGATTCGCATCGATTCGCGTAAAAGGCGCTAGCAGGTGATTGGTTAATTCAATTGTCGATTCGATGCCCGGATCCCGTATACATGGCGACCATCGGCGGAACGATCCGCGCCTCTATGCAAAAGGACCCAGCAATGAGCGAGCCACGCCTGACGAATCTGAAACAGTACCTGCAACGCCTGGGATTCGATGCGCCCCCGGCACCGACCCTTGAAACCCTGCGTCTGTTGCAACTGCGCCATACCGGCGCCTTTCCATTCGAAAACCTGTCGACGCTCAGTGGCGAGCCCGTCCTGATCGATCTGCCGTCCATCGAGCGAAAAGTTTTGAATGACGCCCGGGGCGGTTACTGCTACGAGCTGAACAATCTGTTTCTGGCGTTGCTGTTGGAGCTGGGGTTCGATGCGCGGGGGATCAGCGGGCGAGTGGTCATGAATCAGCCCGAGGGCAGCTGGACGGCGCGCACCCACCGCCTGAGCCTGGTGACCATTGACGACGTGCGCTACATCACCGACGTCGGCTTCGGCGGCATGGTGCCGACCGCGCCGCTGGTGCTCGATACCGACGCCGAGCAATCCACGCCGCACGAACCGTATCGCATCGAAGTGCAGGCGGATGGTTACATGCTGCGAGCCAAGGTTGCTGGCGAATGGCGGCCGATGTATCTGTTCGACCTGCAACGCCAGGAAGACATCGATTACACCCTCGGCAACTGGTACGTCTCGACCCACCCGGACTCGCCATTTGCTCAGCGCCTGATGGTTGCGCGTACCGGCGACGGCTGGCGGCGCACACTGAACAACGGCAGTTTCGCGATCCATCGCATGGGCGCCGAGAGCGAGCGGCGTGAAGTGACGGATGTCGATGAACTGATCGAATTGCTGGAACGGGAGTTCGGCCTGCACTTGCCGCACCAGCCCGGTGCACGAGAGGCTCTGGCGCGCTTGATTCAGCCAGTTTGAACGCTACGGTTTGACGTCCGGTTCCAGCACCCGCCGGATCTCGTTCACGGCCGCCGACAGTTTTTTCTCAAGGCTCTTGAGGTCGGTGGCGGTGATGCCTTGCTTGAATGGCCCGCTGGAATGTTCGAGTTCCTCGGTAGCGCCACGGCTGTTAAGCAATGCGTGGCGCAGGGTGTTGTTGATGACCGTCTGATAGCCAAACCCCTCGCTTTCAGCGACCTCGCGCGCGGCTTCGATCACCGCGTCATCGAGCATGATGGTGATGCGCGTTTTACCCTTGGTGGGAGCAATGGCGCCGCGTTTACCGTCGCTGAAATTGTATTCATCTTTCATTGATCACCTCTGCACAAAGTTGCCATCGCTCGCTGGGCTCGAATGCGTTGGCAGTATTCTTGCTTTTATCGAACTGAATCTTGAATGACTTCATTATGCATACTTTATATGTATAAAAAGAACGCGACCGCGCCGTCGGTCGCCATGAACACTTCAGCTTGGACGGATAAAGCGTGGACTCGATTGGGGATGTGTTGCCGAATTTGTGGGATGAAAGCAGCGGGTTAGAAGGTTGGGTGGCTAGCTAACCATTATGTGACTGATAAGTTGTATACAAGTCTATGGACATTTGTCCTGACTCTTGCATACAGTGTGCGCATAACAAAAACCAGGGAACTCCCCCACCATGAAAACGCCCCATGTTTCACACCAACGGCCCGAGGACGAGAATCTCGGGGTCGGCGCGAATATGGCTTACGGCCTGCAACACGTTCTGACCATGTATGGCGGTATCGTCGCGGTGCCACTGATCATCGGTCAGGCCGCCGGGCTTTCGCCGGCGGACATCGGTCTGTTGATTGCTGCTTCATTGTTTGCGGGGGGGCTGGCCACGTTGCTGCAAACCCTGGGTTTACCGTTTTTCGGCTGTCAGTTGCCGCTGGTGCAGGGCGTGTCGTTCTCCGGCGTTGCCACCATGGTGGCGATTGTCAGCAGTGGCGGGGAGGGCGGCTTCCAGTCGGTGCTTGGCGCGGTGATTGCGGCGTCGCTGATCGGCTTGCTGATCACGCCGGTTTTTTCGCGAATCACCAAGTTCTTTCCTCCGCTTGTTACCGGCATCGTGATCACTACCATCGGCCTGACGCTGATGCCGGTGGCCGCACGCTGGGCCATGGGCGGTAACAGCCACGCGCCTGACTTCGGCAGCATGCAGAACATCGGTCTGGCGGCGGTCACGCTGGTGCTGGTGTTGCTGCTGAGCAAGGTCGGCAGTTCCACCATCTCGCGTCTGTCGATCCTGTTGGCCATGGTGATCGGCACGGTGCTGGCGGTGTTCCTCGGCATGGCGGATTTCTCCAACGTCACCCAGGGCCCGATGTTCGGCTTCCCGACGCCGTTCCATTTCGGCATGCCGACCTTCCACTTCGCCGCGATCCTGTCGATGTGCATCGTGGTCATGGTGACCCTGGTGGAAACCTCGGCGGACATTCTGGCGGTCGGTGAAATCATCGGCACCAAGGTCGACTCCAAACGCCTGGGCAACGGCCTGCGGGCGGACATGCTGTCGAGCATGTTTGCACCGATCTTCGGCTCGTTCACCCAAAGCGCCTTCGCCCAGAACGTCGGGCTGGTGGCGGTGACCGGGATCAAGAGCCGCTATGTGGTGGCGACCGGCGGTATCTTCCTGGTGATTCTCGGCCTGCTGCCGTTCATGGGCCGGGTCATCGCAGCGGTGCCGACCTCGGTACTCGGTGGTGCCGGTATCGTGCTGTTCGGCACCGTGGCGGCGAGCGGTATCCGCACGCTGTCCAAGGTCGATTACCGCAACAACGTCAACCTGATCATCGTCGCCACCTCGATCGGCTTCGGCATGATCCCGATTGCCGCACCGAACTTCTATGATCACTTCCCGAGCTGGTTCGCGACCATTTTCCATTCGGGCATCAGCTCGTCGGCAATCATGGCGATCCTGCTGAACCTGGCATTCAACCACTTCACGGCGGGTAACTCGGATCAGCAGTCGGTGTTTGCGGCGGCAGAAGAGCGGACCCTGCGTTATCGCGATCTGGCAGCGTTGCGTGAAGGCGACTACTTCAGCGACGGCAAACTGCATGACTGCGACGGCAATGAAGTGCCGGTGATCGATCCGGATGCGGATCACGGTCACGGCGTGCCGAAGGTACATGCCAAGAGCAGCGAGCACGTCTGACCGTTGTAGTTGAATGAAAAGGGCCGATCAGTTGCGAAACTGATCGGCCCTTTTTATGGCGCTGACTTTTTCAATGCCCACAAAAAAGCCCCTGAATCTTTCGATTCAGGGGCTCTGTATTTGGCTCCACAACCTGGACTCGAACCAGGGACCCAGTGATTAACAGTCACTTGCTCTACCAACTGAGCTATTGCGGAATTGGTGCGTATGTTACTGATTTAAAAAGACTAGTCAAGCGCGAGATGTAAATTTGTTGGAAAGGTCAGGACGGGCGGCGGTTTATCGGCGATTGGCGGTTACCAGAACCGTAGCAGAGGTCTACCATGGCCGCCCGGAAGTGGTCACACGCTGCCGGCCATTCGCCGAAAAGGTACGCGCCATGAATAGCCCCATCCTCACCCATCGTCCTGTCGAGGTGTTCGCATGAGCACCGCACAAATCAGCCTGCCCAAAGGCGTTGGTCCACACGCCGAAAAGCTTTTCGACGCGATCACTCAGGCCGCCACGGCTGAAGAGCTGAACCGTGCAGGCGGCAAAGCCGAAGGTTTTGTCCTCGGTCTGGAAAGCACCAAGGCCATCAAGAGCCAGATCGCCGAATCGCTCTACGTCGTTTATGACGATGCGGCGACTCAGCGTGCAGCGGAACTGGCTTAACCGCCGAACGTGAAGGTGCCGAGCATCAGTTTGGCGTACAGCATCGTTGCGCCCAGTTGCACCAGCCACAGCGCCAGCCCGCCGAGAAACACCCCGGCCGCGACTTGCAGCACCAGGTTGTTGCCGCGTTTGGCCGGGGCGCGGGGGATGAAGTCATCCAGATCGTCGCGGTCGGCGCGCAGGTCATCGTTTTTCATGTCGTCTCTCTGAAATATCGTTTGGGTGCAGTCTAGAGGGTGTATCGGTTTTTCTTTAGACAAATAAAAAACGGGAAGCCCGAAAGCTTCCCGTTTTTAGTGCCGCGTCGGGTCAGATGACCTGAACGATGGCGTCTGTCACGGCTTCGATGTTGCTCTGGTTCAGCGCAGCGACGCAAATGCGGCCGGTGTCCAGGGCGTAGATGCCGAACTCGTTGCGCAGGCGGTGAACCTGTTCGGTGGTCAGGCCGGAGTAGGAGAACATGCCGCGCTGACGACCGACGAAGCTGAAGTCACGCTGCGGGGCTTTCTTGGCCAGCAGAGCAACCATCTGCTCGCGCATACCGCGAATGCGCAGGCGCATTTCAGCCAGTTCGGCTTCCCACTGAGCGCGCAGTTCCGGGCTGTTCAGCACGGCGGCGACGATGCTTGCACCGTGGGTCGGCGGGTTGGAGTAGTTGGTGCGGATCACGCGTTTGACTTGCGACAGGACGCGGGCGCTTTCTTCTTTCGATTCGCTGATGATCGACAGTGCACCGACACGCTCGCCATACAGCGAGAACGACTTGGAGAACGAGCTCGATACGAAGAAGGTCAGGCCCGATTCAGCGAACAGACGCACGGCAGCGGCGTCTTCGGCGATGCCGTCACCGAAACCCTGGTAAGCCATGTCGAGGAACGGCACGTGACCTTTGGCCTTGACCGCTTCCAGCACATTGTTCCAGTCCGCCGGGCTCAGGTCGACGCCGGTCGGGTTGTGGCAGCAGGCGTGCAGCACGACGATCGAGCCGTTCGGCAGGGCGTTGAGGTCTTCCAGCAGGCCGGCACGGTTCACGTCGTGGGTGGCGGCGTCGTAGTAGCGGTAGTTCTGCACCGGGAAACCGGCGGTTTCGAACAGGGCGCGGTGGTTTTCCCAGCTCGGGTCGCTGATCGCTACAACGGCATTCGGCAGCAATTGCTTGAGGAAGTCGGCACCGATTTTCAGTGCGCCGGTCCCGCCGACGGCCTGAGTGGTGACAACGCGGCCAGCTGCAAGCAGTGGCGAATCATTGCCGAACAGCAGCTTTTGCACGGCCTGGTCGTAGGCCGCGATGCCGTCGATTGGCAGGTAGCCGCGCGAGGCGTGCTGAGCGGCGCGAATGGTTTCGGCTTCGATGACGGCGCGCAGGAGTGGAATTCGCCCCTCTTCGTTGCAGTACACACCTACCCCGAGGTTGACCTTATTGGTCCGGGTATCGGCGTTGAATGCTTCGTTGAGGCCCAGGATTGGATCGCGGGGTGCCATTTCGACAGCGGAGAACAGGCTCATTTTTACGGCAGCTCTATTGGAGAGTGGAGGGACGTGTGGCGCTCCAGCCGAATGCACTAGAGCGGTGCACAAACGGGGAGCTAGTATAGAGGCCATCATCGATCAATGGCGACAGGCGATTCGGCTTTTAAGGTAAGTTTTTCCGATTATTTTTCGACCGTTAGTCGAATGGATCTGTCGGAGACTTTACCGGATGTAGGACGTTTGCCTTGAAAGGCGAGGCAATCGGCTCCACATTCAGCACAATCTTCGTTTTTCCTTGCGCGACATCGGTCGTTTGCGGTCTTTCTCGTGGTGCTGCGGTTGCCCGCCGCATCGCGATTCCAGAGGTGTTTATGTCTGAATTCCAGCTCGTCACCCGTTTCGACCCCGCCGGCGATCAACCCGAAGCCATTCGCCTGATGGTCGAAGGCATCGAAGCCGGGCTGTCGCACCAGACGCTACTCGGGGTGACCGGGTCGGGCAAGACCTTCAGCATCGCCAACGTGATCGCCCAGGTGCAGCGTCCGACGCTGGTGCTGGCGCCGAACAAGACCCTGGCCGCGCAGTTGTACGGCGAGTTCAAGTCGTTCTTCCCGAACAACGCTGTCGAGTACTTCGTTTCCTATTACGACTACTACCAGCCCGAAGCCTATGTGCCGTCGTCCGACACCTTCATCGAGAAGGATGCGTCGATCAACGACCACATCGAGCAGATGCGTCTGTCAGCGACCAAGGCATTGCTCGAGCGCAAGGACGCGATCATCGTCACCACGGTGTCGTGCATCTACGGTCTGGGCAGCCCGGAAACCTATTTGAAAATGGTCCTGCACGTGGATCGCGGCGACAAGCTCGACCAGCGTGCGCTGGTGCGGCGCCTGGCCGACCTGCAATACACCCGAAACGACATGGATTTCGCCCGTGCGACCTTCCGGGTGCGCGGCGATGTGATCGACATCTACCCGGCGGAATCCGACCTGGAAGCGATCCGCATCGAGTTGTTCGATGACGAGGTGGAGAGCATTTCCGCGTTCGACCCGCTGACCGGCGAAGTCATCCGCAAGCTGCCGCGCTTCACCTTCTATCCGAAGAGCCACTACGTGACGCCCCGGGAAACCCTGCTCGACGCCATTGAGGGGATCAAGGTCGAGTTGCAGGAGCGCCTGGAATACCTGCGCAACAACAACAAACTGGTGGAAGCCCAGCGTCTTGAGCAGCGCACCCGGTTCGACCTGGAGATGATCCTCGAACTCGGCTACTGCAACGGCATCGAAAACTACTCGCGCTACCTCTCGGGTCGTCCGGCCGGCGCTGCGCCGCCGACGCTCTACGATTACCTGCCGGCCGACGCCTTGCTGGTGATCGACGAATCCCACGTCAGCGTGCCGCAAGTCGGCGCGATGTATAAGGGCGACCGTTCGCGTAAGGAAACCCTGGTTGAATACGGCTTCCGCCTGCCATCGGCACTGGACAACCGGCCGATGCGCTTCGACGAGTGGGAAGGAGTGAGCCCGCAGACGATTTTCGTCTCGGCCACGCCCGGCAACTACGAAGCCGAGCACGCCGGACGGGTGATCGAACAGGTTGTGCGCCCGACCGGTCTGGTCGACCCGCAGGTTGAAGTGCGCCCGGCGCTGACCCAGGTCGACGATCTATTGTCGGAAATCACCAAGCGCGTGGCGGTGGAGGAGCGGGTGCTGGTCACCACGCTGACCAAACGCATGGCCGAAGACTTGACCGATTACCTGGCCGATCACGGCGTGCGCGTGCGTTATCTGCACTCGGACATCGACACCGTCGAGCGAGTCGAAATCATCCGCGACCTGCGTTTGGGCACGTTCGATGTGTTGGTGGGGATCAACCTGCTGCGTGAAGGTCTGGACATGCCGGAAGTATCGCTGGTGGCGATTCTCGACGCGGACAAGGAGGGTTTCCTGCGTTCCGAGCGTTCGCTGATCCAGACCATCGGCCGCGCGGCGCGGAACCTCAATGGCCGGGCGATTCTCTACGCGGACCGCATTACTGGTTCGATGGAGAGGGCTATTGGTGAAACCGAGCGTCGTCGCGACAAGCAGATCGCCTTCAACCTGGCCAACGGCATCACGCCGAAGGGCGTGTTCAAGGACGTCGCCGACATCATGGAAGGCGCCACCGTGCCCGGTTCGCGCAGCAAGAAGCGCAAGGGCATGGCCAAGGCCGCCGAAGAGAACGCCAAGTACGAAGCCGAATTGCGCTCGCCGAGCGAGATCACCAAACGCATTCGCCAACTGGAAGAGAAGATGTACCAGCTGGCCCGCGACCTGGAATTCGAAGCGGCAGCGCAGATGCGCGACGAAATTGCCAAGCTGCGTGAGCGGCTGTTGGCTGTCTGACTGATCGTTCCCACGCTCTGCGTGGGAATGCAGCCCTGGACGCTCTGCGTCCGCTCAAGGTTAATGTGCCTCGCCGGCCTTCAGTCCGGCGGGCAGTTTCTTGGTCAGCAAAATCGCCAGCATGCTGATCCCCAGCGCAATCCCGACAAAATGAAACGCATCGTTGTAGGCCATGATCAGCGCCTGCTGATGCACGATCTCGCTCAACTTGCCCAACGCCGCCGTGTCACTGCCGAACCGATCAGTCATCGACGCCAGGCGTTCGGCCACCTGCGGATTGGTCGGCACCACCGCTTCGCGCAGGTAATCGAAGTAGGTCTTGGTGCGCGCGTCCAGCAGCGTTGCGAGCAGGGCGATGCCGATGGCGCCGCCGAGGTTGCGCAAAATGTTGAACAGGCTCGACGCCGAACCCGCGTCCTGCGGCAGGATGTACGCCGTGGCGATCAGCGAAATGGTCACCATGATCAGCGGCTGACCCAAGGCGCGGATAATCTGGATCTGGTTGAACTGCGGCCCGGCGAAATCAGGGTTGAGCACCCCGGATGAAAAACTCGCCAGCCCGAACAGGCCGAAACCGATCGTACACAGCCATTTCGGCGAGACGAACTTCATCAGCTTCGGCACCAGTGGAATCAGAAACAGCTGCGGCACGCCCATCCACATGATCACTTCGCCGATCTGCAAGGCGTTGTAGTTCTGGATCTGCGCCAGATACAGCGGCAGCAGATAGATCGAACCGTACAGCCCGACGCCCATGCCCAGGCTGGAAATACTCGACAGCCCAAAATTGCGATTGCGCAGAATGCCGAGGTTGATCAGCGGATTGGGCTTGGAAATCTGCACGATCACAAAGGTGATCAAACTCAGCAGGGCGATGCTGCCCAGCGTCACGATCAGGCTCGATTCCAGCCAGTCCTTGCGATGGCCTTCCTCAAGAAAAACCTGCAGGCAACCGAGGCCGATGCCCAGCGTGAGAATGCCGGTGTAGTCAGTACTTTTCAGCAGTTCCCAATGCGCTTCTTTCTTCTCCAGTCCATACATCAGCCCGGCGATCATGATCAGCCCCGGCGGGATGTTGATATAGAAGATGTACTCCCAGCCCCAGTTTTCCGTGAGCCAGCCGCCGAGGGTCGGGCCGATGGACGGGGCGAAGGTGGCGGTCATGGCAAACATCGCCATGCCTTTGGCGCGGTGATGTTCGGGGAGTTTGATCAGGGTCAGGGTGAACGCCAGCGGGATCAGCGCGCCGCCGGTGAAACCCTGCATGGCGCGAAACACGATCATGCTCTCCAGGCTCCAGGCCATCGAGCACAACAGCGACGAAATCAGAAATCCCAGCGACACCCACACCGCCAGCCGACGGGCCGACAACAACTGCACCAGCCAGGCGGTCAGCGGAATCATGATGATTTCCGCCACCAGATAAGACGTCGAGATCCACGAGCCTTCTTCCAGCGTCGCCGACAGGGCGCCCTGAATGTCCTTGAGCGAGGAGTTGGTGATCTGGATGTCGAGCACCGCCATGAAGGCGCCGAGCATCACGCTCATCACCGCGATCCAGTCCCGCCGGGTCGGTTCGCCGACCGGGCGGATCAGTGAATCACCGGCCATTGTCAGGGGCGTCTTTGATGTTCACGGTGGCGGTGACGGACATGCCCGGACGGATCTTGCCGTGCAGCGGGTTATCGGCCTTGAAGGTCAGCTTGACCGGAATCCGCTGCACGACCTTGGTGAAGTTGCCGGTGGCGTTGTCCGGCGGCAACAGGCTGAACTGTGCGCCGGAGGCGGCGAACAGGCTGTCGACCCGGGCCTCAATCGGCGTATCGCCATAGGCGTCGAAGAGCAGTTCGGCCTTCTGACCCGGCTGCATGTGGCCGATCTGGGTTTCCTTGAAGTTGGCCTGCACCCAGATGTCCTCGTCCGGAACGATCGACAAAAGATACGCGCCGGCCTGTACCACTTGACCATTGCGCGCGGCACGCTGGCCGATCAGGCCGCTGATCGGCGCGTGGATTTCGCTGCGGGTCAGGTTCAGTTCGGCCTGGGCGAGGTCGGCGCGGGCGTTGGCGATCTGCGCGTCGAGGCGTTTGATTTCGGCGGTCAGTGCGTTGACCTGCTGGCGCTGGCTCTGGGCATCGGCCTGGGCCTTGGCCACTTGCGAGCGAGCGATGTGGGCGTCGGCGGAGAGGGTGGTGACCCGCTCCTCGGAAACGTAGCCGGGTTTGCGCAGGGTTTCTGCCCGCGACAAATCCACCTGCGAACGGCCGAGCGTCGCCTGGGTCGTGGCTACTTGCGCGTCGCTGGCGGCGATCAGGCTGGCTTGCTGGGTCAGTTTGCTCTGAGCTTGCAGGCGTTCGGCCTCGCGGGTGGCGAGGGCGGCGTTGGCGCGATCGACGGCGAGGCGGAAGTCATCGCCTTCGAGACGGATCAGCAACTGGCCTTTTTCCACGTGTTGATTGTCCTGCACCAGGACTTCGTCGATGCGTGCGCTCAACTGGCTCGACACGCGGGTGATTTCACCCTGGACATAGGCGTTGTCGGTGCTTTCATAAAAGCGTCCCTTGAAAAACCAATGAGCGAAAAAGCCCCCGGCAATCAACAGGACCAGCAACAGGAAAATGAACAGGCGACGCTTGAGTTGGGCAGGCATGGGCAAACTGTAGTCGAGGAATTGTAAGGAAAGTTATCAGCAGGCGAATCTGGCATACAGCCGATGAACGGTAAATGCTGTCTGTTGATATTCGGCCATTCACCACGGCCAACGGGCGTTCCAGACGCAACCTTGGCTTAAATGCCCTGCCCGCTGGAGCGGGGCGGGTGTCGCCTGTTACCATTCGCCGCTTGATCGTTCTTTGCTTTTCATTCTTTTCGAGACATGCCATGACCACCGTCCGCACTCGCATCGCGCCATCGCCTACCGGGGATCCCCACGTAGGTACCGCTTACATCGCACTGTTCAACTACTGCTTTGCCAAGCAGCACGGCGGTGAGTTCATCCTGCGGATCGAAGACACCGATCAGTTGCGTTCGACCCGCGAGTCCGAACAGCAGATCTTCGACGCCCTGCGCTGGCTGGGCATCGACTGGAGCGAAGGCCCGGACGTTGGCGGCCCGCACGGCCCGTACCGTCAGAGCGAGCGCGGCGATATCTACCAGAAGTATTGCCAGCAACTGGTCGACATGGGCCACGCCTTCCCGTGCTTCTGCACCGCCGAAGAGCTGGACCAGATGCGCGCCGAGCAAATGGCACGCGGCGAAACCCCGCGTTACGACGGCCGTGCGCTGTTGCTGTCCAAGGAAGAAGTCGCCCGTCGCCTGGCTGCCGGCGAGCCGCACGTGATCCGCATGAAGGTGCCGAGCGAAGGCGTCTGCGTGGTTCCGGACATGCTGCGTGGCGACGTCGAGATCCCGTGGGATCGCATGGACATGCAAGTGCTGATGAAGACCGACGGTCTGCCGACGTACTTCCTGGCCAACGTGGTTGACGATCACCTGATGGGTATAACCCACGTGCTGCGCGGTGAAGAATGGCTGCCGTCGGCGCCTAAACTGATCCTGCTCTACGAGTACTTCGGCTGGGAACAACCGGAGCTGTGCTACATGCCGCTGCTGCGCAACCCTGACAAGAGCAAACTGTCCAAACGCAAAAACCCGACTTCGGTGACGTTCTACGAGCGCATGGGTTTCATGCCTGAGGCGATGCTCAACTATCTGGGCCGCATGGGCTGGTCGATGCCGGACGAGCGCGAGAAGTTCTCGCTGCAGGAAATGGTCGACAACTTTGACCTCAAGCGCGTGTCGCTGGGCGGGCCGATTTTCGACATCGAGAAACTGTCGTGGCTCAACGGCCAGTGGCTGCGTGATCTGCCGGTGGAAGAGTTCGCCGCTCGCGTTCAGAAGTGGGCGTTCAATTCCGAATACATGATGAAGATCGCGCCGCACGTTCAGGGCCGTGTCGAAACCTTCAGCCAGGTTGCACCGCTGGCCGGGTTCTTCTTTGCCGGTGGCGTGAATCCGGATGCCAAGCTGTTCGAATCGAAAAAGCTGTCGGGCGATCAGGTTCGTCAACTGATGCAGTTGATCCTGTGGAAGCTTGAGAGCCTGCGTCAGTGGGAGAAAGACAGCATCACCGCGACGATTCAGGCGGTGGTCGAATCCCTCGAGCTGAAGCTGCGTGATGCAATGCCGCTGATGTTTGCCGCGATCACCGGGCAGGCGAGTTCGGTGTCGGTGCTCGATGCGATGGAAATCCTCGGGCCGGACCTGACCCGTTTCCGTCTGCGCCAGGCGATTGACCTGCTGGGCGGCGTGTCGAAGAAAGAAAACAAAGAGTGGGAAAAGCTGTTGGGCGCCATCGCCTGATTGCGTTTGACTCTGCAGGACGCGCCGAAGGCCAGGATCTTTTGATCCTGTCCTTCGGTGTTTTCCCCCGAATTTACGGGGGGAGGGCGGTAAGTGATTGTAATGCCGACAAAAAATTTTGATTTTTTTCAAAAATAAGTTTGACAGCCTTTCGATACGCCCTTAAGATTCGCCCCGTCCTCAGCGATGACATCAACGATGAGGGGCTATAGCTCAGCTGGGAGAGCGCTTGCATGGCATGCAAGAGGTCGACGGTTCGATCCCGTCTAGCTCCACCAATTTACACTTCGAAGCCTGGCCACACCGGCTTCGAAGCGATCAACACTCAGCGTTGATCAGTTGTATAGAAGGGTTTGCGTCCCCTTCGTCTAGTGGCCTAGGACACCGCCCTTTCACGGCGGTAACAGGGGTTCGAGTCCCCTAGGGGACGCCAGTTTTACAGAAGCGATGTTGCAAGATGTCGCTCCGCCGAGAGGCGAAAAATCCGGGGCTATAGCTCAGCTGGGAGAGCGCCTGCATGGCATGCAGGAGGTCAGCGGTTCGATCCCGCTTAGCTCCACCAATTTACAGTTCAAGGTCTGGCCACACCGGCCTTGAATCGATCAGTACTCAGCGCTGATCAGTTGTATAGAAGGTTTGTGTCCCCTTCGTCTAGTGGCCTAGGACACCGCCCTTTCACGGCGGTAACAGGGGTTCGAGTCCCCTAGGGGACGCCACGATTACCCGCTCTGCGGGATTTTATAAGGGTCATTCAATTATTGAATGGCCCTTTTGTTTGTCTGGCGTTTGGCCAAATCCTCTTTTTCCTTAACACTGTGCTTCAGACCAGCGGTCACGCTTGTGACTTGCGGAATATTATTATGAGAATAATATTGCTATCGTAATATTCGGAGGCGACGATGAACGACAAGAAAGCTCAAACCCGCGAACGCATTCTCAAGGCCGCCAGCGCTGCACTGATCCAGCGCGGCCCGGCTGAACCGAGCGTGGGCGAAGTGATGGGTGCAGCCGGCCTGACCGTCGGTGGCTTCTACGCCCACTTCGAAAGTAAGGACGCAATGATGCTTGAGGCGTTCAAGCAATTGCTCGGTCGCCGTCGCGACCTCATTGCCGACATGGACAGCGAGCTGACCGGTGAAGAGCGCCGCGCCCTGGTGGCGGCGTTCTACCTGTCGCGCAAGCATCGCGATTCCAGCGATTCGGCCTGCCCGATTCCGGCCTCCATCGGCGAGCTTGGGCGGCTGCCGGAAGAATTCCGCATAGCGCTGAACGAGCACCTGGAACTGATGATTGCGCAGTTGGCTTCAAGCCCTGAAGACATCGATAAAGCGTTGGCCGACGTGGCCTTGATGGTAGGTGGTCTGGCGCTCTCAAGGGCGTTGGGCCCTGGGGATTTATCCGATCGATTGCTGCGTGCTGCCAAGTCGGCGGTGCGTTGACCTGAAGGCTACAAGCCCGAGGAGAGAGCGATGAGCACGTTGAAGTGGGTTCGCGGCGTTAATGGCACCTTGGGCTGGTTCGCACCGAAACTGGTGGCGAGCAAAATGCGGCTGGCGTTCATGACGCCGCGCGCGAATGCACCGCGGGACTGGGAATTGCCGCTGCTGGCCAAATCCGAGCGCATTACCTTGCGTTTCGGTCTCTCGGCTCTGCGCTGGGGACAAGGCCCGACGGTCCTGCTGATGCACGGCTGGGAAGGGCGACCCACCCAGTTTGCCGCGTTGATCACGGCGCTGGTCGACGCGGGCTACACGGTTGTCGCGCTGGATGGTCCGGCCCACGGTCGCTCGCCGGGGCGCGAAGCCAACGTGGTGCTGTTCGCTCGAGCGATGCTTGAAGCCGCGGCCGAATTGCCGCCGTTGCAAGCGGTCATCGGCCACTCCATGGGCGGTGCCAGTGCCATGCTCGCTGTGCAACTGGGGTTGCGTACCGAGACCTTGGTGAGCATTGCCGCTCCGGCGCGAATTCTTGGTGTTTTGCGCGGATTTGCCCGCTACGTCGGCATGCCACCCAGAGCTCGTTCCGCGTTCATTCGCGAGGTTGAACAGGACGTCGGCATGCGCGCCGCCACCCTCGATGTCGCCCACTATCAACTGGATATACCGGGCCTGATCGTGCATGCCGAAGACGACACTTTCGTTTCGGTCAAGGAATCCCAACTGATCCACGAATCCTGGTTCGACAGTCGCTTGCTGCGTCTGGAAGCCGGCGGCCATCAGCGCGTACTGGCCGACCCTCGGGTGATTGATGGCGTGTTATCACTGCTGGCCGGGCGCAGCCTTCAGGCGCGGCAATCGGCCTAGTCATCCGTTACACTGCCCCGGTTGAATCATTTGACCGGGAGTAGGGCATGGGCTGGGATCGGGCAACGCCGTTTACCATTGATCTGCAAGTGGGCGCCGAGGACATCGACGGGCTGGGCCACGCCAACAACGCGGTCTACGTGACCTGGCTCGAGCGCTGCGCCTGGCGCCACTCGCAGCGTCTGGGTCTGGATCTGGTCGAGTACCGGCGTCTGGATCGGGCGATGGCCGTTGTGCGCCACGAAATCGATTACCTGGCCGCCGCCTATGAAGGCGACGAGCTGCAACTGGCGACCTGGATCGTCGATTGGGATCAGCGCCTGAAAATGACCCGTCACTTCCAGTTGATTCGCCCCAGCGACAACACCACGCTGCTGCGCGCCCAGACCACCTTCGTTTGCATCGAGCTGTCCACCGGCAGGCCCAAGCGCATGCCCGCCGAGTTCATCGACGGCTACGGCCCGGCCATCCGGACAGCGGACATGGGTTTAACCCGCGAAACCCAGTAAACTGCCGCACGTTTTTCCTTGAGTGTGTGTTTCCCATGCAAATTGCTCTGGCGCCGATGGAAGGGTTGGTCGACGACATCCTGCGCGATGTCCTGACCCGTGTCGGCGGTATTGACTGGTGCGTGACCGAGTTCATTCGGGTCAACGATCAGTTGCTGACCCCGGCCTATTTCCACAAGTTCGGCCCTGAACTGCTCAACGGTGCGCGCACCGCTTCCGGCGTGCCGCTGCGCGTGCAATTGCTGGGTTCCGATCCGGTGTGCCTGGCAGAAAACGCGGCGCTGGCCTGCGAGCTCGGTTCTGAAGTGATCGACCTGAACTTCGGTTGTCCGGCAAAAACGGTCAACAAATCCCGTGGCGGTGCGGTGCTGCTCAAGGAGCCGGAACTGCTCAACCGGATCGTCGAGCACGTGCGTCGCGCCGTTCCTGCACACATTCCGGTTACCGCCAAGATGCGCCTGGGTTTCGACAGTCCGGACGGCTCGCTGGTCTGCGCCACGGCGCTGGCCGAGGGCGGTGCCGAGCACATCGTGGTTCACGCCCGGACCAAGGTCGACGGCTACAAGCCGCCAGCGCATTGGGAATGGATCCCGCGCGTGCAGGACGTGGTCAAGGTGCCGGTGTTTGCCAATGGCGACATCTGGAGCGTCGAAGACTGGCGCCGCTGCCGGGAAATCAGCGGCGTCGAAGACATCATGCTCGGTCGTGGTCTGGTGTCGCGTCCGGATCTGGCCAGGCAGATCGCCGCCGCCCGTGCCGGCGAGGACGTCGTCGAGATGACCTGGACCGAACTGATGCCGCTGATCCAGGACTTCTGGCTGCAAGCCAAAGCACAAATGACCGCGCGCCAATCGCCGGGCCGTTTGAAGCAGTGGTTGGCCATGTTGACCCGCAATTATCCCGAAGCCGTTGAGCTTTTTACCGTGCTGCGCCGGGAGACCGAGCCGGATCAGGTCTCGCGTTTGCTGGGTTTGCCGGTCGCCGAAGCCGCCTGAAAAAAATCTTCAAACGATCTCTTGAAAACAAAACGCAGGTCCCTATCTAAGGGTTACGCGATGCCGAATTCGGGTCGCGGAGACAAAAAAACTTGCTGATTGTTTTCAGGAGATTTGAATCATGAGTACTGCATTTTCCCTCGCTCCACTGTTCCGTTCTTCGGTGGGTTTCGACCGTTTCAACGACCTGTTCGAAACCGCTCTGCGCAACGAGCCAGGCAGCACCTATCCGCCTTACAACGTGGAAAAACACGGTGACGATCAATACCGCATCGTCGTGGCGGCGGCCGGTTTCCAGGAAGAAGACCTGGAACTGCAAGTCGAGAAAGGCGTGCTGACCATCAGTGGCGGCAAGCGTGATGCCAACGAAGGCGTCACGTTCCTGCACCAGGGCATTGCCCAGCGTGCATTCAAGTTGTCCTTCCGTCTGGCCGATCACATCGAGATCAAGGCCGCCGGCCTGAGCAACGGTCTGTTGAGCATCGACCTGTTGCGCGTGATCCCGGAAGAGGCGAAAGCCAAGCGCATCCCGATCAACGGAGCGCAGCCGGCTCTGCAACACTGAGTCACTTGCAGAAACAAATCGTCTGAACGGGCGATAAGCCGCTGAATGAAGGCCCCGATACGTCGGGGCCTTTTTTGTGGGCGCAGGAAAATGGCTGTTCGACTTTGCCGCCAGCGGCGGTTTCTCTACAATCCGCCGCAGTTTAGCCGACCCCATCCTTAGCGGTCGGCCTGGAGCCTTTTTTCATGGACGATATTCAACAGCGCTGGCTGTGCGCCCTTTCTGCGCCAATGGCAGCGCTCAATACCGGCGCCGGGTATGACGACCCTGCCTTCTGCGACGACCGCTATATCGATCTGAAAGGCAGCTGGGGAATCGATGACCGGCGACAATTGTTCGACATGCTTCAATGGATGACGGACGACGGACATGCCAAGCACCTGAGTGGCGCCTATTCGGCGTGGCAACGTTGTCTGCCGAATGAATGGCAACGCCTGCTCGAAGAGCTGAGCCCTCGCGAGCGTGTTCTGCATGAGTTTGCCAGTCGCACTTTTGGCGGTTGTGGTCCAGGAGGGATCTTGTCCTGGGATTACGGGCGGATGGGGTTTCTCTTGCGTTGCGCAGTGCGCAATCAGTGGATTGATCTGGCCGAAAGCAACTGGTTGCACAGTCGTTTGGCCGTCAGGGCGCAGTTTCACTACGGTAACTGGATGTCCTACTTCAATGGCTTTGTTGTGGGTCGCAGCTTTTGGTGCTGCCTGAACACAAGCGACGACGAGTTAGCCTGGGAGTTGGAGCGGCAGGGGGACAGTGCTCATAACCTGCGGATCACCCGCGGCCTCGCCCAGAACATCCCGCACTTTCTCGCCGACCTGCCCTGGCACATGGAAATTGATTCGTTACCCCGTCCGGCATCGCTCAAGGAGTTCGACTGGTCATGAGTTGCTGGATTCGCCTGGGCATCGAGCCCACCTCCGACGAAACCCGGATTCGTGATGCCTACCGCGCACGTTTGCCGTCGCATCATCCGGAAACCGATCCGGAAGGTTTTCAGGCGCTGCGTATGGCCTACGAAAACGCGTTGCGTCTGGCGCGGGAAGGCGAGGAAGAAGCGCCCGAGGAAGAAACTGAAGAGTCAGGGCAGGAGGTTGTCGAGGTCCCGCAGGCGTTCGTGGATTTCTGCGAATTACTTGACGATCCCGCGCGGCGGTTCAATGTCGGGGCATGGCAGGCATTTGTCCGGGCGCTTGATGAGCTGTCGCTGGAACAGCTTGATGAACTCAGTTGGGGGCTCTACCACCGGCTGGCCGACGCCGGTCCGCTGTCTTACCGCTGCGCGAATTTGTTGGCCAGGCGAATGGCCTGGGATCAGCAGTTGCTGGATCTGGAATTCGAAGACGCACAGCGGGTTGAAGCCTTTCTGCAACGAATTGAAACGCCTGACCCGTTCGATACCGATCTGATGAGCGCTTGGTCAGAGGCTGCGCAGACCGAAACACTCTGGTACGCACGCAGCCTTGACTTCATTTTCGCCAAGCGTCCACTCCATGAGTTTGCCGACTTCGCCGGTCAGCACACCTGTCTGCCGTTGCCGGATGATGCTGCGTTCATCAAGCGTTTGCTGGTGCAGTTCACTCAGGCGGGCATCGGTGCATCGACATTTTTGCAGTGCTGCGTCGAAAAGCAGCTGGAGGCACCTGATGACGTGGACTGGCTTTACCTGTTGGCGTGTCAGAGCAGTCTGCTGGGGCGGGACGATCAGGCATTGCCTTGCTGGATCCGACTGTGGAACGAGTTCCGCCATCCTATGGCCGAAAGTCGTCTGCTGGAATTGTGCGCCAAGCGGCAACCGACTTTTCTGCCTCTGCTGATTCAGGCGTTCGATTGTCTGGGCGATTTCTCCGAGTGGCCTGCGGATCTCGGGGATGACGCGCAGGTATACGGCAGTCCGTCACAACGCCCCGAGACGCTGAACCGTTGGTTGGGTGTTGGACGGTTGAAGCTCGATAGCCTGGCGCAAAGTTTTGTCGATTGGCGCATGACAGGCGATGAACTCCCGTTGCTTGCCCAACTGCTGGGTGAGAATGCCGACAGCAGGCTGCTGCAACTGTACCGGCATGCCTGGGCGCTGCATCGCGGTGATGCGGTCTTGCTGCAGCGGATTCTGGATCAGCCGCTCCCGGTCGATGCGCTTGAATGCCTGGTGTTGAGCGGGTTCAAAGTTCAGGCCGGACAACATCTGCGCTGGTTGGAGAATGCGCCGATTGCGCAGGCTATGAGCGTATTCAGCGAAGCGGATTCAATATCGCAGCAATTGCCGCAGGCACTGACAACAGGCGAGCTGCACAAGGTCTGTCGTCTGTGGCTGCGTCGCTTGCGGCCCTACAGTGACACCGCCCTGGAGCGCATCGCAGAAGCGTTCAAATTGGGCGCCGTCAAAGACGACTGTGACTTGTCCGAGCTCGATCTGCTCCTTCAGTTGAGCCGTCGCGGGATAGGGTTGCCGCCGGTGGGGCTGGGCGAGGCTGCCTGGGAGTGGCACGCTCAAACCGTGTTTTTGCTGGCGTTGCTGGATCAGCCGGAGCGCTGGCTGCCAATGATCGATGGGCAGTGCCTGGAGCGTCTGCCGTTCAGTCCGGCTCATCCTTTGAGTCGACTGCAGCCACTGTTGCGGCGGTTGCAACGCGAGCAAGGCAATTGCGACGGTTTACTGGGCTGGCTGCAAGGCAATGATCCGGTGCACGGCTTGTTGGTGCAGCAATTGTTCAGCGTGCAGCAGGCACTCGACAGCGCCCGATTGCCTGCCAATACCCTGCTTTACACCTGCATCGAGAGCGACCGCGCTGCGTGTGGCGACGATCTGTTGGGGCTGTTGATGTTCTGGGGCGTGCTCTATCACGACCCGAGCCTGAGCGCCGAGCAGCATCGTGCCTTGCTGCAGTCCATCGCGGCAGTCAGTTGCGAGGATGACTGGTTCGAAGGGTTTCGTGACGGCTTGATCAAGGGCGAGCCGGTGTGGCCGCCGCGCAAGGTGTTGACGGATTTTGGGGTCGACAAACTGTTGGCATACGAAGCCCTCGATTCGCTCAAGGCCATGGTTCGCTATGGCGCTGCCGGAGTGCCGAAAACGCGAGTGCTGCGCCAATTGCAGCAGGGCAAGGATGACGTGAAGAACAGTATCGGCTTGCGCCTGGCGCTGTGTGCCTTGCTGTCCTGGTCGGAGCGTTTGATGTTGGCCAAAAGTGATATTCAGCCGGTGCCAGCAGGGGCGATCTGGCGCCTGGGGTCGCGGCTGGGGCGCAAGGCTTTTATCGCCCAGGTCCTGGGGGGGGTGGTGATTACGCCGGTGGCAGGATTGATCAGCGGTACCACATTCTTTGGCATTCTGATCCTGTTACTGGGTGTTCTGCTGTTATTCGGTGCCACTCTGCGCCGTTTGCATGATATGGGACGAGGCCTGCCCACATTGCTGATATTCATGGCCTTGTTGCCGGTCTTGCCGTTTCTGCCGCTGCTGCTGTTCGGCTTTCCCGGTGACAAGTTGCCCAACCGGTACGGGGTGCCACCGGACAGCGGCGGTGGCGAGATGCTGTCCGGTGGTCTGCAGGCTGCTCTGCGGCTACTTAACGGTTAGAGGCGCAGTTGATCCAGCGCCTTGTTGAGCTCTGAGCGGTGGCTGGCGATCTCGGCCGGCTGCTGTCCGCCGAGTACCGTGGTGAAGTTGTGCAGCCACTCGGCAATGTGTTCGCGCTGCGTGCCCAGACTTTGCATCCATGCCCGCTCCAGACGGGCCAGCAGTGTGCGGTTGGGCAATGCGTCGCGTGGATGGACCTTCAGCGTCGACAGACGGTTATGGCTGTCTCTGCGTGCTTGTTCATTCAGCCCGGTGGGACTGCGGTCGATGCTGTGGCTGTGGCGTTCGCCGGTCTGGAGCAGCGTGACGTCGACCTCGAGTAAACCGTTGATGTCGTAACTGAAGCGTACGTCCAACTCCTGAATGTTATCGGTGGGCGTCAAGGTGACATCGAAAGCGTCAATGAGGATGTTGTCACGTACCCACGGCCGCTCACCCTGATAAACGGCAATGCGCAGCAGCTCCTGCCGGGGATGGGTTGTGTGGTAGCGCTCGACCCGTGACGTCGGGATGATGGTGTTGCGTTCGATGATCGGTGAAAAGGCGCCGTCGATGCCTTTGCCACGCATGGTTGCGATGCCCAGCGTATACGGGCAGACATCGGTCAGAATCAGTTCTTCGATCGCACCATCGCGCGCCTTGCAGGCCGCTTGCGTGGCCGCACCCAGTGCAACGAGGGTGTCGGGATCAAGATGTCGGTAGGGCAGGCGTCCGAACAGTGTGGCGACCAACTGTTGTACCGCAGGCATCCGCGTTGCCCCACCGACCAGCACCAGACTGTCGAGATCCCGTGGTTTCAGGCGCGCATCGCGCAGGGCCTGTTCGATCGGCGCGCGCAATCGTGCCAGCAACGGTTCCCAGATCTTCACGGCAGCGGCTTCATCCAGCGACCATTCGTACAGTTCGTCGGCATGGCGCCAGTTCAGCGATTGAGGTCCTTCGCCGAGTTTGCATTTGAGTTGTTCCAGGGCATCGCCCAGGCTGGCCATGCCTTGCGGATCAATCATCGACGGGGTCAGTTGCCAGCTTTTCAGACAGGCATTCAGCAGTGCAGCGGTAAAGTCCTCACCACCCAAAAAGTTGTCACCGGTGGACGCATGCACTTCAATCAGCGGCAACGCATATTCCAGCACCGTGACATCGAACGTCCCGCCGCCCAGATCGAAGATCAGCGTGCGTTCGAATTTTTGCTCGTGCAGGCCATACGCCATTGCAGCGGCGGTTGGCTCGTTGATCAGTCGGGAGACCTTCAGGCCCGCCAGTTCGGCGGCGAACAGGGTGCGTTTGCGTTGCTCGTCACTGAAATACGCCGGTACGGAAATCACTGCTTCAGAAACCGGATGACCGAGAAAGGCTTCGGCGTCCTGCTTGAGTGAGCCCAGCACCAGTGCCGATAACTCTTCGGGGCTGAAGGTTTTGGTGCCGAGTTCGATCTGCCGGTCGCTGCCCATGAATCGCTTGAACGCGGCGGCCGTGCGTTCCGGGTGGGTCGTCAGGCGTGCGCGTGCGGCTTTGCCGACCAGAATGGTCTCGTCTTCATCGAGACTGACCACCGAAGGGGTCAGTACCTCGCCGAGGGCGTTGGGGATCAATCGGGCCTGACCGTCCAGCCAGACGGCGATCAAACTGTTGGTGGTGCCAAGGTCAATGCCCAGCAGGGCCGGGCGGGGGAGGGTTGCATCCTGCATGATCGATCTCGAAACAGCGCGAAAAAACGCGACCCTACAGGTTGCCGCCAACCCTGGCAATTACCGGCCTGGGTCAATACTTGCGACAAGCAATCGCAGGTGTCGGGTCATTTCAGCAATCCCTTCAACCCTTCCAGCGGCAACGGCCGGCTGTGCAGATAACCCTGATACAAATGGCAGCCCAACCCTTGCAGGAAGGCCAGCTGTTCCGGGGTTTCCACGCCTTCAGCAATCACTTCCAGTTCCAGGCTGCGGGCCATGGCGACGATGGCGCGGATGATTTCGGCGTCGTTGGGGTCGGTGGTGGCGTCGCGGATGAACGACTGATCGATCTTCAGCGTGTCCACCGGCAATCGTTTCAGGTAGGTCAGCGATGAATAGCCGGTGCCGAAATCGTCCATAGCGAAACTCACGCCGAGTTTTTTCAGTCGACGCATTTTGCTGATGGTGTCTTCCAGATTCTGAATGACGATGCCTTCGGTGATTTCCAGTTTCAGCAAGGAGCAGGGCAGGCCGTGGCTGCTCATGCTGCGCTCGATGCGCTCGACGAAGTCGTTCTGGCGGAACTGCCGGGGGCTGATGTTCACGCACAGGCTGAAGGCCAGAGGGTCGATCAGTTTTTCGGCGATCAATTGCTTGAAGGCTTCGCACGCCTCATCGAGGATCCAGGTGCCGACTTCCAGAATCAGCCCGCTGTCCTCCAGCACCTTGATGAATTCGGTGGGCGATTGCGCGCCGAGTTCCGGGTGATTCCAGCGCACCAGGGCTTCGGCGCCGATGATGCGGTTGTCCCGGGCGTCGATTTGCGGTTGGTAGTGCACGTCGAACTCGCCCCGGGACAGCGCCAGGCGCAGGTCGGTCTCCATGCGCAGCCGTTCGCTGGCCGCCTTTTGCATGGTGTTGTGGTACATCTGCGTGGTGTTGCGCCCCGAATCCTTGGCCCGGTACAGCGCAATATCGGCGCGTTTGAGCAGGTCGGTCGGTGTCGAGCCGTGATCGGGAATCAGCGCCACGCCGATGCTCGGCGTCACTTGCAGGCGCTGGCCGTCGAGGAACATCGGCTCTGACAGCAGTTCGCGAATGGTGTCGGCCAGCTCGCGTACCTGGGCGCTGACTTCGTTGCGCGTGCCTTCCAACCCACTGAGCAACACCACGAATTCATCGCCACCGAGCCGCGCCACTGTGTCTTCCATGCGCACGCTGGCTTCAAGCCGCGCGGTGATGATTTTCAGCACCGTGTCGCCGACCGGGTGCCCCAGCGAGTCATTAATGTGCTTGAAGTGATCCAGATCGAGAAACAGCAGCGCCCCGCGCAGGTTGTGGCGCTTGAGCAGGGCGATCTGCTGGCTCAGGCGATCCATCAGCAGTGCGCGGTTGGGCAGGTTGGTCAGCGGATCGTGATAGGCCAGGTGGCGAATCTGCGCCTCGGCGTTCTTCAGCAGGCTGACGTCCCGGGCGGTGAGCAGCAGGCAGGCGGTTTCGTTGAGAGTGATCGGTTCGACCGAGACTTCCACCGTCAGGATCTCGCCGCGCTTGTTGCGCCCGAGCATTTCCTGATGGTGCACGCGGCCCTTGATCTGCAGCTCGGCGAGCAGTGCCGAGCGTTGTTTTTCCTCGGCCCAGATACCGACCTGATACACGGTTTTGCCCACCACTTCGTCGGCGCGGTAGCCGGTGAGGCGGCAGAAACCGTCGTTGACCTCAAGATAACGTCCGGTGTCGCGCTCGGTGATGGTGATGGCGTCGGGGCTGGAGTGGAACGCCTTGGCGAATTTCTCTTCGCTGGCCTTGAGCGCCGCTTCCGAGCGCTGTTGCTGGGTGATGTCGCGCAGCGTGGTAACGATGCACGGCTGGTTGCCGACGCTGATCTGACGGCTGGAAATCACGCAGGTCAGCGACTGGCCGTCCTTGTGCTGGACGATGATCGCAACATTGCTCAGGCCCTGTTCGCGGATCACCCGTTCGATGCGTTGCAGGCTTTTCGCCGAGGCGTCCCACAGGCCGATTTCTTCGGCGGTGTGGCCGATCACATCGCTGGCGCTCCAGCCGAAGGTTTGGGAGAAACTGGAGTTGATCTCGATGAATTCCCCGGTTTCCTGACGCGTGACGCAGATCGGGTCGGGACTGACCTGGAACAGCGTGGCGAATTTCTCTTCCGAAGCCACCAGCCGTTGCTCGCGTTCAACCTGATCGGTGATGTCCAGCAGGGTGCCGGCCATCCGCAACGGTACGCCGTTGTCGTCGCGATAGAGGCGGGCGCGGCTTTCCAGATAACGCGAGCTGCCGTCGGGCAGTTGTACGCGGTAAGTCAGCTGGTAATTGCCGGCCGGGCCTTCGCGCAGGCTGCGATAGGCGTCGCGCATGCTGTCGCGCTCTTCGCCGGGGACGCCCTCGAAGAACTCTTCGAACGACTCATGGAACGGTTTTGGCTCCAGACCGTGTAATTGCGCAGCGCGGGCCGAGCCATAGAGCATGCCGCTGGGAATGTGCCAGTCCCAGGTGCCGAGCTGCGCCGAATCCAGCGCCAGGTCGAGGCGTTCCTGGCTGTCTTTCAGGGCATGTTCGGCGGCTTTGCGTTCAGTGGTGTCGAGGAAGGTACTGAGCAGGTACGGCTGGCCTTCGAGTTCGACCTTTTGCGCGCTAAGGATGCCGTCGTGGATCTGGCCGTTGCTGGCGCGAAACTGCACCTCCATGCTGATCAGTTCGCCCTTGGCCTTGGTCTTCTTGACCAGCTCGGCCCGTTGCTCGGGATGCACCCACAGGCCCAGTTCCAGGGTGGTGCGACCGATGGCGCTCTGCACCGGCCAGCCGAACAGGCTTTCGAAATACTGGTTGGCCTCGCTGATCAGGCCGTCTTCCTGACGGGTCAGCAGTACCATGTTCGGGCACAGGTGAAACAGTGTCGCAAAACGTTTCTCCGAACTGCTGAGCGCCTGTTCCCGTTGCCGCTGGTGGGTGATTTCGCGGATCACCCCGATCATTCGGGGGCGACCGTGTTTGTCCGGCAACAGGCTTCCGTTGATCTCCAGCCAGTGCAGGCTGCCGTCGGGCCAGCGGATGCGGTGGTGCATCGCCTGTTCCAGCGGCGCACCGGCAATCACCGCGTGGAAGGCGCGGATGGTTTTCGCCCGGTCTTCCGGCGGCAGCAGGTCAAGGTATTCCAGGTCTTCGGGCAGCGGTTGCCGCGGATCGAAGCCGAACAAGGCCTGAGTGCCGCGCGACCAACTGATCTGCCCGCGCTCGATGTCCCAGTACCAGGCGCCGAGGCGGGCACCGTTGAGCGCCGCGAGCAATTGCGGCGCGCTCTCCCAGCTCTGCTCGGATCGCCGTGGATCAATGGCCTGAATACGCGGCATCGGCGGAATACGGTCAACAGATTTCGGCATTGTTAAGGGGCCTTGAGCTGATTTGGGCGTTAGGCACAGGGACGGCAGCTCTATAGGAGTAGCACAAGTTAGCCGAGAGTCCCTGGCAGATCGATTTGAGCGTCCAGCAGGGCCATAAACGCCCGTGCAGCATTCGACAGCGTCCTTTCAGTGTGCAGGATATAGCCTAGCTGGCGACTGAGCTGTATGCCCGGTAAAGGTATGCGCGTCACCTGTTCATCGAGCATCGTGCGCGGCAAAACGCTCCAGGCCAGGCCGATCGACACCATCATCTTGATGGTTTCCAGGTAGTTGGTGCTCATGGCGATGTTCGGCGTCAGCCCCTGAGCCTCGAACAGCCGTTGGACAATATGGTGGGTAAAGGTGTTGCCGCCGGGGAAAACCGCCGGATGGCCGGCAATGTCCGCCAATGTGACGGCGCCGTTGCTGATCAATGAATGCTCCGGGGCGACCACGAAATCCAGCGGGTCATCCCAGACTGGCGTGGCCTTGACCAGCGTATGTGGCTCCGGCGCCAGGGTGATGACCGCCAGCTCTGCGCGGCCGTGGAGGATTTCTTCGTAGGCCACTTCCGAATCGAGGAACTGAATATCCAGCGCCACCTGTGGGTAGCGGCGAGTGTATTCCCTCAACAGCGGTGGCAAGCGGTGCAGGCCGATGTGGTGACTGGTGGCCAAAGTCAGGCGACCCGTAACTTCTCCGGTCAGGTTGGTCAGAGCACGGCGCGTGTCGTCCAGTACGTTGAGAATCTGATAAGCCCTTGGCAGCAGGGCCCGGCCGGCCTCGGTCAGGCCCACTTCACGACCGAGCCGGTCGAACAGCCGCACATTCAATTGCTGCTCCAGCCCGGCGATGCGTTTGCTGATCGCCGGTTGTGTCAGGTGCAGCCGTTCACCGGCGCCGGAGAAGCTTCCGGTCTCGGCAATCGCGATAAAAGCATTGAGGTTGGCCAGGTCCATGTTCGTATTCCAGTTGGTTATCCAAAGCATAAAAAATATGAATTTGAGTTATTTAATCTAACCCCATAGGATCGGCCTCACAAGCCAAAGGGTTATTGATAAGCCCAGGGCATAGAAACAAGCTGATGAGGAACCGTCTGATGGCCGGCAAAACGCTCTACGACAAGCTCTGGGATTCGCATTTGGTCAAGCAGCGCGACGATGGCTCGGCGCTGATCTATATCGATCGTCACATCATCCACGAAGTGACCTCGCCGCAAGCCTTCGAAGGCCTGCGTCTGGCCGGGCGCAAGCCGTGGCGCATCGATGCCAACATCGCCACCCCGGACCACAACGTACCGACCACCCCGGAGCGCAAGGGCGGCATCGAAGCCATTGCCGACCAGGTCTCGCGTTTGCAGGTTCAGACCCTCGACGACAACTGCGATGAATACGGCATCGTCGAATTCAAGATGAACGACGTGCGCCAGGGCATCGTTCACGTGATCAGCCCGGAGCAGGGCGCGACCTTGCCGGGCATGACCGTGGTCTGCGGCGACTCGCACACCTCGACCCACGGCGCGTTCGGCGCCTTGGCTCACGGGATCGGCACCTCCGAGGTCGAGCACGTGCTCGCCACTCAGTGCCTGGTCGCCAAGAAAATGAAGAACATGCTGGTGCGCGTCGAAGGCCAGTTGCCGTTCGGCGTGACCGCCAAGGACATCGTCCTCGCGGTGATCGGCAAGATCGGCACCGCCGGCGGTAACGGCCATGCCATCGAATTCGCCGGCAGCGCGATCCGCGACCTGTCCATCGAAGGCCGCATGACCATCTGCAACATGTCCATCGAAGCCGGCGCCCGCGTGGGCCTGGTAGCGGCGGACCAGAAGACCGTGGATTACGTCAAGGGTCGTCCTTTCGCACCGAAAGGTGCCGAGTGGGATCTGGCGGTCGAATCCTGGAAAGACCTGGTGTCCGACGCCGACGCGCATTTCGACACCGTGGTCGAGCTCGACGCCACGCAGATCAAGCCGCAGGTCAGCTGGGGCACTTCGCCGGAAATGGTGTTGGCCGTTGATCAGAACGTGCCGGACCCGGCTAAAGAGATGGATCTGGTCAAGCGCGACTCGATCGTCCGCGCCTTGAAATACATGGGTTTGACCGCCAATCAGGCGATCACCGACATTCAGCTCGACCGCGTATTCATCGGTTCCTGCACCAACTCGCGGATCGAAGACTTGCGCGCTGCGGCGGTGATTGCCAAGGGCCGCAAGGTTGCGTCGACCATCAAGCAGGCCATCGTCGTGCCGGGCTCGGGTCTGGTAAAGGCGCAGGCCGAGGCCGAAGGTCTGGACAAGATCTTCCTCGAAGCCGGTTTCGAATGGCGCGAGCCGGGTTGCTCGATGTGTCTGGCGATGAACCCGGACCGTTTGGAGTCCGGCGAACATTGCGCCTCGACCTCCAACCGTAACTTCGAAGGCCGTCAGGGCGCCGGTGGCCGTACCCACCTCGTCAGCCCGGCCATGGCCGCTGCGGCGGCGGTGAACGGTCGTTTCATCGACGTTCGTGAATTGATCTAAAGGAGCGCAGCATGAAAGCTTTTACCCAGCACACTGGTCTCGTCGCGCCTCTGGATCGTGCCAACGTCGACACCGACCAGATCATTCCGAAACAGTTTCTGAAGTCGATCAAGCGCACCGGTTTCGGCCCGAACCTGTTCGACGAGTGGCGTTACCTCGATGTGGGTCAGCCGTATCAGGACAACTCCAAACGTCCACTGAACAAGGAATTCGTGCTCAACGCCGAGCGTTATCAAGGCGCCAGCGTGTTGCTGGCCCGCGAGAACTTCGGTTGCGGCTCCAGCCGTGAACACGCGCCGTGGGCGCTGGAAGAGTACGGTTTCCGCAGCATCATCGCGCCGAGCTATGCCGACATCTTCTTCAACAACAGCTTCAAGAACGGCTTGCTGCCGATCATCCTGAGCGACGCCGAAGTCGACGAGCTGTTCAAGCAGGTCGAAGCCGCGCCGGGCTATCAGTTGCAGATCGATCTGCACGAGCAGACCGTCACCAGCCCGAACGGCAAGGTCTACCGCTTCGAGATCGACGCCTTCCGCAAACACTGCCTGCTCAACGGCCTGGACGACATCGGCCTGACCCTGCAGGACGGCGATGCGATTGCCGCGTTTGAAGCCAAGCATCGCGCGAGCCAGCCGTGGTTGTTCCGCGACGCGTGAATCTGAAAGGTTGAAACCCAGAAAAGGACGTACCCATGACCAGCACCGCCCACAGTCAGGTTGTACAAAAGCAATTCGGTGAACAGGCCGCCGCCTACCTGAGCAGCGCCGTTCACGCTCAAGGCACTGAATTTGCGCTGCTGCAGGCTGAACTGACGGGGCAGGGCGAGGCTCGGGTGCTGGACCTGGGTTGCGGCGCCGGGCACGTGAGTTTTCACGTCGCCCCGTTGGTGAAAGAAGTGGTGGCGTACGACCTGTCGCAGCAGATGCTCGACGTGGTCGCCGCCGCTGCCGTTGATCGCGGCTTGAGCAACGTGTCCACGGTCAACGGCGCCGCCGAGCGCCTGCCGTTCGCCGATGGCGAGTTCGACTTCGTGTTCAGCCGTTATTCGGCGCACCATTGGAGCGATCTCGGCGTGGCCTTGCGCGAAGTGCGCCGGGTGCTGAAACCGGGCGGCGTGGCGGCGTTCATCGATGTACTGTCGCCGGGCAGTCCGCTGTTCGACACCTATTTGCAGAGCGTCGAAGTGCTGCGCGATACCAGTCATGTGCGCGATTATTCGGCCGGTGAGTGGTTGCGCCAGGTCAGCGAGGCTGGTCTGCACACCCGCAGCACCACGCGTCAGCGCCTGCGTCTGGAGTACAACAGCTGGGTCGAGCGCATGCGCACACCCGAAGTGATGCGCGCCGCGATCCGCCAGTTGCAGCAATCGATGGGCAACGAAGTGCGCGAATATTTTGAGATTGAGGCCGATGGTTCGTTCAGTACAGATGTACTGGTGCTCTGGGCTGAAAAGTAATCCTGAAACGATAAGTATTTTTCCGGGCGCGCCCGTCGATGGCGCACCGACTGAAGACACGAGGAAAGCATGAGCAAGCAGATTCTGATTCTCCCAGGCGACGGTATTGGTCCGGAAATCATGGCCGAAGCGGTCAAGGTGCTGGAGCTGGCCAACGACAAGTACAGCCTGGGCTTCGAGCTGAGCCATGACGTGATCGGTGGTGCCGCCATCGACAAGCACGGCGTGCCGCTGGCCGACGAAACCCTCGACCGCGCTCGCGCTGCCGATGCCGTTTTGCTGGGCGCCGTGGGTGGCCCGAAATGGGACACCATCGAACGTGACATCCGCCCTGAACGCGGCCTGCTGAAAATCCGCGCGCAACTGGGCCTGTTCGGCAACCTGCGTCCGGCGATCCTGTACCCGCAACTGGCCGACGCTTCGAGCCTGAAGCCGGAAATCGTTGCCGGCCTGGACATCCTGATCGTCCGTGAGCTGACCGGCGGCATCTACTTCGGCGCGCCGCGCGGTACCCGTACTCTGGAAAACGGCGAGCGCCAGTCTTACGACACGCTGCCGTACAGCGAAAGCGAAATCCGCCGTATCGCCCGTGTCGGTTTCGACATGGCCCGCGTGCGTGGCAAGAAACTGTGCTCGGTGGACAAGGCCAACGTACTGGCGTCCAGCCAACTGTGGCGTGAAGTGGTCGAGCAGGTCGCCAAGGATTACCCGGACGTTGAGCTGAGCCACATGTATGTCGACAACGCCGCGATGCAACTGGTGCGTGCACCGAAGCAGTTCGACGTGATCGTCACCGACAACATGTTCGGCGACATCCTGTCCGACGAAGCGTCGATGCTCACCGGCTCCATCGGCATGCTGCCGTCGGCCTCGCTGGATGCCAACAACAAGGGCATGTACGAGCCTTGCCACGGTTCGGCGCCGGACATCGCGGGCAAAGGCATCGCCAACCCGCTGGCGACCATTCTGTCGGTATCGATGATGCTGCGTTACAGCTTCAATCTGCACGAAGCGGCGGATGCCATCGAGAAAGCGGTCAGCGTGGTGCTGGATCAGGGTCTGCGCACCGGCGACATCTTTTCGACCGGTTGCACTAAAGTCGGTACGCAGGAAATGGGTGACGCAGTAGTCGCCGCGCTGCGGAATCTGTAATCTCTCGGGCCCGCTGCGAAATTCAATACAAAGCAGCGGCCCACTTTTCAAGAAGGTGTAGTTGCGATGAAACGTGTAGGTCTGATCGGTTGGCGCGGCATGGTCGGTTCCGTGCTCATGCAGCGGATGCTGGAAGAGCAGGATTTCGATCTTATCGAGCCGGTGTTTTTCACCACTTCCAATGTCGGTGGCCAAGGCCCGTCCGTGGGCAAGGACATTGCTCCGCTCAAGGACGCTTACAGCATTGAAGAGCTGAAGACCCTCGACGTGATCCTGACCTGCCAGGGCGGCGACTACACCAGCGAAGTATTCCCGAAGCTGCGCGAAGCCGGCTGGCAGGGTTACTGGATCGACGCGGCCTCGAGCCTGCGGATGAACGACGACGCCGTCATCATCCTCGATCCGGTCAACCGCAAGGTCATCGACCAGCAGCTCGACGCGGGCACCAAGAACTACATCGGCGGCAACTGCACCGTCAGCCTGATGCTGATGGGCCTGGGCGGTCTGTTCGAGGCCGGTCTGGTCGAGTGGATGAGTGCCATGACCTATCAGGCGGCCTCCGGTGCCGGCGCGCAGAACATGCGTGAACTGATCAAGCAGATGGGCGCGACCCACGCCGCTGTCGCCGATCAACTGGCCGATCCTGCCAGTGCGATCCTCGACATCGACCGTCGTGTGGCCGAAGCCATGCGCAGCGACGCGTACCCGACCGAAAACTTCGGCGTACCGCTGGCCGGCAGCCTGATCCCGTGGATCGACAAGGAACTGCCGAACGGCCAGAGCCGCGAAGAGTGGAAGGCCCAGGCCGAGACCAACAAGATCCTCGGTCGCTTCAAGAGCCCGATCCCGGTCGACGGCATCTGCGTGCGCATCGGCGCCATGCGTTGCCACAGCCAGGCGCTGACCATCAAGCTGAACAAAGACGTGCCGATCGCCGACATCGAAGGGCTGATCAGCCAGCACAACCCTTGGGTCAAACTGGTGCCGAACAACCGCGATATCAGCATGCAGGAGCTGAGCCCGACGAAAGTCACCGGCACCCTGAACGTACCGGTTGGTCGTCTGCGCAAGCTGAACATGGGTTCGCAGTTCGTCGGTGCTTTCACCGTCGGCGACCAACTGCTGTGGGGCGCGGCCGAACCGCTGCGTCGCATGCTGCGGATCCTGCTTGAGCGTTGATCGCTTGATGCAATGAGAGAACCCGCGCCTCGCAAGAGGCGCGGGTTTTTTTTGCCTGCGTGGCGGCCACCCGGTAAAGTGCCGCTCCCCCCGTTTCGCCAGAGGTAGCAACATGACCCAGACCCTTGATATTGCCGTGATCGGCGCCACCGGTACTGTCGGCGAAACCCTCGTGCAGATTCTCGAAGAGCGCGACTTCCCGGTGGGCACGTTGCACCTGCTGGCCAGCAGCGAATCCGCCGGCAGCTCGGTGCTGTTTCGCAACAAGAACGTGCGCGTGCGTGAAGTCGACGAGTTCGATTTCAGCAAGGTCAAGCTGGCGTTCTTCGCCGCCGGTCCGGCCATTACTCTGAGCTACGCCGCCCGCGCTCACGCGGCGGGTTGCTCGCTGGTCGACTTGTCCGGCGCCTTGCCGGCGGATCAGGCGCCGCAAGTGGTGCCGGAAGCCAATGCCGCTGTGCTGGCCAGTTTGAAAGTACCGTTCCAGGTCAGCAGTCCGAGCCCGTCGGCCACCACATTGGCCGTGGTGCTGGCGCCGCTGCTCGATCTGATCGAGCTGCAATACGTGCATGTCACCGCCAATCTGGCGGTTTCCGCCCAGGGCCGCGAAGCCGTGACCGAGCTGGCGCGCCAGACCGCCGAGTTGTTGAACATGCGTCCGCTGGAGCCGACATTCTTCGATCGGCAGATGGCTTTCAACCTGCTGGCTCAGGTCGGCACGCCCGACGCGCAAGGCCATACGTTGCTGGAAAAACGTCTGGTGCGCGAGCTGCGTCAGGTGCTGGCCAAGCCTTTATTAAAGATTTCCGCAACTTGCGTTCAAGCCCCGGTGTTTTTTGGCGATAGCTTTAGCGTGACCTTGCAGTCAGCGGCCGCGGTCGACCTGGAAAAGGTCAACGCCGCGCTTGAAGAGGCCGAGGGCATCGAGCTGGTCGAGGCCGGCGATTATCCGACCGCCGTCGGTGACGCGGTCGGGCAGGACGTGGTCTATGTCGGGCGGGTGCGTGCCGGTGTCGACGAGCCGTCGGAACTTAATCTGTGGCTGACGTCAGATAACGTACGCAAAGGTGCGGCCCTCAACGCCGTGCAGGTCGCCGAGTTGTTGATAAAAGACCTGCTGTAAAAGATACTTGGCAACAATTTGTCGACTGATTCTAGGCGAGCGCTATGCTTGGCCGGAGCACTCGATGACGTGTCACCCTCCGGGACTTTCCGGGGCATCAAAGAAATGATCGCGCGCGGCATGCTGTCGTCGTCGCGCGCAATGCCTTACGGCAGCGACAATCAACATCTTCTCGCTGGCCGAGGAACGTTCAAACAAAGGAAGAGGCTATGGTTCAAGTTCGCAAACTGGTGTTAGCAATAGCGGCCGCCTCGGCGCTGTCCTCCGGTATGGCGCATGCCCTCGGGCTCGGGGAGCTGACCCTGAAGTCGACCCTGAACCAGCCGCTGGTGGCGGAAATCGAGCTGCTCGATGTCAAGGATCTGACCGCTGCCGAAGTGGTGCCGAGCCTGGCCTCGCCGGAAGATTTCGCCAAGGCCGGCGTCGATCGCCAGGCCTTCCTCAATGATCTGACCTTCACCCCGGTGCTCAACGCCAGCGGCAAAAGCGTGCTGCGCGTAACGTCGAGCAAGCCGCTGTCGGAACCGATGGTGAAATTCCTCGTGCAGGTGATGTGGCCGAACGGCCGTCTGCTACGTGATTACAGCGTGCTGCTGGATCCGTCGAAGTTCTCGCCGCAGACCGCTGATGCCGCCGCTCAACCAGCGCCGGCACAAACCATCACCGCACCGACCACCGGCGCCACGCATTCGACCCACACCACCACGCCACGCGACACCCTGTGGGAAATCGCCGCCAAGGCGCGCACCGGTGGTTCGGTGCAGCAGACCATGCTGGCGATCCAGGCCTTGAACCCGGACGCGTTCATCGGCGGCAACATCAACCGCCTGAAAACCGGACAGGTGCTGCGTCTGCCGGATCAGGTGCAAAGCACCGCGCTGCCTCAGTCCAAAGCGATTGCTGAAGTGGCTGCGCAGAACGAAGCCTGGCGTCAGGGCCGTCGTTATGTGGCCAAACCGGGCACCGGTCAGCAGCAGCTCGATGCGACCAATCGTGGTCGCGCCAATACCGGTGCTGCGCAAAACGCCAAGGACAACCTGAGCCTGGTGTCCGCCGAAAGCGCCAAGGTGCGTGGCAAGGGTCCGGCCGGCGACGCCAAGGCCCTGAGCAACAAACTGGCGGTGACCCAGGAAAGTCTCGACACCACCCGTCGTGACAACGAAGAACTGAAAAGCCGCATGGCCGATCTGCAAAGCCAGCTGGACAAGCTGCAACGCCTGATCGAGCTGAAGAACAATCAACTGGCGAAAATGCAGGCCGAAGGCTCGGGCGCTGCTCCCGCGACCGCCGCCACTGCGCCAGTGGTGCCGGCGATCACCGCGGAGCTGGCGGCCACGCCGCCGGCTACTCCGGCAGAGGCTGCTCCGGCCGCACCTGCGCCTGAGGCTGCTGCTCCGGCACCGGTCGAGCCGGTTGTCGAGCCTGTGGTTGAAACCACGCCCGCCGCCAATGACGAGAAAACCTTCAACGAACTGCTGACCAATCCGATCCTGCTGGGTCTGGTCGGTGGCGGTGCGGTGGTTCTGCTGCTCCTGCTGTTGCTGCTGGCCCGCCGCCGCAAGGCGCAGCAGGAAGCCGAAAAACACCTGCGCATGGCCCGTGCGCTGGAGGAGCAATCGTTTTCCCAGGACCTCGATCTGCCGGAAAGCAGCTTCGAAGGTCTGGAAGTGCCAGCCGCCAGCGTCAAGCTGAACCCAGCCCCAGCCCCAGCCGCTGCTGCTGTAGTTGCTCCAGTCGTGATGGCCGAGCCGATCGCCGCGCCGTTGGTGGCACCTGCCGCCGAGCGTTCCGACGACGTGCTGGACAAGGCGCAGTCGCACATCGACGGCGGTCGCCTGAATCAAGCGGCCGCGCTGCTGGAGGAGGGCGTGAGTCTGGAGCCGCAGCGCAGCGATCTGCGTCTGAAATTGATGGAAGTTTACGGTCGCCAAGGTGATCGCGATGCCTTCGTCGGTCAGGAGCGCCAACTGGTTGCCAATGGCGACAACTTCGCCAAGGTCGAAGAGCTGAAAAGCCGCTTCCCGGCCATGGCGGTCGTCGCGGCCAGCGGTCTGGCGGCTGCGGCCATGGCTGCCGAGCTGGACGAGGATTACGTCAAGGAGCTGTTGCTCGACGAGCCTGAAGCGCCTGCTGCGGCAGATGCCGAACTGGACAGCGCTTTCGATCTGAGCCTCGACGATCTCGACAACATCACGCCGGTTGAACCTGGGGCGGCTGTCGAGCCGGAAGCGCCGGTCGAACTCGACGCATTCCCGACTGACGACGATCTGAGCTTCGAATCGGTGCTGCAGCAGCAGACCGATATCAAGGAAAACCTCGACGACCTGTCGGACTTCGACCTGGATCTGGACCTCGGTGCCGATCCTGCGCCTGCGCCGGTCGAGCTGGCAGACGATGATTTCCTGCTGGATCTGGACGAGGGCGTAAAGGATCTGCCGCTGGTCGACACCCCAACCGTGGCCGACGTGCCGCAGGACGATCTGGAGCTGCCAGCCGATTTCGACCTGTCACTGGCTGACGAAATGGACGCGGCGCCTGCCGAGCCGGATGCGTTCGCCGCCGAACTGGACGACGTCAACGCCGAGCTGGATCGTCTGTCGAGCAGCATCAATGAGCCAAGCTTCACCGAAGCTGATGCCGCGTTGGGCGACGATCTAGGTGAGGATGACTTCGACTTCCTGTCCGGTACCGACGAAGCCGCGACCAAGCTCGATCTGGCTCAGGCCTACATCGACATGGGCGACAACGACGGCGCGCGCGATATCCTCAATGAAGTCATCAGCGAGGGCAACGACAAACAGAAGAGCGAAGCGAGCGAAATGCTTTCGCATCTGGCCTGAGTCGGCATTCAGCGGTAAACAAAGCGGCAGCCCATGAGGCTGCCGTTTTTGTTTGGGTCTGGTTTCCCCGTCCCGTCGCCTTATAATGCCCGCCTTTGTAGATCAGCAGGCTGTCCCGACTTGGCAAACATAGATAACCCGGCCGCCGAAATGGCACCCGAAGGCTTTTTCCGCGTCGCGCTGGGCGTTGAATACAAGGGCTCGCGCTACAGCGGCTGGCAGCGCCAGTCCACCGGTGTGCTCACCGTGCAGGAAACCCTGGAAAAAGCCCTGTCGAAGGTCGCCGACTCGCCGATCTCGCTGCAATGTGCCGGGCGCACCGACGCCGGTGTGCATGCCTGCGGGCAAGTGGTGCATTTCGATACCCAGGTCGACCGTTCGCTGAAAGCCTGGGTCATGGGCGCCAACATCAATCTGCCCCACGACATCAGCGTCAGTTGGGCGAAGGTCATGCCGGCGCATTTCCATGCGCGATTCAAGGCGATTGCCCGGCGCTATCGCTACGTGATCTACAACGATCAGATCCGCCCGGCGCATCTCAACGAAGAAATCACCTGGAATCACCGTCCGCTGGACGTCGAGCGCATGGCCGAAGCCGCGCAGTACCTGATCGGTACCCATGATTTCAGCGCGTTCCGTGCCGGCCAGTGCCAGGCCAAGTCGCCGATCAAAAAGATGCATCATCTGCGCGTGACCCGTCACGGCAAAATGATCGTTCTGGACATCCGCGCCAATGCGTTCCTGCACCACATGGTGCGCAACATTGCCGGGGTGCTGATGACTATTGGCGCCGGCGAGCGGCCCGTGGAGTGGATGAAAGAAGTGCTGGAGAGCCGCGAGCGGCGTTCCGGCGGGGTCACGGCGCATCCGTTCGGCCTGTATCTGGTACAGGTCGAGTACCACGACGAGTTCCCGTTGCCCGAGCGTTTCATCGGGCCACATTTCCTTACGGGTTTCTCGGAACTTGACGGCTGACGCCCTCGAACGCATTTGTTACCATCCGGGACTTTCTCGGATTTGCCTTGGGGTTTTTATCGACATGTCAGCCGTTCGCAGCAAGATTTGCGGGATTACCCGCATGGAAGATGCGTTGGCAGCCGTCGAGGCCGGGGCCGATGCCATCGGTTTTGTGTTCTACGCTAAAAGTCCCCGGGCCGTGACCGTGCAGCAGGCGCGGGCGATCATCGCCGCCTTGCCGCCGTTCGTGACCACGGTCGGGTTGTTCGTCAATGCCAGCCGCTGCGAACTCGGGGAAATCCTCGATGCCGTGCCGCTGGATCTGCTGCAGTTCCACGGCGACGAAACCGCCGCCGAGTGTGAAGGCTGGCACCGGCCGTACATCAAGGCTTTGCGGGTCAAGGCGGGCGATGACATTGCCGCTGCCTGCGATGCCTACCCGAGCGCCAGCGGCGTGCTGCTCGACACTTATGTCGAAGGCGTGCCCGGCGGAACCGGCGAGGCGTTCGACTGGTCACTGATTCCGCAGGGTTTGAGCAAGCCTTTGATTCTGGCCGGCGGCCTGACGCCGGAAAACGTCGCCGATGCGATCGCCCGGGTGCGGCCGTATGCCGTGGATGTCAGCGGCGGGGTAGAGGCGAGCAAGGGCATCAAGGATCACGCAAGGATTCGTGCATTCATCAACGCCGTACGCTGATGTGACGGCTGGCAGACTGCCGCCGTCCACAGCTCTGTAGAAAAGAGGCTGAGGGTCTTTTCGGGGTGTACGCAGGTCAGTTCCGCTGACCCGGCAGTCCGGACGATCATCGCCACACATGAATTTAGCTGAAGGGCATACGCGGGGCCGCGAACCAGAGCGTTCGGGCCGCCGGTACTGGAGAAAGAAAGCATGAGCAACTGGTTGGTAGACAAGCTGATCCCTTCGATCATGCGTTCCGAGGTCAAGAAGAGCTCGGTCCCTGAAGGTCTGTGGCACAAATGCCCGTCCTGCGAGGCTGTGCTGTATCGTCCGGAGCTGGAAAAGACCCTGGACGTTTGCCCTAAGTGCAACCACCACATGCGCATCGGCGCACGTGCGCGCATCGACATCTTCCTGGACGCCGAAGGCCGTGCTGAACTGGGCGCCGATCTGGAGCCGGTTGACCGTCTGAAATTCCGCGACGGCAAGAAGTACAAGGACCGTCTGGTCGCCGCCCAGAAGCAGACCGGCGAGAAAGACGCACTGGTTTCCATGAGCGGCACTCTGCTGGGCATGCCGGTTGTGGTTTCGGCGTTCGAATTCAGCTTCATGGGCGGTTCCATGGGCGCCATCGTCGGTGAGCGCTTCGTACGCGCCGCCAACTACGCGCTGGAAAACCGTTGCCCGATGGTCTGCTTCTCCGCCTCCGGTGGCGCGCGGATGCAGGAAGCCCTGATCTCGCTGATGCAGATGGCCAAGACCTCGGCCGTGCTGGCGCGTCTGCGTGAAGAAGGCATTCCGTTCATCTCCGTGCTGACCGACCCGGTCTACGGCGGCGTTTCCGCCAGTCTGGCGATGCTGGGCGACGTGATCGTCGGCGAGCCTAAAGCCCTGATCGGCTTCGCCGGTCCACGCGTGATCGAGCAGACCGTGCGCGAAAAACTGCCGGAAGGCTTCCAGCGCAGCGAGTTCCTGCTGGAGCACGGCGCCATCGACCTGATCATCGACCGTCGCGAATTGCGTCCGCGTCTGGGCAACCTGCTGGCGCAACTGACCGGCAAGCCGACGCCTAAATTCGTTGCTGCGCCGATCGAGCCGATCGTCGTTCCGCCGGTGCCTGCCAACGTATGACCGAGCGCACCCTTGGCGAGTGGCTCGCCTACCTTGAACAGTTGCATCCATCGGCCATCGACATGGGGCTGGAGCGTTCGCAACAGGTAGCGTCCCGCATGGGACTGGGCCAGCCGGCGCCACGGGTGATTACGGTCACCGGCACCAACGGCAAGGGTTCGACCTGCGCTTTCGTGGCTTCATTGCTGCGGGCGCAGGGCCTGAACGTCGGTGTCTACAATTCTCCGCACCTGCTGCGTTACAACGAGCGGGTGCAGCTCAATGGCGTCGAAGCCACTGACGCGCAGCTGTGCGAAGCCTTCGCGGCGGTCGAAGCGGGGCGCGGCGAGACTTCCCTGACTTACTTCGAAATGGGCACTCTGGCGGCGTTCTGGCTGTTTCAACAGGCCGGGCTCGACGCGGTGGTGCTGGAAGTCGGGCTGGGCGGGCGTCTGGATACGGTCAACGTGGTCGATGCCGATATCGCGCTGGTCACCAGCATCGGTGTCGACCATGCCGATTACCTGGGCAATACCCGCGAATCCGTGGCCTTCGAGAAGGCCGGGATTTTCCGTCAGGGCAAGCCTGCGCTGTGCGGCGATCTGAATCCTCCACAACCCCTGCTGGACAAGGCGCGTGAGCTTGCTTGCCCGTTCTTCCTGCGCGGGCGCGATTTCGATCTGGGTATCACGGATCAATTCTGGCAGTGGCGCGGTACCGATGCTGACGGTCAGGTCGTCGAGCTGCGCGATTTACCGCTGCTCGATCTGCCGATGGAGAACGCCGCGCTGGCGTTGCAGGCTTATCTGCTGCTCGGCTTGCCATGGGATGCCAAACAGATTGTTGCGGCATTGCAGGCGACTCGCGTGGTCGGTCGCCTGGATCGTCGTTCGTTCGAATGGAACGGCAAGCGCTTGAACCTGCTGCTGGACGTTGGCCATAACCCGCATGCGGCGGAGTACCTGGCGCGGCGTCTGGCTGCTCGTCCACCGGTCGGCAAGCGTCTGGCGGTGTTCGGCCTGTTGGCGGACAAGGATCTGGACGGTGTCATCGGTGAACTGAATGCCAGCGTCCAGCATTGGGCGGTGGCGCCGCTGGATTCGCCGCGTGCGCGGCCGGTGGCTGAATTGAATGTTGCACTGCAGAACCTTGGCGCATCGGTCACGTCTTATGACAGTGTGGCGGCTGCGCTGGAAGGGCAGTGTGCAGTGGCCACCAGCGACGACGAGATCTTGCTGTTCGGATCATTTTATTGTGTCGCCGAGGCCCTCGAATGGCTGTCTCGGCGCTCCACGGAGGAAGCGGCAAATGGCTTTGCTGGATAAAGCGTACAAACAGCGCATGGTCGGTGCCCTGGTGCTGGTGGCGCTGGCGGTGATTTTCCTGCCGATGCTGTTTTCCCGTCAGGATGAGCAGCGTCAGGTGACCGTCGATGCGCCGGCCGCACCGCAAGCGCCTGCCGTGGCGCAGATCCAGATGGAAACCGTGGCCGTGCCCGAGCCGCAGGTTCTGCCGCAAGAGCCAGTGCCGAGCGATGACGAGGTCGCCGAGCAAGCGGCGCCAGCGGCGCCGATTGCTTCCGCCGCGCCAGCTCCGGCTCCGGCTCCGGCGCCGGTAGCCAAACCGGTTGCACCGGCTCCCGCTCCCGCTCCTGTGGTCAAGCCAACCACAGCCCCGGCCCAGCCGATCGCTGCGCTGTCTGCCAAACCGGATACCACTCAAAGCCGCGTCGATGCCAATGGCCTGTCGGTGAGCTGGTCGGTGCAACTGGCCAGTCTGTCGAGCCGCGCCAGCGCCGAAAGCCTGCAGAAAACCCTGCGCAGCCAGGGCTATAACGCTTACATCCGTTCCGCCGATGGCAAGAACCGGGTGTTCGTCGGCCCGCTGATCGAGCGTGCCGAAGCCGATCGTCTGCGCGATCTGTTGAGCCGCCAGCAGAACCTCAAGGGGTTTGTGGTGCGCTTCCAGCCCGAACGCGGCTGATATCTATCACTTCGATAGAAATGCACTGAAAATCGCAGCTTACCGACAGCCATGCGCTCTGCTAAAATGCGCCGCCTTATCCGTCTGTAGGCTGCACTGTGCCATTTACCTGGGTTGACTGGGCGATCGTTGCAATCATCGCCATCTCCGCTTTGATCAGTTTGAGCCGCGGCTTCGTCAAAGAAGCATTGTCGCTGGTGACCTGGATCATCGCAGGAGCCGTTGCCTGGATGTTTGGTGGCTCACTGTCCGAGTACCTCGCCGGATACATTCAAACACCGTCGGCTCGTGTGATCACGGGCTGTGCCATCATGTTTGTCGCCACACTGATCGTGGGCGCAATGATCAATTATCTTATCGGCGAGTTGGTTCGCGTCACCGGGTTGTCCGGGACCGATCGATTCCTCGGCATGGCCTTCGGCGCTGCGCGTGGCGTGTTGCTGGTGGTCGTGGCGGTCGGGCTGTTGAGCCTGGGGCCGGTACAGCAGGACGGGTGGTGGAAAGAGTCACAGCTCGTGCCAAAGTTTCTATTGGTCGCCGACTGGTCCAAGAACCTGATTCTCGGGTGGAGCAGTCAGTGGCTTGCCAGCGGAATCAGCGTACCCGCTGATATTCCGTTCAAGGAGCAACTCTTGCCGTCGGCCAAAACGCCTCAGTGAGTGTTGTTCAGTTCAGATCCATTAAGTAGGGGTTGCGTCGCATGTGTGGCATCGTCGGTATCGTCGGTAAGTCGAACGTCAATCAGGCGCTGTATGACGCGCTAACCGTGCTCCAGCACCGCGGCCAGGACGCTGCCGGTATCGTGACCAGCCATGATGGCCGGTTGTTCTTGCGCAAGGACAATGGCCTGGTGCGTGACGTGTTCCAGCAGCGTCACATGCAGCGTCTGGTCGGCCACATGGGTATCGGTCACGTCCGTTACCCGACTGCCGGCAGCTCGACGTCGGCCGAGGCTCAGCCGTTCTACGTCAACTCGCCGTACGGCATCACCCTGGCGCACAACGGCAACCTGACCAACGTTGAGCAGTTGGCCAAAGAGATCTACGAATCCGATCTGCGTCACGTCAACACCAGTTCCGACTCGGAAGTGCTGCTGAACGTGTTTGCTCACGAGCTGGCCCAGCGCGGCAAGCTGCAACCGACTGAAGAAGACGTGTTTGCCGCCGTGACCGACGTGCACAACCGTTGTGTCGGCGGCTACGCTGTCGTGGCGATGGTGACCGGTTACGGTATCGTCGGCTTCCGTGACCCGCACGGCATCCGTCCGATCGTGTTCGGCCAGCGTCACACCGACGAAGGCGTCGAGTACATGATCGCGTCCGAAAGTGTTTCGCTGGACGTGCTCGGCTTCACCCTGATTCGCGACCTGGCGCCGGGCGAAGCGGTCTACATCACAGAAGACGGCAAGCTGCACACCCGTCAGTGCGCGACCAACCCGTCCCTGACTCCGTGCATCTTCGAACACGTCTACCTGGCGCGTCCGGATTCGATCATCGACGGTGTTTCGGTCTACAAGGCCCGTCTGCGCATGGGTGAAAAGCTGGCCGAGAAGATCCTGCGCGAGCGTCCAGAGCACGACATCGACGTGGTCATCCCGATTCCGGACACCAGCCGCACTGCGGCACTGGAGCTGGCCAACCACCTGGGTGTGAAATTCCGCGAAGGCTTCGTCAAGAACCGTTACATCGGCCGTACCTTCATCATGCCCGGCCAGGCCGCGCGCAAGAAATCGGTACGTCAGAAGCTCAACGCCATCGAGCTGGAATTTCGCGGCAAGAACGTGATGCTGGTGGACGACTCGATCGTTCGCGGCACCACCTGCAAGCAGATCATCCAGATGGCCCGCGAAGCCGGCGCGAAAAACGTCTACTTCTGCTCGGCCGCTCCGGCTGTACGCTTCCCGAACGTGTACGGCATCGACATGCCGAGCGCTCACGAGCTGATCGCCCACAACCGTTCGACTCAGGATGTCGCTGATCTGATCGGCGCCGACTGGCTGATCTATCAGGACCTGCCTGACTTGATCGAAGCGGTCGGCGGCGGCAAGATCAAGATCGAAAACTTCGATTGCGCAGTGTTTGACGGCAAGTACGTCACCGGCGACGTCGACGAGGCTTACCTGAACAAGATCGAACAGGCACGCAACGATGCCTCGAAGGTCAAGACCCAGGCGGTCAGTGCGATCATCGATCTGTACAACAACTGAGTTTCAACCGGCCCTTAGGGGCCGGTTTTGTATCTGGCAAAAGACTTTTATTTATCGAGAACAGGGCAAGGAGTGACAGCATGAGTCAGGAATGGGATGCCGGTCGGCTGGACAGCGACCTCGAAGGCGTAGCGTTCGATACCCTGGCCGTACGTGCCGGTCAGCACCGTACGCCGGAAGGCGAGCACGGTGATCCGATGTTCTTCACTTCCAGCTACGTGTTCCGTACCGCCGCCGATGCGGCCGCACGGTTTGCCGGGGAAGTGCCGGGCAACGTTTACTCGCGTTACACCAACCCGACCGTTCGCGCGTTCGAAGAGCGTATTGCCGCGCTGGAAAGCGCCGAGCAAGCGGTTGCTACCGCCACGGGCATGGCTGCGATCATGGCGGTGGTGATGAGCCTGTGCAGCGCCGGCGACCATGTGCTGGTGTCGCGCAGCGTGTTCGGTTCGACCATCAGCCTGTTCGAAAAGTACTTCAAGCGCTTCGGCGTGGAAGTTGATTACGTGCCGCTGGCCGATCTGTCGGCCTGGGACGCAGCGATCAAGTCCAACACCAAATTGCTGTTCGTCGAGTCGCCGTCCAATCCGTTGGCTGAGCTGGTGGATATCACCGCGCTGTCGGAAATCGCGCACGCCAAGGGTGCGATGCTGGTGGTCGACAACTGCTTCTGCACGCCTGCCTTGCAGCAGCCGCTGAAGTTGGGCGCAGACATCGTTGTGCACTCGGCCACCAAGTTCATCGATGGCCAGGGCCGTTGCATGGGCGGCGTGGTTGCCGGTCGCAGCGAGCAGATGAAAGAAATCGTCGGTTTCCTGCGTACCGCTGGGCCGACCCTGAGCCCGTTCAATGCCTGGATCTTCCTCAAAGGTCTGGAAACCCTGAACCTGCGGATGAAGGCGCACTGCGCCAACGCCCAGCAATTGGCCGAATGGCTGGAGCAGCAGGAAGGTATCGAGAAGGTGCATTACGCCGGACTCAAGAGCCATCCGCAGCACGAGCTGGCCCAGCGTCAGCAGAAGGGTTTTGGTGCGGTGGTGAGCTTTGAGGTCAAGGGCGGCAAAGAGGGCGCCTGGCGCTTCATCGATGCGACCCGTTTGATTTCGATCACGGCCAACCTGGGTGACAGCAAAACCACCATCACCCACCCGAGCACCACGTCCCACGGCCGTCTGGCGCCGCAGGAGCGTGAGGCAGCCGGCATTCGTGACAGCCTGATCCGTATCGCGGTCGGTCTGGAAGATGTCGCTGACCTGCAAGCCGACCTGTCGCGCGGTCTGGCGGCGTTGTGATCGAGTTGTCTACGCCAAAGATCGGCACCCATGGCCGCGTTGCATTGGTCACGGGTGCCGCGCGCGGTATCGGTCTGGGCATCGCCGCGTGGCTGATCAGCGAAGGCTGGCAGGTGGTGTTGACGGACCTGGATCGTACACGGGGTTCGAAAGTGGCGAAGGTGTTGGGTGAGAACGCCTGGTTCATCGCCATGGACGTCGCGGACGAAAGCCAGGTGGCGTTGGGTGTCGCTGAGGTGCTGGGGCAGTTTGGTCGTCTGGATGCGTTGGTGTGCAATGCTGCCGTGGCGGACCCCCACAACATCACGCTGGAAAGTCTCGATCTGGCTTACTGGAATCGGGTGTTGGCGGTGAACCTCGGTGGGCCGATGTTGCTGGCAAAGCACTGTGCGCCATATCTGCGTGCGCACAACGGGGCGATCGTCAATCTGGCCTCGACCCGAGCGGCGCAGTCGGAGCCTGATACGGAGGCCTATGCGGCGAGCAAGGGCGGTTTGCTGGCGCTGACTCACGCACTGGCGATCAGTCTCGGGCCGGAGATTCGCGTCAACGCGGTCAGTCCTGGATGGATCGATGCGCGGGACCCTTCCGCCCGACGCGCGGAGCCGTTGACCGATACCGATCATGCCCAGCATCCGGCGGGCAGGGTAGGGACGGTCGAGGATGTGGCGGCGATGGTGGCGTGGTTGCTGTCGAAGAATGCAGGGTTTGTGACGGGGCAGGAATTCGTGGTCGATGGCGGCATGACCAAGAAGATGATTTATAAGGAATGAAGCAATTTCGTCTTTTTTAGAAAAACTTCAATCCTGCTATTGACTTAGGTTCGCTACCTGCGTAAATTTCGCGGCCTCGGAGATGCAAACGGGTGATTAGCTCAGCTGGGAGAGCGTCTGCCTTACAAGCAGAATGTCGGCGGTTCGATCCCGTCATCACCCACCACTCCCGAGATACTTGCGTAAGCAAGCGCGTAGGCTGAAAGTGCCTGCACCGACGCGCAGCGGTAGTTCAGTCGGTTAGAATACCGGCCTGTCACGCCGGGGGTCGCGGGTTCGAGTCCCGTCCGCTGCGCCATATTTAACGAGTCAGACACTGTCTGGTTCGCGATTGAAAAGCACCGAAGCTTTCAGTCAAACGAGTTACTTGAGCGTCAGCTCAAAGCGATACGCAGCGGTAGTTCAGTCGGTTAGAATACCGGCCTGTCACGCCGGGGGTCGCGGGTTCGAGTCCCGTCCGCTGCGCCATATCTGTTTCAAGGACCACTGAACGCCTTGAAACACCGAAAGCAACCTCGGGTTGATTCGGCATCGATAGCAAAGACCCTGGTCGAAAGACCGGGGTTTTTTGTGTCTGAAATTTGACCTTTCCCCAATTCCTCCTTTGTAGCCGGCGACGAACGCAAGCCGTGGCTCGTTCGATGCTGTCGCGCAATCTGCGCCTGCGTCCATGGGTCGCTGCGATGCGATGCCGCATTGATTTTTGATTCTTTGGTCAAATTTTTGTAACTGGTTGTTTGCTGCGAGCGCAGAAACCTTTAAAGTTAACCTTTCGGTCAGCTTTGCACTGTCATCACGCCCTTTGTTTAGCCAAAAAGGGCTTCTGCAAGACTCGAGATTCCCAGTAGATAACCAGAAGGGCGGATCCATAACCGCCCAGAGGATGATCCATGTCCAACCGTGAAATATCCCGGCGCTCGTTCCTTCAGGGCGGGCTGGTGGCGGGTGTGAGCGTTACGTTCACACCGCTCAGCAGTCAGGCGCTGGCTGCCTTGATGGAAAACAGCGTGACCGTGCCGTCCGAGCAGTGGCTCGGCAACAACGGCAAGGCGCGCCAGCGTAACGATGCCTTGTCCAAGGTCTGCGGCAGCAAAGTGTTTGCCCGCGACATCCGTTCCAAGGACATGCCGGGCTGGCCCCAGCAGCAAGGCCACGCCATGTTGCTGAAAACCATCAAGGCCGACCGCATCTACGACGGTTACGACCTGTCGTGGCTCGGCGCCGATCTGCAGCCTGATCGTATCGTTACCGCCGCCGACCTGGACAAGGACGGCATCGTGTTCCCTGAAGAGCACGCACCGGATCCGCTGCTGCCGGAAGGCAAAGTGCCGATGTTCATCGGCCACCCGGTTGCGATCCTGATCTGGAACGACTTCGAGCGTTTCCGCCAGGCCAAGAACAAACTCAAATTCAATGACAAAGCGATTCGTTACGGTGCGCAAGTACCGTTCTACGAAGGCGATCCCTATGGCAGTTTTCGCTACGTGCGCGTCGGTGGCCCGACGTCGGCGGACGAAGACGAGTTCGCCAGCCTCAAGGACTCGATCCTGTTCCCGATGCTGAAAAACCGTCGTCCGGTGTGGAATTCCCAGCCGAACCTGCACGGCAACCTGACCGAGCGCGGCCTGTTCTACGCCGATCGCATGAAAAAAGAGATCGACACCCCGCCGGACAACTGGCTGGTGTTCGACGAACGCTACAAAACCCCGTCGATCGAACCGGCCGCGATGGAGCCGGACAACGGCAACGGCTGGTACGACTCGGCGACCAAGACCCTGCATTTCGTCGTCGCTACCCAATGTCCGCTGGAAACCGCCACCGAGACCGCGAAGATGATCGGGCCGTCGCGTTTCGGCCTGGCGAACCTGAACATGCACCCGGGCTACACCGTCGGTTACGGCTCCAAAGACCACAATATTTTCGTCTACTACGCGGCCCTGGCGGCGTTGTACGGCGCAGGTGTGCCGATTCGCCTGGCCAACGACCGCTACGAGCAGTTCCAGAGCGGCATCAAGCGTCACCCGTTCGACATCCGCTACCAATTGGCAGTGGACAAGACCGATCACAGCTTCAAGATTTTCCGTGCCGAGATGAGTGTCGACGGTGGTGGCCGGATCAACTACAGCCCGTCGGTGGCCGCCGTTGGCGCTACTGCGGCACAGTCGATCTACTACATGCCGCAGAACGACCTGCAGGTCACCGCTTACCATTCCCGCGCCGTTGAAGCGGGTTCGATGCGCGGCTACGGCACGCTGCAGAGCATGGCCTCCACCGAAATGATGGTCGACGAAATCGCCGATCGCCTTGGTGTCGATGCCATTGATCTGCGCCGCAAGAACGCGCTGCGCTCGGGAATGAAAAACACTCAGGGCGCGATCCCGGCCGGTGCGTTGCGCCTGCACGAGATTCTCGACAAGGCTTCGCTGCACGAAGTCTGGAAAAACCGCGACGCGATCAAAAAGCAGCGCGAAGCGGCAGACCCGGACAACTGGTACGGCGTAGGTTTCGCCATTTGCCAGAAAGACTTCGGCACCGGTTCCGAAGCGCCGATGGCCAGCATCGAGTTCACCGCTGACGGGCGCATTTCCCTGCGTCACATCGGCATCGAGATCGGCACCGGCATGTCCACCTCGCAAGCGTTGGTGGTGGCTGATTTCCTCGGCAGCGCGGCTCACGATGTGAAGACCGGTGAAACCGAGTGGGATGAAATGCAGTTGGTCACCGCCGGCAACCCTTACATCATGAGTCAGGCCGAGCAGGACAACTTCCTGCGCAATCCGCGCTGGGTCGGCAAGCTGGCATCGGCTTCGTCCGCGACCAACTCCGCCTACTACTTCAGCCACGCCACCCGTGAAGCGGCGCGCGTGTTGTTCAACCACGGTCTGTGGCCGGCGGCGCTGGAGATCTGGCGTCAGGGCCCTTACGGCGGCCAGGCCAACCCTTACGTGGTGCGTCGCGAAGATGCGCATTGGGTCGACGGCAAGCTGACCGCCAACGGCATGCAGCCGCTGACCTTCGAAGAGCTGGCCAAGCGTGCTCACGAGCGCGGTCTGGTCACCGGCGCCACGGTTCACGGTTTTAACCGCTGGAGCTGGGCCGAAGCCGAATACAGCATCGACGGCGTGCGCGAGCGTCTGCCGCTCGATGGTCTGGCGGTGAAGTACGGCGACGGCGCTCCTAAGGCGAAGAAAGCGCAGATGACCAGCGCAGGTTTCCACCTGCTGGATCGGCAGAACATCGCCTACCCGGTGGTTCAGTTGAACAACGCCGCCGTGACCTACTACAGCCCAGTCGCAACGCTGGTCGAGTTGAAGGTCAACAAAGGTTCGGCAGAAGTCGAAGTGCTCAACCATCACTCGTGGCTGGAATGCGGCCGGGTGCTGGTCGAAGAACTGGTTCGTGGCCAGCTCGAAGGCGGAATCGCCATGGGCATCGGTCACGCCTTGATGGAAGAGATGCCGCTGTACGAAGGCGGGCCGGGGGAGGGTGACTGGAACTTCAACCGTTATCGCCTGCCGATGGCGCGCCACGTGGCTGTTTGGAAACAGACGTCGGAAATCCTGCCGCCGCTGTCGCCAAGCGACCCGTCCAAAGGCATCGCCGAAGTGGTGATGATCCCGGTGGTCGGTGCCATCGGTAACGCCGTGGCCCACGCCATCGGTAAACGTGTTCGCGATCTGCCAATCACTGCTGCGCGCATCAAGGAGGCCCTCAATGGCTAACCGTCCGCTTCAACTGACCCTCAACGGTCAATCCGTCGGCCCGGTGGACATCCCTGATGACCTGCCGATGATCGATTACCTGCACGAATACAAAAACCTCACCGGTTCGCGCCTGGGCTGCGGCCAGGGCATCTGCCACGCCTGTGTGGTGATCGTCGACAACCCGGACGGCACCAGCGAAGAAGTGCGCACCTGCATCACTGGCGCGCATTACTTCGAGGGCAAAAAAGTCCGCACCATCGAAGGCCACGCCAAGCGTGACGAGCAAGGCCAGGTTACCGAGCTGAACCCGATCCAGCAGCGCTTCGTCGATGAATTCGCCTTCCAGTGCAGCTACTGCGCGCCGGGCTTCGTCAACGCCGCGACCGTGCTGGTGGAAAAGCTGCAACGCCAGCCGATCGTCAAAAGCAAACTGGAACAAGTCATCGAGGACAGCCTCGGTCATCACGTCTGCCGTTGCACCGGGTACGTGCGTTACTACAACGCCACCCGCAACGTGCTGACCGATCTCGGCCTGGTCAAGGAGGGTTAAGCATGAAGCAATTACTGACCCGCCTGACCCTGGCGGTCGGGCTGGCTGCGCCTGTGTTGGCGGCGCATGCGGATGATCAGGTCAAGCGCGGCGAATACCTCGCCCGCGCGGCCGACTGCATGGCGTGCCACACGGCGCCCGGCGGCGCGCCGTTTGCCGGCGGCCTGCCGATCGTGTCGCCGTTCGGCACGATCTACGGCACCAACATCACCCCGAGCAAAGAGCACGGTATCGGTTTGTACAACGACGACGAGTTTTTCGCTGCGCTGACTGAAGGCAAGCGCCGTGACGGCGCGAACCTATATCCGGCGATGCCGTACACCTCGTATCACTTGATGCCGCGTGCGGATTCGGATGCGATTCACGCGTATCTGAAAACCATCGAGCCAATCGAGCGTGCAGCGCCGGTGACGAGTCTGAGCTTTCCGTTCAACGTGCGTCCGGGCTTGATCGGCTGGAACATGATGTACGGCAAAGCCTTGAAGCTCGAATCTGCCGAAGGCAAAAGCGACGCCTGGAAACGCGGCCAGTACATGGTCGAAGTGCTCGGCCATTGCGGCGAATGCCATACGCCACGCGGCCTGCCGGGCGCGATGCAACTGGACAAGCGCCTGACCGGCGGCATCCTCAACGGCTATCTGGCACCGAGCCTGCTGGCCACTGATCTGGCGGCCCGCGGCTGGAACCATCAGGACCTGAGCACGTTCCTCAAGCACGGCATGAGCGCCCAGGGCACGATGTTCAACGAGATGTTCCCGGTGTTCCACAACAGCACTCAGGGCCTGAATGATCCGGATCTGGCGGCGATGGCGACGTTCCTGCTGGGCGACAAGCCTCCGGCGGCGAAAGAGCTGACCGACGTGCCGTTGGAAAAACTCAGTGCCAGCGCTCAACGCGGTCGTCAGGAATACTTGAACGTCTGCGCCGGCTGTCACGCGGCCGGTGGCGAGGGTAAGCCGCACATCGCGGTGGCCATGCGCGGCAACACCACGCTGCGTCTGGAAGACCCGCGCAACCTGTTGCGAGTGATCGAGGATGGTATCGGCGAGCAAAAATTCGCCGGATTCGAACACATGCAGCCGATGCCGGGTTTCGCCGACAAGCTGAGTGCTGAGCAACTGACCGATCTGCTGAACTACCTGCGTCAGGGTTGGGGTGGTCAGTCGGCCGAGCTGGCGGTCAGCGATGTGCAGAAGCTTCAGGCTGACGCCCCGTCCATCGAGCACAAGGCGCACTGATCATGCAGCATCTCGATCTGCAGGTTGTGCGTCAGGCGCTGGAGTGGTCGACGGCGGGGCAGCGCATCTGGCTCTGCACCGTGCTGACCACCTACGGTTCGGCGCCGCGCGCGCCGGGTTCACTGCTGGCGGTGAACGATGGCGGGCAGTGGATCGGGTCGCTGTCCGGTGGTTGCGTCGAGGAAGACTTTCTCGAGCGCGTCGCCGAAGGTGCGTTTCTCGATGCGATCAATGTCGTCCGTTATGGCGAAGGTGACGATCCACGTTCGCGGGTCAGCCTGCCGTGCGGCGGCATTCTCGATGTGCTGGTAGAGAAATTTGACGCGAGCTGCGATGTGCAGGCGCACCTGCGTGAACTCGAATCGGCGTTGCTGGGGCAGCGCCGGTTGATTCGCGAGGTCGATCTGGCCACAGGCGCGCGTAGCCTGTTTGCCGATCGCGAACAAGGTGCGCGGATCGAGCGTGAAATCGACCGGGTGCGGATCCGCATCGGCGCCGCTCAGCGTTTGTTGCTGGCGGGGTATTCCAGCGTGGCGCAGGCGTGTGCGGAGTTCGCGGTGGGTCTTGGCTTCGAAGTGATTCTCTGCGACCCGCGTGATGAGGTGCTGGAAGGCGTGGTGCTCAATGGCGTGGAGATCCGCCGGCAATTGCCATCGGTGTTTATCGCCGATGGTGGTTGTCACCGTGATACGGCGGTGGTGGCGTTGACCCACGATCCGCGTATCGACGATCTGGCGATGATGGAAGCGGTGCGTACCGAAGCGTTCTACATTGGCGTAATGGGTTCGCAGCAGACGTCGCAGAAGCGCTTCGAGCGATTGCGCCGGATTGGCGGTCTGGGGGAGAGCGAGCTGGCGCGGATTCATGCGCCGATCGGTCTTAACCTGGGCAGCAAGACGCCGTCGGAAATCGCTTTGGCGGTGCTCGCGGATATCCTGCGGATTCGCAGCGGGATTGCGCGGGATCAGTTGTGATTTGAGCTGAATGTAAAAAGGGCCGCTATTCAGCGGCCCTTTTTTTGGCTCGTCAGAAACCGAGCTTGTCGCGCAGTCCGTAGTACCACGCGCCCAGCGCGGCAAACGGTGTGCGCAGCAGTTGCCCGCCGGGGAACGGGTAGTGCGGCAAGTCGGCAAACGCATCGAAGCGCTCGGCTTGCCCGCGCAGCGCCTCGGACAATACCTTGCCGGCCAGATGCGTGTAGGTCACGCCGTGGCCGCTGCAGCCCTGGGAGTAATAGATGTTATCGCCCAGGCGCCCAACCTGAGGCAGACGCGACAGGGTCAGCAGGAAGTTTCCGGTCCAGGCGTAGTCGATCTTCACGTCCTTGAGTTGCGGGAAGGCCTTGAGCATTTTCGGGCGGATGATCGCCTCGATGTTTGCCGGATCCCGCGCGCCATACACCACACCGCCGCCGAAGATCAGACGTTTGTCGCCGGTGAGGCGGTAGTAGTCGAGCAGGTAGTTGCAGTCTTCGACGCAGTAGTCCTGCGGCAGAAGGGATTTCGCCAGCTCATCGCCCAATGGCTCGGTGGTGATGACCTGAGTGCCGCACGGCATCGATTTGGCCGCCAGTTCCGGCACCAGATTGCCGAGGTAGGCGTTGCCGGCAACGATGATGAATTTGGATCTGACCTTGCCCTGCGGCGTGTGCACAACCGGATTGGCGCCGCGTTCGATGCGCACGGCCGGCGACTGTTCATAGATGGTGCCACCCAGGGATTCCACGGCAGCAGCTTCGCCCAATGCCAGGTTAAGCGGGTGGATATGGCCACCGCTCATGTCGAGCATGCCGCCGACGTATTGATCGCAGGCGACCACTTCACGGATGCGGCGCTGATCGAGCAGTTCCAGTCGGGTATGGCCGAAGCGTTCCCACAGGCGCTTCTGCGATTCGAGGTGGCCCATTTGCTTGGCGGTGAGGGCGGCGAATACGCCACCGTCTTTCAGGTCGCACTGGATGTTGTACTTGCTGACGCGTTCACGAATGATCCGGCCGCCCTCGAACGCCATCTGCCCGAGCAGTTGTGCCTGTTTCGGGCCGACGCTGCGTTCGATCACATCGATGTCACGGCTGTAGCTGTTGACGATTTGTCCGCCATTGCGCCCCGAAGCGCCGAAGCCGACCCTGGCGGCTTCCAGCACGGTCACGCGAAACCCGTTCTCCAGCAGGAACAGGGCCGAGGAAAGTCCCGTATAACCAGCGCCGATCACACAGACATCCGTCTCCACGTCATCCTGCAGGGCAGGGCGTGGTGGCACGGCGTTGGCCGACGCAGCGTAATAAGACTCTGGGTAAGGGGTGTTTGCCATCCTGCAGCCTCTGTTTAATATATTTTACGACTGCAGCGATCCTACCCCAGTTGAAAAACCTCCGCCAGCCACCGGGAAATCTTCTTGCGGCGGGTCGAAATTAAATATTTTGCATATTCATAGGGTTAGGTGAAAAAAAGGTGTTGACACCCCTTCGGAATTCCGTAGAATGCCGCCTCACAGCAGGCACGTAGCTCAGTTGGTTAGAGCACCACCTTGACATGGTGGGGGTCGTTGGTTCGAGTCCAATCGCGCCTACCAAACAAAATCCGCTCTGCTGGGCGGTCTAGAAGGGCTCACCGAAAGGTGGGCCCTTTTTTGTTGTCTTGAATTCTTGCAGAACGTTCACAAAATATCGGGTTCGTTCACACTGGGCAATGTGAACGCCGGTATGGGAGCTTTCGGGCTAGGTGTGCTCGCGTATCTTGGGTGGGCAGGATGGCTCGTGATCAGAGCAGGATCGCGGGAATGCTTTTGCGCTGTTATGATCATTTCTCACGTCTAATGCTCCCTAATGGAATAGAGAAATGGCAGTGGCACCTCGCAGTCAGATTATTTTAACCTTTGATGGTACCCTCGCTCCGCAAAACAGTGTGTCGTTGCGTACATTGTCTTATACAATTCCGCATTTCCAGCGTGCCATTGATAAGACTGTATACTTCAGCCAGCTCGGTGAAATACGTAAGTTTACTTCTTTACCAGCAGATCTTCATGGGTTGGCTGATCTATATATTGATCATTTAGAGGCTGGTTCACTCAGAATCCCTTTTATTAGTGATCTGCTTGCTGGTGTTCCGAAGTTGTACGCTGATTTTATGTCCCAGCCGTATGAGCAGTCTACGTTCGAAACGATCATACCTAGTAATGCATTGGCCGCCGATCTTGAAAATAGAAAACTGAATGTGCAGCTTGATAATGTTGAGACTGTTACTCAAGAAGAGCTAATTGCTGCCGAGGGCGACCGAAAAGTGGCTTATGCACAAGCTGCAGTCTTGAAAGATATGAGTCAAGCTCTTTCCGTTGCTCGCACGACTCCCGGGGCAATCATAAGTGTGGGCGTAAACGCTGATGACGGATTTCATGATTTTGAGTTTGATCAGCAGCGAGCTTCGCGATTTGGACGTATTGTTGGCACGCAGCGACTGGCAGAGCCAGCAATGTATGTAGGTCGTATTACCGGGTTAGAGAGGCAGCGAGCTAGTGGGCGTTTTCAGTTTGCGGCAAAATTCTTAAGTCGGACTACTGGGCAGGAAAGCAAGCTGCTCGTAGATGATTATGATGACGCTCTTCGTATTCATCCACATAATTTGAGTAATCGAGATATTGTTATATGGGCGTCTCCAGTTTCCTTGCTAGGCTCCTTCGATCCTGTTCGTGGTGATATTGTTTTTGTCGACTTTGCAGATCCGTCATGATTATCGAGAAGTTATTCGATTCAGTATACGAGCAAGCTTCACGCTATTTTACGAAATGGCGCGGAGGCTCCTTTGCGCTAGCGTGGGCTGTGGTTTCTGGTGCGGTGCTTAAGTTTTTTGAATTGGATTTCTGGAGTGGCGGCGCGGGTGATGCTGGGGCGGGGTTTATCGCTTCACTTTCGGGGTTGCCCTTTTATCAGTTTTTCTTCTTCGTCTTATTAGCGTTTTACATTGCGCCTCTCATAGCCAATAAGACAGCACTCTTTGTAGTAGGGAGGGAAATAAAACGAACTGAACGTCTAATGGTTAAGATTGATGCCAAGGTTGATGGCGTATCGGAACGTGAATTGGTGTCTTGTTTGGATCTTGCTAGAAAAAATGCTGTAGAGGCGGAGGGGGGGCTCCAGTTCAAAAAAGCGATTAACGAGGTTTATACTTTTTTTCTTCTGGTGCTGCTTATGCTGGTTGTGGTGGGGGATATAAATTTAGGATTTCTATTGTTTTTTGGACTGCCTTGGTTTTTTTTCGTTTATTTTTTGGTGCAGGAAATGCTTTTGTTGTACTTTGACAAAATATATTTATTCAAGAAGTTGTCTGCACGCATGGCGGCGAATTTGCATAGGTCTTTGTGAGTAAGTATTCCTCTAGGCTATTTGCAACATAAACAAATTATGGAGGCATGCATCATGCCGTCAAGTATCGCATTTCAATGGTTCACCCCCGTGTTCACCATCTTCGCCGGGATAGCAATTTTCATCATCAGTCAGACCGTGCTGAAATTGATTATCGAACCAGTGCAGCAGCTCAGGGCTGCCATTGGCTTTACCGCTCACACGCTGCTTCGGCATCAAGCGAAGATTACAAATGGTATGGAAGATGCGGAGCTATCCGCAAAGATTTACGACCATGCTGCCGAACTGGTGTCGAAGGCTGAAGTTATTGTCTGTTATCGGGCTGCGGCTCTTTTGTTCCGGCTACCATCGAGGCGCAATGTGGTGGATGCAGCGAGAGAGCTGAACGGAATAGGCCACGAGACGATGGATAAGCGACCCGGCGTCAATTTCGCGCCCAATCCTCCCAGTGCTTTAGCGGTTCGCAAGAACCATGAGGCACTGAAAAAGATAGCTGAGTTGCTTCGAGTCAAGACGGCGTATCACTAGCTTCCCCTGAGATTTTCTAACCCGGCCATTTTTCGCCGAAAAATTTCTACTACTCAGTTGATAGCACGGAATTCGTCGCCAGAAAATAAGGCTTGCGTGATTTCCAGAGGTTCGCCCGGAGTGTTAAGCAGGACAGCTCGGGCACCACTCCAAGTCGCTAAAATCGCAAAATAAGGATATGCACCCTCAGATGTTTGCGACCTCGAACGTCAGGCCAAGACGGCTCATGACACGGCTCACTTGAGTGGCAGACCACTCGCCACCCTTGGCAGTGGTTACACCCTTCTTGTTCAAGCATTCAGCGACCCTTACCAAAGTGCGTAAGCCCCTGTACAGACACGCTTCAATCTCGGCACTGATAGCCGTATCGAACGCGGATACGCGATCAGCTACTGCCTTTGCAGCTTTGGCACGGTTGGCCTGTGTGCGGCCATGTGTGAGGGCCTGTGTGCGGTTGGCTATCTTCTGAATCGACACTACATCACCAGACTCAGCACGAGCCTTGAGCGATGCTAGGGCCTCCCTTGTACGCTGGCCGATGAACTTCCTTTCCTGCTCTGCCAGAGCTGCGTAGATGTGCAATTGGAAGGCGTCAGCACTGGGCATGGTGGCAACCTTGAACTCTACCCGCTCCATCAAGGCGCTGATGTGGGCAACCGAACGGCTGATACGGTCGAGCTTCGCCGCACACAGTTGAGCTGATGAAGCCTTACACATCTGAATGGCCTTGGCGCCTTCCGGGCGGTCTTCAATGGCGATGCTACCGGACACTGTATCGATGAACTCACCGATGATTGTCCAGCCATTCTGGAGAGCAGCCTGTTGGATGTACTGGCGCTGAGCTTCAAGACCCAGACCACTATCACCTTGGCCCGATGTCGATACTCGCAAGTAGGAAACTATCTTTATGCTCTTCATCGTCCAGCCCTCCATTTGTGTGTAGGGCCAGTTTACATTTCTTGGATAGGTGGGTCTACGTTTCTTGGTCGGTGATCCTAGATTTGTAAATTAGCTATTCGATCTCCTACCTACAACCGGCGAACATCGTTGATCGCATTGATCAGCGCCTGACCGTGCAAATCCAAATCAGCAAGCGCAGATAATGCGTTTTCGGCAGCAATGCCGCCCCCTTGGCTCGCAACCCATTTGGCGAGTTCTTCAACAGCAGCAGCAATGCCGTGTTGCTGGTGGAGCAGCAGGGTTAACGCGTCGGCCGTTGCCACAGCCTGATTCTGGGAGGTCATGGGGTGTCGTCCTTGAGGGGTGGTGTGAGGGAGCCTAGCGACACCCTCACCGTAACTCTTTCTACTTCTTAGGTTTGGTCGGCTTCTTCGGCGGCGGGATTGTTTCCACCGTCGATGTTCCCGGATTTTTCTTGGCCTTATCAATAGGGATGAACTGCCCGTTCCCAGAGTCTCGACCACGTTTGTTGACCATATCCAACTCCTTGATAGCCTATCGCCACGTTAGCGACACCATCAAAGCTAGTCGATGAAGGTCTTTGTGCAAGGAGGCCTAGGAGGAAGTGTGATTTTGCAGAAAATGGTGATTCCGGCTCAAAACTGCCGTTTTGGCGTAGAAACCTCGGATTGAAGCGTTCTCACCGGATTGAGCTTATCTCTGGAAAGCGGAGAACCCCGGAAATGCTGGCTCATAGTCATTAACCATCAAACAATACGCCCTGATAGAGCTTAATTTATGCAGGGTTTTAGTGCGGATTTTCCCTAGTTATTTTGAGATATTGAGGAGGTTACCAGTGTTCATAAGTAGTGATGTAGTATCGCCTGAAAATACAGTGTCGAGGTTGCAATGAGCTTTTCGAAACGGATGGGGATAACGCCTAGCACCAAGGTCATTCAATCGGAGTCAATGGATATTGATCTGAGAAATTCATTGTGGAATGCGCTGATAGCATTCTACTGGAATCTTTATAGGAGTCCTCCTCGCCGGACTGTTGGAAGGGAAGACTTTGTGAGAGGGTCAAATCTCCACCAGCTTGCAATATCCATTTACATGTTTCACTACAAACAGCCAATTGATACCATTGATGAATACTGGGAATATTTTCTTCAAAGAATCAGAGTGACCTTTTTCAAGGCGCAATGGAATGCTGTCTATGATTTTATAGAGTTCGTAGTACAAAACGGCCCAGACACAAATAAAAAGAAATTTCTCGAAGCTTGTAACGATATATTTGAGCGGGAAAATTCTGCATATCGATTTGTTGCCGAGCAAATTACCCCTATCACCTCGTCAGAAGAAATCAATGAGATTGAACAAGCGATTCTCAATTCAGATAAGTATGGAGGCGTTAAAGCTCACCTTTCTACTTCTCTAGGATTTCTCACCGACAGACAGAATCCTGACTATCGAAATTCAATCAAGGAAAGCATTAGTTCTGTTGAGTCTCTTGCGAAGAAACTTGTTGGTGACGACAAGGCTACTCTAGGTCAAGCGCTCAGGGTGCTAGAAAAGAAGCACAACCTCCACCCAAGTCTAAAGACAGCCTTTTCCGCACTTTACGGTTACACCAATGATGCCGATGGTATCCGTCATTCTCTAATGGACAACGAGTCCCAGCTAACTAAAGCAGATGCTAGGTTTATGCTTATCTGTTGCTCAGCCTTCATCAACTTCGCAATCGATAGCGTCGAAGACTGATCTGTGTTGGTGGTCGCACCGAAAGCGTTTAGCTTTCACGTAGATTCAGCTACGGCGTGACCGCCGACTACCCTTCGGGTGTACTTCGACACAAATACAAATAAACAAAAATCCGGCTCTTGCCTTTGATCTTGCCTTTTGCTTCGGTGCATAAGCGAATGCGGATGCATTCAGTAATAAGCCATCAGCCGACGCTGATAGTCATTGCACGTCACCTTCGGTGTAGCAGATCAAAAGCGAAGAGCTTTGATGTGTGTTGATATTGGTGTATTGGACGGTGGGCTGATCCTGAATCGGGACGATGCGACTTTTGTCCGTCACGAGTTATCACCGTAGTGCTCCGCACTAGGCAAATTTTTTATATATAAGAGGACTTTTGACCATCCCTTCAATACAAAGGCTTACAGCCCGTTTTTTGCGTAATTTTTTAAAGATTTTTACGCAGCAGCTGCAAGAGAGTCTAGATCATGGAGCAGGCAACTTTCTCTGGCCTCATCCAAGTACCATCTCTCTACGTATACTTCGCGGACAGTGTCGAAGCCACGGAAAATTAGGCGAGGGTTTACGAGCAATTTGGTTTCACCCTTTCGAATGCCATCGCGGGAGGTATATGTCTTTAAAAGCTTCGCTTTGACCAGAGGAGCAAGTTTCTTGGTCAAGTTGGATTCGGCGACACCCAGTGCTTTCGCCAAGTCCACCTTGGCCATAATGATGATGTTAGCGTACCTCACAAGTCCATGAAGAGTGTAAAGCGTGTTCATCATCGGAAGGGTGATGCGACAATCTACCCCGGTTCTTTTCCATTGGCCATGAGCGTGATCTTGTGCATCAACAAGTGGAAACTTGGAAAAGGGAGGTAGTGTGCGGAGGTCTACGTGCTTGAGAAAGGCGTGTAGATCATCAACGCTTCGGCATTTACCAAGCTCTGGCTTCAGCGCATCCGTTGCTGCTGTGTACTGGTTAACGATGTATTCGCCGTAGATTTCACCAGTTTCTTGATCGACTCGGAATCCATTGATGTTTCTGGTATGACATTGTTGCGAAAGCGGTGTTTGATTACTCATTTGTGTATCTCCTGTGTTCAGTTCATGTCATAGGCAAATGCCTCGTTAAGATTGGATAGGGTCAAATTCCAGACAGCAGAAAACCGACGCCTGACATCACTCTGGGGTGTGTCGAGAACGTTCGGTGCGGACTGCTGGAAAGAGCGTATTTATACGCCTCTTTACCCTATTTTGTCAAGTTGTTTTTGGTGCAGGTAGTTGGGCTAGCTCCCAAAGCATAGTTCAGGCTTCCTTTAGTGCGTTATGGGGATCGCTATCCAAAGAGGCCACCCAGAGTGGCGCCCCATATTTGTTAAGCGCCATATAGCGCATTACAGGGCGCCGTAGAAGGCGGGAGAAGTAGTGAGCGGTTTTCGCCGCCCCCCGTTGCACTTGTGTAGAGTTGTTTCATTGTTTGGCGCCTTGTGATTGGTCGATACGGAGAGCAACGATTTTCTCCACGTATTCCTTCATTGAACTGCGTTCATCCGAGAACTGGAGTTGCAACTGATTGTATTGCAGTCGCAATGCATTATCGGTGTAGTCACGGGATAGAACACTTGCACGATCCAACATGTAAGTGGTGAACACACCGCCCGCCAAGATCTGTAAGACACAGGCGAAGATTATGGTTTGAATAATGGATTTCATCATTCTATTTCCGTCTGGTCAGCACGAACTGTACGCAATACCTTATCGAATTCATCATGGAAGCTCTCAGCCGAAATCTTCTTCACTTCGTCGGCATCCATACCGCGAGCATCAATGTTCAACTCCACTTTCACATCATTGTGAGTTGAATTATCCACGCTGCCTGACGGTTTATTGATTACTTCGCCATTCAAATCACCGGGGCCAAGCCAATTTGGTTGGACTGGCTCCTTCAAACGCTGCTGCTCTTTTGCACCTTCTATGATGTCTTCTGCTGTATATGCAGGAGGCATTCTGAACTGTTTCATTTGCCCTGTTTCGTCAGGAGGGCCAATCCCAAACTTGGACATGTCCAGCTTCGAAAATTGCATGCCTAGCGTATTCATTTCCAGCGTCTTAACTTTGCTAGCTGGCCCCTCATCGTAATCAGGAGTGTTAGTAAGCCAGCGATACAAAACACTGATCGGATCTTTAGGTTTCGACCCGGTAGACGGCTGGGGTGAACTCAATGCACTAACATCGATAGCTGGTTGCTCTGGGGAAAACAAATCAACCTTCTTCGCGGCTTGTTCTGGCGTTTCGTCTTTGCCGAAAGTAAACCGAAAGAATGAAGCCGCCATTTTGTTAAGAGCGATATCAGCCTGTACTGCTGCTTCCTTAAGGGGCCTCATTGCCTCGGTCAACTCCATCTCGCTCTTGATGCGATCATTGATTGCACCGATTAACTCGGGGTTCTGGTCAAGTCCCTGTTGTTGCAGGAATTTCTGAGAAGCCAACCGAGTGGCGTTTGCCTCGATACTCCCGTTCTGACGCTCAATCGCAGCGGCGTTTTCCTTCACGAAGAGCTTGAACCCATTTTCAAAGTCGATAGCCTTCAGATTTCCTGTCTTGGTGGATGCTCTGAAATCCTTCTCCAGATTTGCATCTAGTGCGTGCTTATTTCTCTCTGCCCAAGCACGGCGGATTGGCTCAACGAGCAATGGTGCGGCTTCGCTGAACGTATTCAGATCTTCGCGATCAGCGACCGTCTTCGACCTAACTTGTTGATATTGCAGGGAAGTTCGACGCTGCTCGTCACGTGTCAAACCCGCCCCTCTGTATGCTGACATCGTTGTTTCAAAGTCGGCAGTAGCGGCACTGAGTGATTTGCCTCGGGCCATCTGAGCGAGCAAGTAGGTGCGGTAGTCCTTGGCTGAATCATTGTCTACGGCGGTGCCGTACTTCTGGCTGATTCGAAGGAATTCGGACTTTGCGAAATCCTTGTTCGCAGGGTTTCTACCTGCTGCCTGCTCCAAGATGTTCGAGAACTGCTGACTCTCTGACACTCGGGCCTGTGTTGCAGCGAGACGGTCACCAAGAGCGCTCACAGCGCCAACGATTGCAGCAAGGCCAGCGGTGACACCACCTAGGGCCAACGCACCTGTTCCAAGCCCCATGAAGCCCGTAGATGGCTTAGGTTCAGCCTGCTTAGCGGCCCACGCTGCCTGTCTTGTTTGCGCCCATTGGAAGCGCTCGGCTTTCTGGGCATGGCTTACATCGAGACGCTGAGCACGAAGCTTTGCAGCCTTTTGTGACGCAGCGAATTTCTCTGCTGCCCTATGGCCTCGGATTCTCGCCTGCTGCAATGCAAACTCGGCTCTCTGGGTGGCCGTCATTGCTTGGAATTGCTTCTGTTGCAAGATGGCGGTCTTCTGTTGCTGCTGGGTTAGCAATGCCTCCCAGCGAGCTTGGCGGGCCTTGTGCTGCTCAATGGATTGAGCCTGTTTGAGTGCTGCACCCGACACCTTCAGACGCTCGCCTTCGGCCTTGGCTGACTTGGCATCTAGAACGGCCTGAGCGATCTTGTCGCGGAGAGCCTGGGACTGGATCGCAGCCCCTTCTTTCTGGCGAAGGTTGATGAGTTTCTGCCCTGCCAGCTCAGCGGTGAACGTGGCGCGGCGTGTACGCTGCACAGCGTTTTCAAGCTTCAACTCTCTGTCGAGGTTGGCTCTTACGGTCTTGGCTAGCTTTTCTTGTCCGGCGCTATCGACCTTGATGCCCATTTTGGTGCCGAGCTTCTTCTGAAGTGCGTCCGCCTGTTTCCCAAGTTGGGTCATTTGACGTTCGGCAGTTCGCATCATCGCAGTGAAGCGCTGCAAGCCACTTGGATCAACGTTGAACTTTAGGACGCCGATCAGTTGAGCGATTACATCTTGATGTGAACTCATTTCGTTTCACCGTAAGCACCGACACCACGTTTCAGCTCCAAAAGCTTGTCGAATGCACGATTGAATGCAACTGAGTTGTTTCCGTATTGAGTTACGGTCGCACTGCTGTAGTAATCGCCTCGATTATTCTCTAGATAATCGGCGAAGACAGTTTGCACACTGCGAGAACCTGACAAGGCGAAGTAGATAGATCCATCCTGAGTTTTAACCCAACGGTAAGAGTAATCGATGTCGAATCCGTGACATTTACGAAGCCATTGACCCATTGCACAGGCGAAGAGGCGAATCTTAGGACTTGTCATGTGGGTGATGCTGTGGTGTTGCGGAGATTTTTTCAGCTCTTGTTTCGGTGTAGCATTTTCTGTCATTGCTTTCCTTTGTTCTTATGGGCTTGTTTAACGGATTCCACTAACTTACGAGCACGCTCTTGTAGTAACAGAATCTCTGCATCGCTCTCTGCTTCGTTTTGAAAGGCTTTAATCACATCTTTATACACTGGTAGCGCCCCATCTAATGCAGCGTCTTGCAGAGCCTCTGGCGAGCTTGTAGCGAGGGTATCTTTCGCATATTTAAGTCTGAGCAAAAGCTCCGTACCCGATAGAGTGCTCGGATCAATTTTATTGGTCATTGTTTACCTCCAAGAGCTGCCAACACTTCGGCTTCAACGCGAGCATATTCCTCGGCTTCCTGTGCTGCCTTAGCATCTAACTCGGCCTGTTGCTTTCTGCGTTTCTCGCCAGCCAATAGCGATTCAACTTCTTTAGCCACACATGCCGCCTTGTCATCTGCCAAGCGCTGCAAATATTCCTGCTCAACGCGGGCCTCGATTTGAGCAATCTCTTGTTCGACTTGTGATTTTGGCTTACGAAGCGAGAGAACTACCCAATCTACTGTTGGCCCTGCGATCAGCTTGGGCAGATGAGCAATTTCTCCGGTCGCTTGATAGCCTTGCACGGTAGTCAATTCGGCATACAGGTCGAGTGCTTGTTGCAATCCTTGCACTTCAAAGTCTTCCATAATGCCGAGTTGTTCTCGGCCTTGGATATTACATTGGGTACGGGTTTTGTATTGCCCTACCTCGAAGTCTTGTAGACGCTTTAGATGCGCTGCATCTGGCTGGAACAATTGAGACGGTGTAGCCATTGCGGTTTCCTCTTGGGTTTGGGATTGTTGTTCTTTCTTTTGTTGTCTGTGGTGGATCAATCGGCAAGCTGATGAACAGTAAGCCGCTCTTGCGGTGGAACTGGGGAACTCCCCTTTAGTGCAGGCCGGGTTGCGACATGCACGCATAACGGTACGTGCCATGGAATCTCCTATGGGCGAAGTTGTTTGTTGAATTAACGGTGAGTGAAACGGAACCAGATGAAACGCAAAAGAAAGGCTGAGCGTTTCAAGGACTCAGCCTAAAAGGGGATGAAGGAGCATTCCCAAAAGTTTTCATTTAGTACGAATGTGGTTCGAGGGCGGAGGAATCGCCCTCTACAGGAAACAGCCATCGTCCTGATAACGACGTCTAAGGCAGCTCAAAGCCTTGGCCTACACGACATCACCGAACTCTATGGCAACACAGGTGCGGTGTAGGTGATTCTGGGAGATTGAGGATGTTGCGGGGAGTGAAGGGAAGCGGAAAAATATTGTCTTTTCTATGCTAAGTATACCATATTTCCTGTAAAAGTCAATAGATGGCACGATATTTGCTTTTTATTATTTCAAGCGGTCGTTTGATTTTTGGAGCTGCCTCTTATAGAGCAAGGCAGCGCCACACTGGGAAGGTCAGTCAATCAGATGTAGTACATCCCTGACATTCAGATGGGAGTAGCGCGCTACGGAGCGCGTATCTCTGTGTCCTGAGACGATCATGATCTGGGCATTGTTGAATCCTTTCTTCGCCACATTGGTGATTCTGGTGTGCCTGAGCTGATGCAACCTGACGCTGCTCTCAAGTCCAGCCTTTACACGTGCCAGACGCACAGCCTGAGAGACGGCGTGGGGTGTTACAGTGAAGATCAAACCATATGGATGGCGTTTTACGGTGGCCCAGAGTTCGGCGAGCTGAAGAATTTCAACAGCGCGATGGGTGAGGGGGACAGACCTCGTTCCGTTCTTCCCGTCGATCACGTCGGCAATACGCTCATTGAGGTGCAGGCAGTCTTTCGTCAGCTTCAGGATTTCGGATCGTCGCATGGCGGTCTCGTATGCCAGTTCAACAATGAGCTTCATGGTTGGTGAGAGCTTCGCGAGCAGTCGCTCAAGCTCGCTTGCGCGGATCACCTTGTCAGAAGAACGGTCAGGCTTTGGAAGGGCGATGTCACTGACAGGGTTGTGGATGTCGATCAGCAAGCCCCGCTTGGCAAACCTGTAGAACCTAGACATGAACGCAAGCTGCGTCCTGCAAGTGGATGGCTTCACCGTCTTCAATCGCATGATCTTGAAGTCATTGATCATTTGCGGCGTGATTTCATGAATGGGCTGTGTGAAGTGCTTTCCTAGATGCTCAACAATTTTCAGTGCATGGTTGTAGCTGCCTTTCCCCTTGAGCATGGTTTCGCAGTAGGTCATGCCCAGCGTATATATAGTGTGATGCTTGCGATTCATCGTCACAGCTTCGATCTGTTTCGCCCATGACTCTGCTTCTGACTTAGTGCTGAAGGTTTTCGATTGGGCGGCTTTACCTTTAACCCGTACCTGAACATTCCAGTTGCCGGACGGAAGTAAGCGGAAATTAGCCATTTTTGACGCCTCATGATGTGAATGGGCGTTCTGAGAAATCCAAGAGCAGCAGGGCTTGGAGCTTGCTCCTAGCAGACCTTGACATGGTGGGGGTCGTTGGTTCGAGTCCAATCGCGCCTACCAAACAAAATCCGCTCTGCTGGGCGGTCTGGAAGGGCTCACCGAAAGGTGGGCCCTTTTTTGTTGTCTGCGATTTCAGAACCTTTGCAAAATTTCGGTTTGGTCGACCGCAGCTACACTCCGGCACATTTGCAGAGGTGTATTCATGAGTCGCCAATTCAGGCGCGCCGGTCCAGGCGATATCGAAAGCCTGTTGAAGATTGATCCTGTCGCTGAAAAAGATAGCTGCCGTCGCGAGTACATCGCGAGGGCTGTACGGGCGCAGGAGTGCTGGGTTGTCTGCGAGGCGGACGATCCTGGCGCTCCCGTCGGCTACGGATGTCTGGATCGAAGCTTTCTTGGAGAGTGGTTCATACCTCTCGTGATCGTCTCCAGTGCGAACAGGCGTTCCGGCGTGGGGCGGCAGATCGTGAGCGGTCTGGAGCAGCATGCTTGTGCAGAAAAGATCTTCACGTCGACCAATACGTCCAACTCGCCGATGCGACAGCTGCTTACAAATCTTGAATATCAGCACAGCGGAATGGTAGAGAATCTGGATCCGGGGGATCCCGAGCTCATTTTTGTAAAATTCTTGAGCCAAGCGCGTATTGATCGTGATTGATTTTGATCCATTCGTCGCCGACCGTCGCGAGCGACCTTTTAAATAGTGTGGATATTTAAGGGGTTACGGATTTTATTAACCATCCGGTTATCAAAAATACGTTGTTACATACTGGAAAAATCAGTAATATCCGCCCCGCGTTCACCACCACGGTTTATGCATTTTTAAATCCCAAGCTTCCATCAGCTGCTTGGGATTTTTTTTGCCCGCGATTTGCCTTTCCCGCACCTCTGCCCAGCCTCTCGTCTCGCCCGTTCCTGTTTTCCGGGAGCGGTGACAGGCAAGTCCATATTTTTTCGACTACTACTGTCAGGCTGATTTCAGCTCTGCCGGACAGGAGTTCATCGATGCTGGTTCATTGGTTTCTTGCAGCGATTCATTTACTGGCTTTTGCCATGGGCTTCTGGGCGGTGTTGACGCGTGGGACGGCCTTCAGTCGTTTGGCGTCCGGCTCCGGTGATGTCGGGCGAGTGTTGCTAGCCGACAATCTTTGGGGGGCTTTCGGCGTTGGTGTTGCTCATCACCGGCGGCATGCGCGCCTTCGCAGGTTATGAGAAGGGAACCGACTATTACCTGCATCAGCCACTGTTTCATCTGAAGATGACGCTGTTCGTGCTGATTCTGCTTCTGGAGCTCATGCCGATGATCACCCTGATCAAATGGCGCGTGTCCAAGGCGCGCGGCGCTGTCCCTGACACGGGGCGTGCAAAGATGTTCGCGCGGATCAGTCATGCCGAAGCGCTTCTGTTGGTATTGATGGTCGTGGCGGCCACCGGAATGGCGCGTGGCGTTACATTCGGCTAGTCGGGCGAGATTCCCAGCCGCTATTCGGAAATGTCCGACAGCCAGCTCGTTGAATGACGGTTAGTATCGGTTGCGAGAAGGGTTGAGGCAGGAAGTGGCGTGGCACGCGCCGTCACCAGGGAGGTGGGGGATGGCAATACGGCGCTTGAATCTTTAGCCAGTCATTGCGCGCAGGCAAACGAACTGGCTACTGACTGCGTAGGGCTCAGGGCGTTTGTGGCTTGTCCGGTGCGGTCAGGCCAGCCTGGATGCGCTGGTAGATCTCTTCCCGGTGCACTGCAACGTTCTTCGGAGCATTGATGCCGATTCGAACTTGCTGGCCGCTGACGCCGAGAATGGTGATCGTGATGTCATCACCAATGTTTATGCTTTCACCGACTTTGCGGGTGAGTATCAGCATGGTCTTCTCCTTGATTGCTTTGTAGGGCACCTGATTCAGACAGTGCAGAGGTCGGTGGTACGTATAGATTAGTGCGAAGTCTTACAGTTTGGGTGCCTCTTTCTGACGCGCAGCAGCGGCATTAATTCCCAGCGCGTAACTATACAGGGGCCGTCGGCATCAATCTCGTAGTTTTATGCCGCAATTTGCGGGGCTCGGAAAGTATTCTCGAATGTTAAGATCGCCGCTTTGAGAATTCAGAGGGAAGTGTTGTGCGCAAATTGGTCTGGGTAGTCGCGGCACTGGCATTGGCAGGATGTGGCGAAGGCAAGAGTGTGGATGCGCAAAAGCCGAAACCGGTGGTGGTAACGGCGCCAGCTGCGGTGGGCCCTCAGTGGGATCTGGAGGTGCGCGGTGAAACTCCTCAAGCCGTCAGCGACCTCAGCGGCTGGCTGATAGAGCATGGCTTTGTGGCCAGTGTCATCAAGGACGCCAGCGGCAAGACCCGGATCCTGCTCGGCCCTTTCAATTCGAAGGCTGACGCCGAGGCGCGCCAGGCAGATGTGAACGCCGCATTGATCAAGGCGAAGAAGCAGAACATCGAAACGCTGGTGATCGAGCGCACGGCGACGCAATAAGGGGCCTTTCGACGGAGCTGACTAAAGGGTGTCCCCCGTGATTCGTTTTTCAAGGAGTCACTGAAGATACCCAGAAGGAGCTCCGCATGGCCTCCGCCAATCCTTACAAGTTGTTCGACGTCGTTTTGCGTCACAAGCAGCAATTGAGCCCGCATCTCATGCGGATCACGCTCGCAAGCCCCACGGTCACCGAGATGGCGACCTGGGCGCCGGATCAGCGAGTGAAGCTGTTTTTCCCGGCAGCCGACGGTTCACCCGCCAAGCTTTCTCAGGGCGAAGGGTGGTACGCCCGTTTCCGCTCGATGCTGGTTGATCGTCGCCCGGCGATGCGCACTTACACCATCCGTCATTTGCGTGCCGAGTCGGGTGAAGTCGATATCGATTTCGTCCTGCACGGCGAAACCGGCCCGGCCTCCCGTTGGGCGTTGCGAGCGCAACCTGGCGAGTCGATGCAGATTCTGGCGCCCGACAGCCGATTCTCGGCACAAGAGGCGGGGGGATTTGAATGGAAGCCACCGCAAACGCTCAAGCAACTTCTGTTGGTCGCCGACGCCACAGCGTTGCCGGCCGCCATGGGGATCCTGGAAGAACTGGCGACACTTACTGAACCGCCGCAGGCCCAGGCGTTTTTTGAAGTCGACAGTCGTGAGGATATGTTGGCGGTTCCTGACTGGCCCGGACTTTCGGTGCAATGGCTGATCCGCGATCACGCAACTGCCGGCACGTTGATGGTGGAAGCCGTGCAGCAGGCGACGTTGCCTGTCGATGCATCGCCGGTTGGGCAAGCGGTCGAGCTGGCGGATGTCGACATCGAAGAAGAGATTCTGTGGGAGATCGCCGATACGGCCAGCGAGTGTTTCTATGGTTGGATCGCCGGAGAATCCGCTGCGGTCATGAGCCTGCGCAAATACCTCATCAAGGAGCGCGGCATTCCGCGCGAGTCACTCAATCTGATGGGCTACTGGCGTCACAACAAATCCGGCGGTTGAGCACAAAAAAGGCCTTGAGTTTATCGCTCAAGGCCTTTTCTTTTGATCAGACAATCAACCGCAGGCTTTCAGGTTCACCGGGCCGACAAATTCGTTGCCGCGCCCCATCACACACGCCACGCTCTGATTACGCTGGCGCTCCCAGTCTTGCACCGGGTAAGTCTTGTCCCAGGCTTCGTACAGTTGTCGATCCTGCTTCGACAAGCGCAAGCCGTATTGTTTGCTCATGTAAAAGTAGGTGCGGGCGATCATGCCGCGGATCGAAGGGCGGGGCATGACCTTCTTCGCCTTGAAGTCGACCTGAGTCAGGCAGGAGCCGTACTGACCTTTTTCGACCGGCAGCCAGCCGTAGCTGAAATTGCTGCGGTCGCCATTCACCTCGCCGATGCTCGGCACCAGGTTGTGCAGGTCGGCTTCGGCTTTCTGATAGCTCGGGTCGTAGCGGGTGCAATTCTTGCGGCCGCCTTCCTGCCAGCATTGACGCTGATGACCGAACTGCCACGCGGGAACGATGTGCTCCCATTCAATACGGGACGCTCGCTTGGCGTTCTTGCGCGGGACGTAGCCGCAGGCGGCAAGATCGACCTTGTTGCCGGTGTATTTGCACCCGCAATAGAACTCGGTGGATTGTGGTGCGTACAGCTTCCAGGCGACCTTCTTGGCTTCGGTGAACGTACGCGGCGCGCCAGCTTGCGCACCCAGGGAAATGAACAGCAACAGCACAGCAGCAAAACGCAGAATCATTGAATCAATCTTCCTTCGGCACAACCCAGAAAATCTGTACACCGCCATCGTCGCGGTAGGCGAGGGTGACGTTGTCGTTCTCGTCGATCTCTTCCAGCAAGCGCTCCCAGTCATCCACCGGCTCGTCCGGAAGGCGGAAGATCAGTGCGGCTTTGGCTTTTTGTGCGGTGGGGGAATTGATGATTTTTTGAACGCGCATGCCCATGCGTTCGTAAGCGTCAGGAGCATCAGGGGAAGTGGCCACGAGGTTATCCTTATTAAGCTGTACGTGCATACAGTATTTAACTGTAGGCATTTTCGCAACTGCTTAAAATTCAAGAAAATCCTCTGACAGCGGTTTTCCGGGTTTGATGTCACTCAGGTGAAATTTATCTTTGGAGGAGGCGCAAGCTTCACCCTCCGTCAAGTTGACGAAGGGTGAAGTCAGTGCCCGATCAGGAAAGGATCAGGCGAGGATGAATCAGTATTCCCAGAACATCCGTTGCAGCTCTTTGCTGTCGTTGGTCTTGGTCAGCGCGACCATGGCCAGGATGCGGGCTTTCTGTGGGTTCAGGTCGTGAGCAACCACCCAGTCGTATTTGTCGTCAGGCTGTTCGGCGTTGCGCAGGACGAAACCACCGGCATTGACGTGAGACGAGCGAATGATCTGCACGCCGTCCTTGCGCAGCGCCTGCAGGGTCGGAACCACGCGCGAGGAAACCGAGCCGTTGCCGGTACCGGCATGGATGATCGCCTTGGCGCCGGACTGGGCGAGGGCCTTGTAGGCTGTGTCGCTGACATTGCCGTAGGAATAGGCGATTTCTACATCAGGAAGGCTCTTGATGTTTTTGATGTCGAATTCCGAATCCATGGTGTGGCGCTTGGCTGGCAGGCGGAACCAGTAGGATTTGCCTTCTACCACCATGCCGAGCGGACCCCAGGCGCTTTTGAACGCTTCGGTTTTGATGTTGATCATCTTACTGACATCGCGACCTGACTGGATTTCATCGTTCAGGGTCACCAGTACGCCTTTGCCGCGCGCTTCTTTGCTGCTGGCGACGGCCACGGCGTTGTACAGGTTTAGCATGCCGTCCGCCGACATGGCGGTGCCCGGGCGCATGGAGCCGACGACGATGATCGGCTTGTCGGTTTTTTCCACCAGGTTCAGGAAGTACGCGGTCTCTTCCAGGGTATCGGTGCCGTGGGTGATGACGATGCCATCGACGTCTTTGCTGTCGGCCAGTTCGGAAACGCGACGTCCCAGTTGCAGGAGGTTTTCGTTGGTGATGCTTTCCGAGGCGATTTGCATGACCTGTTCGCCACGCACATTGGCCAGCGTGCTCAGTTCGGGAATGCCGGCGATCAATTGTTCGATGCCCACTTTCGCGGCCTGATAAGTCGCGCTGTTGGCAGCGCTGGCGCCCGCGCCGGCAATGGTGCCGCCGGTGGCCAAGACCACTACATTGGCCAGCTTGGCCTGGGTTTCAGCTTCTTTTGCCTGGAGGGCAGTTGGCAGGAGCAGGAGGAGGGCCAAAGCGCCCGGAACGAAACTCTTCAAAGCAGATGTCATTATTTTTCTCTCTAGTAGTGAGACGGTGCTGATGCAGGTTCATCTAGATGCGCCCCGGGCCGATCTGAATGCCAGGGGTGCAGGGAGGGAGCAGGATCTGTACCAGTCGTACTGTGCTTGAGAGAAATGTTTAACCTTATGATTTGAATCAAGATTTATTTGAAGAGTGGTTGTGAGCTTGCCTAGCTCATCCGGGTTTCCGAACGCGGGATGTTTTCTCGTTCGGCTCACCGAAAAGGACTACGAGCCTCGTCCTCAGACTGAACTGGCTGCTTTCCAGATCTCTGCTAAAGAAAACGGCGCGCTGGCCGATGCGCCTTGACAGGGATTCAATTTTTCAGGAGTTCAAATGTCATTGACTATCGGTTTTTCAAATCCCGGTTCGGTCACGATCGGCGGTAAAACTGCTGCGACGATCAATGCAATGAGTGAAGCTGAAGCCGATGCGTCAGCCGAGGCACTGGGTACCGAGAAGGTTGAAACCAATCAGGTCAGAACCGGTGGTCCTGCCCAGGAAGCAAGCGCGAGCGAGGCTCAAGGCGGTGACAATCTGAGCATCACTATCAAGACGCTGCTCAAACGGATGCAGGAACTGCAGAAGCAGCTTCAGGAGCAGCAGCAACAACTGGCCGCCGCGCAGGCTGCGAGTTATCCAACCCCCGAAGCCAAGTCGCAAGCGGTGATGTCCATCCAGGGGCAGATCGCTCAAACCAGCGGTGCCCTGCTGGAAGTCTCGGCTGCACTGGTCAAGGAAATGTCGAAGGGTTCTTCTGCCGGTAATGTGGTCAACACTACGGCTTGAACACTCAAGGGCGAATCCGTGGATTCGCCCTGCGATGAGATACCGATTTCTGATTGTTGACAAATGTCGGCGTGATTCGCATAGTTCGGTCTACGCAAACGTTTGCGCGGCCTTCGCGATGGATTGAATTGTCGTGGGGTGCAGCGAGCTTACGCCAGCGCAAGCGTTGCTCACAATAATCATAAGATCGGAGTGAACCCATGAAGCTGCCATTCGCTGGACGTCTTCTTGCTGTCGCCATGCTGGCTGCCGCATCCGCCGCACTGCCTGTCTCTTCGGCTTTCGCCGAATCCCCTGAAAAACCCAAAGTCGCCCTGGTCATGAAATCCCTGGCCAACGAATTCTTCCTGACCATGGAAGACGGCGCCAAGGCCTACCAGAAAGAACACTCCGCCGATTTCGACCTGATCTCCAACGGCATCAAGGACGAAACCGACACGGCGGGGCAGACGCGCATCGTCGAGCAGATGATTCTGGCAAAGGTCAACGCGCTGGTCATCGCACCGTCTGATTCCAAGGCGATGGTGCCGGTGATCAAGAAAGCCGTCGATGCCGGTATCACTGTGATCAACATCGACAACCAGCTCGATCCGGCTGTGATCAAAAGCAAGAACATCAGCGTTCCGTTCGTAGGCCCGGACAACCGCAAAGGCGCGCGTCTGGTGGGCGAGTACCTGGCCAAGCAACTGAAGGCCGGTGACGAAGTCGGCATCATTGAAGGCGTCTCCACGACGACCAACGCCCAGCAGCGTACCGCTGGCTTCAAGGATGCGATGGAGGCTGCGCAGATCAAGGTTGTTTCCCTGCAGTCCGGCGATTGGGAAATCGACAAGGGCAACAAGGTGGCCGCTTCGATTCTCAGCGAGTACCCGGACGTCAAGGCGCTGCTGGCCGGTAACGACAGCATGGCCGTGGGTGCCGTTTCCGCCGTGCGCGCTGCCGGCAAGGCCGGTCAGGTGCAGGTTGTCGGTTACGACAACATCAATGCCATCAAGCCCATGCTGAAGGACGGCCGCGTTCTGGCGACTGCCGACCAGTACGCCGCGAAGCAAGCGGTATTTGGCATCGAGACTGCGCTGAAAATCATCAAGGGCGAGAAAGTCGACAGTGGTGCGAATGGTGTGATTGAGACACCAGTCGAGCTGGTCACCAAATAAGTCCTCTGGCGACACAACGGCGCTCGTCCGTCCGGGCGAGCGCATGGAGATTTTTATGTCAGTTTCCGCTCCGAACGCTGTCCTCTCGGTCAGCGGTATCGGCAAGACCTATGCGCAACCGGTTCTGACCGGCATCGACCTGACGTTGATGCGCGGTGAAGTGCTGGCGCTGACCGGTGAGAACGGTGCCGGCAAAAGCACCCTGTCGAAGATCATCGGCGGGCTGGTCACACCTACCACCGGCCAGATGCAGTTCCAGGGCAAGGACTATCGCCCCGGCAGTCGCACGCAGGCTGAAGAGCTGGGTGTGCGCATGGTCATGCAAGAGCTCAATCTGCTGCCGACGCTTTCGGTGGCGGAGAACCTGTTCCTCGACAACCTGCCAAGTAACGGTGGCTGGATCAGTCGCAAGCAGCTGCGCAAGGCCGCCATCGAAGCCATGGCTCAAGTCGGCCTCGATGCCATCGACCCGGACACACTGGTCGGCGAATTGGGCATCGGTCACCAGCAAATGGTCGAGATCGCTCGCAACCTGATCGGCGATTGCCATGTGCTGATCCTCGACGAACCGACCGCAATGCTCACCGCTCGCGAAGTTGAAATGCTTTTCGAGCAGATCACCCGGTTGCAGGCGCGCGGCGTCTCGATCATCTACATCTCGCATCGCCTCGAAGAGCTGGCCCGGGTAGCACAGCGCATTGCCGTGTTGCGCGACGGCAACCTGGTCTGTGTCGAGCCAATGGCCAATTACAACAGCGAGCAACTGGTCACCCTGATGGTTGGTCGGGAGCTGGGCGAGCATATCGATCTGGGGGCTCGCAACATCGGCGCGCCGGCCCTGACGGTCAAAGGTCTGACCCGCTCCGACAAGGTGCGTGACGTGTCCTTTGAGGTTCGCGCCGGTGAGATTTTCGGCATTTCGGGGCTGATCGGAGCAGGGCGCACCGAGCTTTTGCGGCTGATCTTCGGCGCCGATGTCGCGGACAGCGGCACGGTGGCACTCGGTTCGCCGGCAAAAACGGTGAGCATTCGCTCGCCAGTCGATGCAGTGCGCAACGGTATCGCCTTGATCACCGAGGATCGCAAGGGCGAAGGCCTGCTGCTGAGTCAGTCGATCAGCGCCAACATTGCCTTGGGCAACATGCCGGAAATTTCCAGCGGCGGGTTCGTCAACAACGGCGATGAAACTAAGCTCGCGCAACGGCAGATCGACGCCATGCGCATCCGCAGTTCCAGCCCGACGCAGCTGGTGTCCGAGCTGTCCGGCGGCAACCAGCAAAAGGTGGTGATCGGTCGCTGGCTCGAGCGCGACTGTTCGGTGCTGCTGTTCGACGAGCCGACTCGTGGTATCGATGTCGGCGCCAAGTTCGATATTTATGCCTTGCTCGGCGAACTGACTCGGCAGGGCAAAGCGCTGGTCGTGGTGTCCAGCGATTTGCGCGAGCTGATGCTGATCTGCGACCGCATCGGTGTGTTGTCGGCAGGGCGCCTGATCGACACGTTCGAGCGCGACAGCTGGACCCAGGATGACTTGCTTGCCGCCGCGTTCGCCGGCTACCAGAAACGTGATGCGTTGCTCAACGAAGCAGCGCCTAGGGATCTCCCATGAAAACTGCATCTTCCGCCGGCAAATCCAGTGGCAATTTCTACGGCCTCGGCACTTACCTGGGCCTGGCCGGCGCGTTGCTGGCAATGATTGCGCTGTTCTCGGTCATGAGCAGCCATTTCCTGTCGTATAACACCTTCAGCACCCTGGCCAACCAGATTCCCGACCTGATGGTTCTGGCGGTGGGCATGACGTTCGTCCTGATCATCGGCGGGATCGACCTGTCGGTAGGCTCGGTACTGGCACTCGCGGCCTCCACTGTCAGCGTGGCGATTCTTGGCTGGGGCTGGAGCGTATTGCCGGCCGCCTTGTTGGGTATGGCCGTTGCGGCGTTGGCCGGCACGGTGACCGGCTCGATTACCGTGGCGTGGCGAATTCCGTCGTTCATCGTGTCGCTCGGTGTGCTGGAGATGGCCCGTGGCCTGGCCTATCAGATGACCGGTTCGCGCACGGCCTACATCGGTGATTCCTTCGCCTGGCTGTCGAACCCGATTGCCTTCGGCATTTCGCCGTCGTTCATCATTGCCTTGCTGGTCATTTTCGTTGCCCAGGCCGTTCTGACCCGTACCGTGTTCGGTCGCTACCTGATCGGCATCGGTACCAACGAAGAAGCGGTGCGTCTGGCGGGGATCAATCCCAAGCCCTACAAAATTCTGGTGTTCAGCCTGATGGGGCTGCTCGCCGGCATTGCGGCGCTGTTCCAGATTTCCCGGCTGGAAGCGGCCGACCCGAACGCTGGTTCCGGCCTTGAGCTGCAAGTGATCGCTGCCGTGGTGATCGGCGGCACCAGCCTGATGGGCGGACGTGGTTCGGTGATCAGCACCTTTTTCGGCGTGTTGATCATCTCCGTGCTGGCGGCCGGCCTGGCGCAGATTGGCGCGACCGAACCGACCAAGCGCATCATCACCGGTGCGGTGATCGTGATCGCCGTGGTGCTCGACACCTATCGCAGTCAACGCGCAAGCCGACGGGGCTGATAAATGGCAACGATCAAGGATGTGGCAGCACTTGCAGGAATTTCCTACACGACTGTGTCCCACGTAGTAAACAAGACCCGACCGGTGAGCGAAGAGGTGCGGCTCAAGGTCGAGGCGGCCATCAAGAGTCTCGACTATGTGCCGAGCGCCGTGGCCCGTTCGCTGAAAGCGAAAACCACCGCCACTATTGGCTTGCTGGTGCCCAACAGCCTCAACCCGTACTTCGCCGAACTGGCGCGCGGGATCGAGGATTACTGCGAGCGTAACGGCTACTGCGTGATTCTCTGCAACTCCGACGACAACCCGGACAAGCAGCGCAGCTACCTGCGGGTCCTGCTGGAAAAGCGCATCGACGGATTGATCGTCGCCTCGGCAGGTGGCGACAGTGGTCTGGCGCAAGGACTGGCGGGCGTAAAGACGCCGATGGTGATCGTCGACCGTGGACTCGAAGGCGTGGACGCCGACCTGGTGCGCATCGATCACGAATATGGCGCGTACCTCGCGACGCGGCATTTGCTTGAGCTCGGTCATCGCGATATCGCCACGATCGGTGGTCCGACGAGTACCAGCGTCGCGCAAATGCGTCAGGCCGGTTTTGCTCGAGCGCTGAAAGAGGCGGGTGTTGAAGTGGCCCCGTCGCGCATGCTGGAAAGCGACTTCACCAGCACCGGCGGTTACAACGCGGCTTCGGTTCTGCTTGAGCACAACCCGCCGAGCGCGATTTTTGCCGGTAACGACATGATCGGCATTGGCGTGTTGCGAGCGGCGGCAGAACGTAACGTGCGCGTGCCCGCCGAGCTGTCGGTGATCGGCTTCGACGATATCCAGATGAGTCGTTACGTGTATCCAGCGCTGACGACCGTGGGCCAGTCGATCCTGCAATTGGGCGAGATGGCCGCGGAAGTCTTGTTGCGAAGAATTGCCACCCCGGCTCTGGCGACGGATCAGCGGATCGTGACCCCGAGTATTGTCCTGCGCGAATCGACTGCACCGCTGTCCGGGGTGTTCACCGAATACCGCTGAAACCGAATTGATGAGTAATGATGTATGTCCGCAAATGTAGTGGTAATAGGCAGCCTGAACATGGACCTGGTCACTCGGGCGCCGCGCTTGCCCCTGGGCGGTGAGACGCTGATCGGCCATTCTTTCGCGACTGTGTCCGGCGGCAAGGGCGCCAATCAGGCGGTAGCCGCTGCACGGCTGGGTGCGCAGGTGTCGATGGTCGGCTGTGTCGGCAACGATGACTATGGCGTGCAATTGCGCGACGCGTTGCTGGCCGAGCAGATCGATTGTCAGGCGGTCAGCGTGGTGGAGGATTCCAGTGGCGTGGCGCTGATCGTGGTCGATGACAACAGTCAGAACGCGATTGTCATCGTGGCCGGCGCCAATGGTTCGATGACCCCGGCGGTCATCGACCGGTTCGACGCCGTGCTGCAAGCGGCCGACGTGATCATCTGCCAATTAGAAATCCCCGACGCCACGGTAGGCCATGCGCTGAAACGTGGACGTGAACTGGGCAAGACGGTCATCCTCAACCCTGCGCCGGCCAGTCGACCGCTGCCGGCAGACTGGTTTGCCGCCATCGATTATCTGATTCCCAACGAGAGCGAGGCTGCCGCCCTCAGCGGTTTGCCGGTGGACTCGCTGGCGACCGCTGAAAAAGCTGCGGCGCACCTGATGTCACTGGGCGCCGGCAAGGTCATCATCACGCTGGGGGCTCAAGGCTCATTGTTCGCCAACGGCACGGGTTACCAGCATTTTCCTGCACCCAAAGTGAAGGCTGTCGATACCACCGCCGCCGGGGATACGTTTGTCGGCGGATTTTCGGCGGCACTGGCGGCCGGCAAAACCGAGGACGAGGCCATTCGTTTCGGGCAGGTCGCTGCGGCCCTGTCGGTTACCCGGGCAGGTGCCCAGCCGTCCATTCCCACCACCTCCGACGTACAGGCATTCAAACCCGCATGAAAAAGACTCCTTTGCTCAATGTCGCCCTGTCGCGGCTGATTGCTTCCCTCGGCCACGGCGACATGGTCGTGATCGGCGATGCCGGCCTGCCAGTGCCGCCGGGTGTCGAACTGATCGACCTGGCGTTGACGCATGGCGTGCCGGATTTCGTCAGCACCCTGAAAGTCGTACTCAGCGAGATGCAGGTGGAAAGCCACGCGCTGGCCAAGGAGATTTTCGACAAGCAACCGACCGCGCTGTCCACGCTGGACGAGCTGAATGACGAAGGCTCGCTGGGGCGGCGTGACCTGCTCAGTCACGAGCAATTCAAAGTACTCAGCCGACAGGCACGAGCGATCGTTCGTACGGGCGAATGCCAGCCGTACTGCAACATCGTGCTGGTGTCTGGAGTTACGTTCTAAACAGGGTTCGCCCCTTTTGATTTCATCTGCACAAGGAATGCGCCATGCACCGCTATGCTCAAAAAATGCATCAATTGATTCGGAGTCTGCTGCTTTTGTCCGTGATAACCGCGACCGGCGCCCAGGCGGCGGAAAAGATCGACCTGATCATCGACACCGATCCGGGCGCCGATGACGTGGTCGCCCTGTTGTTAGCCATGGCCTCACCGGAGGAGCTGAACATTCGCGCGTTCACCACCGTGGCCGGCAACGTGCGTCTGGACAAGACTTCGCGCAATGCCCGGTTGGCCCGTGAGTGGGCAGGGCGGGAAGAGATTCCGGTGTACGCCGGCGCGCCGAAGCCGCTGATGCGCACTCCGATCTACGCCGAAAACATCCATGGCAAGGAAGGCCTGTCGGGTGTCACCGTGCACGAGCCGAAAAAGGGCCTGGCCGAAGGCAATGCGGTCAACTACCTGATCGACACCCTGAAAAAAGCCAAGCCGCACAGCATCACCATCGCGATGCTCGGCCCGCAGACCAACCTGGCCCTGGCGCTGATCCAGGAGCCGGAGATTGTTCAGGGGATCAAGGAAGTGGTGATCATGGGTGGCGCCCACTTCAATGGCGGCAACATCACGCCGGTGGCCGAGTTCAACCTGTACGCCGACCCGCAAGCAGCGGAAGTGGTGCTTAAAAGCGGGGTGAAACTGACTTACCTGCCACTGGATGTGACCCACAAGATCCTGACCAGCGATGCGCGCCTGAAGCAGATCGCGGCGCTGAACAACAATGCGAGCAAGATTGTCGGCGACATCCTCAACGAGTACATCAAAGGCGATATGGAGCACTACGGCATTCCGGGTGGTCCTGTGCATGACGCCACCGTCGTGGCTTATCTGCTCAAGCCTGAGCTGTTCACTGGCCGGTCGGTGAATGTGGTGGTCGACAGCCGTGAAGGCCCGACCTTCGGCCAGACTATTGTCGACTGGTATGACGGCCTCAAGGCGCCGAAGAACGCCTTCTGGGTGGAGAACGGCGACGCCCAAGGCTTCTTCGATCTGCTGACCGAGCGTCTGAAACGTCTGAAGTAAGCGATACGCCCGCAGGTGCCAGCTTGCGGGCTTTTACTCCCTCTCGGTGTCCGATGTGCCTTTGAAGTCATCGGGATACTTTTCGAACAGCTGGGCGATGAACGACTGCGCGCCTTGCGTTCCCAGCGTCTTCACCAGCAAGTCAATGCTGATCAATGCCAATTCCTCCGGACTGCCCGGACTGTAAGAACTGTGCCCTTGCGGCCAGGCGGCCTTGATGTCGGCGGTAATGCTTACGGTGGTCATGGCAAGGCTCGGTCGCGGGATCGGAGTTTTGAGTTAACCACTTTGCCGAGCGTTTGGCACTGCGACTTAGGCATGAGCGCAGGGCTATGCGACACTTGGTCGTTTCCGCAAAAAAACAAGGATTGCGCTGTGCAGATCGATTTGAATAGCCCCGACGGCCTGACCCTTGATGCTGTCCGCCGGATGCTGGCGTCAGCCAGTGATGACGAACACACTCAACTGCGCGTGACCAAGGGTGGCATTGCCTATATCTCTTCGGGTGTCACTGGCGGCCAGGACATCGATGGCCTGCTGTTTCGTCTGGAGACTTGGGCAAAAGGCTCGGGATACGTGGGAAATGTCGCGGCCAACGACGAAGTCTGGGCCATGCAGATCTTCAACGCGCTCAAGGACAACTGGCCAAATCCTCCCTTCGATTACATAGATGTCTACTGAGCGTCATTAATATTCAGTGACGTTTTACGGGGTGAAGCTTCAGACGTTGCTCAGGCACACTCAGTGTTTTTCCGATTGTGGGGCGGGGTGATAGCACTCACCGTGAAACCAAACGCCGTATTGGCGGTCGCACGATCTCTGCTCAAAATTGAAATAAGGAGGCTTCAATGCCTTGGAAGTTCGCGTCACTGGGTGCACTGATGGCCGTTGCTCTGTTGGCTGGTTGCTCTACGACCTCCAGCGAGTCGCAGAAGGATCCCGTGGCGACTGAGGCCGGACATGGTCGTTGTGAAGCATCGGCTGCGGAGTTCGCTCTCGGCAAGAAAGCTTCGCCGGAACTATTGGAGCAAGCGCGCAAGAAAGCCGGTGCGCAGAACGCCCGATTCCTCAAGCCGAATGACATGATCACTTTGGAGTACCGCTCCGATCGCCTCAACCTGAATACCGATCAGAACCTGGTAGTCACCCGCGTCAACTGCGGCTGAGCCTTTCGGGCGTTTGTTTCACCCATAAAAAACCCCGTCACATGGACGGGGTTTTTTTAGTGCGCCGGGAAATTACTCTGGGCGAACTTGTGCAGCTTGCATACCCTTTTGGCCTTTCTCAGCCACGAAGGAAACGGTCTGGCCTTCTTTCAGGCTTTTGAAACCGTCGGATTCGATAGCTTTGAAGTGTACGAACAGGTCGTCACCGCCACCTTGAGGAGTGATGAAGCCGAAGCCTTTTTCATCGTTGAACCATTTAACGGTGCCGGTTTGGCGATTAGACATGGTGTATCTCCAAGAAACATATATTTTCAGTAGTACTGTGCTGCTCAGGCCAACTGGGCACACTGGGATATCATAGTCGAAATGTTCGCTTTGGTAGCCCCCCGGACGTGCTGTTTGCCAATCAGTCGTGTTTTCTTTACTGCCTGTTTCGGCTGGAGGCCCCGGTTTAAAAGGCTTCTGGCGAAAAATAAAGACAATAAAAAAACCTGTAAAACCTGCATAAATCGTACGAAAAGGCCTGAATCAGATGCTTTTCAGCGGTGCTGGGGGCAGTGAAAAGGCCTGTTTCATCATTTTTTCGCCGGTGTATTGGCCTTGCATTTGGCAATTTGCCCCAGGGCTTTCTGCTGCAGTTCCTGGCTGGCCTTGTTGTCCATCAGTGCCTGAATGTCGCTGGCCGGGTAGGACTTGATCGCATCGGCACCGCACGCGCAGTGGGACTTTGCGGCAGCGGCACCGATTTGCGGAGTGGCCGCCTGGGTGCACTGAGCCATGTATTTCTCACGCTCGCCCTTCGGCCAGTCGGCATGGGCGCTCAACGGCAGCAGCAAAACGAGGGGGGCGACTGCAGCAAGCAGGGTGTTAAGACGCATGCGAGGATGCTCCTTGTGGGTCAATGTCTTGTTATCTGAGGGGCCTAAGGCCGATCAAGTTCAGCACTCTGGCATAAAACGGACGATTTGCCTCCCGGTAAAACCAGAGTGCATCGGTGACCGTTCATCTGTGCTAGCATGCCTGGCTCGGGCGTTCGCAAGCTCCGGATGACCTTCAGTCCTGGCAGCGGCAGCGTACGAATTTTCTGATTTGAATCCCAGTCACTCTGGTTCGGTTTTCCGGTTGGCCGCAAGGCTCCTGCCGCTGTAAGGCAGGCGTTCGTCATTGAATGGCCTGGATCGGATCTTGTACTGGCTCATCCCAACCCACGTGACCTTTGGTAGGGGTCACCACTAGGAGAGGAGGCGCCATGCCAACTATTACTCTTCCCGACGGCAGTCAACGTTCATTCGATCACCCGGTTTCCGTAGCCGAGGTCGCCGCATCCATCGGTGCAGGCCTGGCCAAGGCCACCCTGGCCGGCAAGGTGAACGGCAAGCTGGTTGACGCCAGCGACATCATCGACAGCGACGCAACGCTGCAAATCATCACGCCAAAGGATGAAGAGGGGCTGGAGATCATTCGCCACTCTTGCGCCCACCTGGTTGGCCACGCGGTCAAGCAGTTGTACCCGACGGCCAAAATGGTCATCGGTCCGGTCATTGATGAAGGCTTCTATTACGACATCGCCTTCGAGCGTCCTTTTACGCCGGACGACATGGCGGCCATCGAACAGCGCATGCAACAGCTGATCGACACTGAATACGACGTCATCAAGAAAGTCACTCCGCGTGCCGAAGTGATCGAAGTGTTCAAGGCTCGTGGCGAAGATTACAAGCTGCGTCTGGTCGAGGACATGCCGAACGAGCAGGCCATGGGCCTGTACTATCACGAAGAATACGTCGACATGTGCCGCGGTCCGCACGTGCCGAACACTCGCTTCCTGAAATCCTTCAAGCTGACCAAGCTGTCCGGCGCCTACTGGCGCGGTGATGCCAAGAACGAGCAATTGCAGCGCGTTTACGGCACCGCGTGGGCTGACAAGAAGCAACTGGCTGCTTACATCCAGCGTATCGAAGAAGCTGAAAAGCGCGATCACCGCAAGATCGGCAAGCGCCTGGGCCTGTTCCACACCCAGGAAGAAGCGCCGGGCATGGTGTTCTGGCACCCGAATGGCTGGACGCTTTACCAGGTTCTCGAGCAGTACATGCGCAAAGTGCAGCGCGACAACGGCTATCTCGAGATCAAGACGCCGCAAGTCGTTGACCGCAGCCTGTGGGAGAAATCCGGGCACTGGGCCAACTACGCCGACAACATGTTCACCACCGAGTCGGAAAGCCGCGACTACGCCATCAAGCCGATGAACTGCCCTTGCCACGTGCAGGTGTTCAACCAGGGTCTGAAGAGCTACCGCGAGCTGCCGATGCGCTTGGCCGAGTTCGGTGCCTGCCATCGCAACGAGCCGTCGGGTGCGCTGCACGGCATCATGCGTGTGCGTGCGTTCACTCAGGACGACGCCCACATCTTCTGCACCGAAGAACAGATGCAGGCTGAATCCGCAGCGTTCATCAAGCTGACCATGGATGTTTATGCCGACTTCGGCTTTAAAGACATCGAGATGAAGCTGTCCACTCGTCCGGAAAAACGCGTCGGTTCCGACGAGCTGTGGGATCGCGCCGAAGCGGCCCTGGCTGCAGCGCTTGATAGCGCTGGTCTGCCGTACGATCTGCAGCCGGGTGAGGGCGCTTTCTACGGTCCGAAGATTGAATTCTCGCTGAAAGATTGCCTCGGTCGCGTGTGGCAGTGTGGTACCTTGCAGCTCGATTTCAACCTGCCGGTGCGTCTGGGAGCCGAATACGTCTCCGAAGACAACAGCCGCAAGCATCCGGTGATGTTGCACCGTGCGATCCTCGGTTCGTTCGAGCGTTTCGTCGGCATTCTGATCGAGCACTACGAAGGTGCATTCCCTGCGTGGCTGGCGCCAACCCAGGCAGTGATCATGAATATCACTGATAAACAGGCAGATTTCGTCGCTCAGGTCGAAAAAACTCTCAACGAAAGCGGGTTTCGTGCCAAGTCCGACTTGAGAAATGAAAAGATCGGCTTTAAAATCCGCGAGCATACTTTGCTCAAGGTTCCATATCTCTTGGTTATTGGGGATAAGGAAGTCGAGATGCAGACTGTCGCTGTGCGTACTCGTGAAGGTGCTGACCTGGGCTCGATGCCCGTCGCCCAGTTCGCTGAGTTTCTCGCGCAAGCGGTTTCCCGGCGTGGTCGCCCAGATTCGGAGTAATTATTATTAAGCGTGAAATGAGACAAGATAAACGAGCTGCACCGAAAGCCCCGATCAACGAGAATATCTCGGCACGCGAGGTTCGGTTAATTGGCGCTGATGGCGAGCAGATTGGCATCGTCTCGATTGATGAAGCGCTTCGTATTGCTGAAGAAGCAAAGCTTGATCTGGTAGAAATCTCTGCCGACGCAGTCCCGCCGGTTTGCCGGGTGATGGACTACGGCAAATCGATCTTCGAAAAGAAGAAGCAGATTGCTGCGGCGAAGAAGAACCAGAAGCAGATTCAGGTAAAAGAAATCAAGTTTCGTCCAGGGACGGAGGAAGGGGATTACCAGGTAAAACTGCGCAACCTGGTACGTTTCCTGAGTGACGGGGACAGGGCCAAGGTATCCTTGCGATTCCGCGGCCGTGAGATGGCCCACCAGGAGCTGGGGATGGAACTCCTCAAGCGGGTTGAACAAGACCTGCTCGAGTACGGTTCGGTCGAACAGCATCCTAAGATGGAAGGACGCCAGCTGATCATGGTCATCGCCCCGAAAAAGAAGAAGTAATCAACAGGGCACGGCAGGCCTTCTGATTATGTTTATCAACTGAATGCGGAGTATCCGAACATGCCAAAGATGAAAACCAAAAGTGGTGCTGCTAAGCGGTTTCTGAAAACTGCTAACGGTATCAAGCACAAGCACGCTTTCAAGAGCCACATCCTGACCAAAATGTCGACCAAGCGTAAGCGTCAACTGCGCGGTAGCAGCTTGCTGCATCCGTCTGACGTGGCAAAAGTCGAGCGCATGCTGCGCCTTCGTTAATTTTTGGATCAAGAATAGAGGAAGTAACTCATGGCTCGTGTAAAGCGTGGCGTCATTGCCCGTAAACGTCACAAAAAAATTCTGAAACTTGCTAAAGGCTACTACGGCGCACGCTCCCGCGTATTCCGTGTTGCCAAGCAAGCGGTAATCAAGGCAGGCCAATACGCCTACCGTGACCGTCGTCAGAAAAAACGTCAGTTCCGCGCTCTGTGGATCGCTCGTATCAACGCTGGTGCTCGTGTTAACGGTCTGTCCTACAGCCGTTTCATCGCTGGCCTGAAAAAAGCGTCCATCGAGATCGACCGTAAGGTTCTGGCTGATCTGGCAGTGAACGAAAAAGCGGCGTTTGCTGCGATTGTCGAGAAAGCTAAAGCCACCTTGGCTTAAGTACCCCCGACAGTCACCTGGCCACACCTCTGTGGGGCCAGGTGTTAAACGTCATAAATAGGGGAAGAGCCTTCAAGCTCTTCCCCTATTTTGTATCTGGAGTCTGTACATGGAAAACCTGGATGCGCTGGTCTCTCAAGCACTAGAGGCTGTGCAAAGCGCTGAAGATATCAATGCCCTGGAGCAAATCCGGGTTCAATACCTTGGCAAAAAGGGTGAATTGACTCAGGTGATGAAGACCCTGGGGAATTTGCCGGCAGAAGAGCGTCCGCAGGTCGGCGCCCTGATCAACGTTGCCAAGGAACGTGTTACAGGCGTTCTCAATGCGCGCATGGCTCTGTTTGAAGAAGCCGAACTGGCTGCCAAACTGTCTGCCGAATCGATTGACGTGACCCTGCCGGGCCGCGGTCAGACCTCCGGTGGTCTGCATCCGGTAACCCGGACTCTGGAACGTATCGAACAGTTCTTCACCCATATCGGCTACGGCATTGCCGAAGGCCCTGAGGTTGAAGACGACTATCACAACTTCGAGGCGCTCAACATCCCAGGCCACCACCCGGCCCGGTCGATGCATGACACCTTCTATTTCAACGCCAACATGTTGCTGCGCACCCATACCTCGCCGGTACAGGTCCGCACCATGGAATCGAAAAAGCCGCCGATCCGCATTGTCTGCCCAGGCCGTGTGTACCGCAGCGACTCCGATATCACCCATTCGCCGATGTTCCACCAGGTCGAAGGCCTGCTGGTCGATCGCGATATCAACTTCGCCGACCTCAAAGGCACGATCGAAGAGTTCTTGCGGGTGTTCTTCGAGAAAGAGCTGGCGGTGCGTTTCCGTCCTTCGTACTTCCCGTTCACCGAGCCTTCCGCCGAAGTCGACATGGAATGCGTGATGTGCAGCGGTAAAGGCTGCCGCGTTTGCAAACAGACTGGCTGGCTGGAAGTGATGGGCTGCGGCATGGTTCACCCGAACGTGTTGCGCATGTCCGGGATCGATCCGGAAGAGTTCTCGGGCTTTGCCTTCGGCATGGGCGTTGAGCGTCTGGCCATGCTGCGTTACGGCGTGAACGACTTGCGTCTGTTCTTCGACAACGACTTGCGGTTCCTCGCGCAATTTCGCTAGTCGTAACGAATTCTTAGGAGAGCAGGATGAAATTCAGTGAACAATGGCTGCGTGGCTGGGTCAGCCCGCAGGTAGATCGCGACGCGCTGGTTGCCCGTCTGTCGATGGCCGGTCTTGAGGTCGATAGCGTTACGCCGGCCGCCGGTGTTTTCAGTGGCGTGGTGGTGGGTGAGGTGCTGAGCACCGAGCAGCACCCCGATGCCGACAAATTGCGCGTGTGCCAGGTCAGCAATGGCGCGGAAACTTTCCAGGTCGTGTGCGGTGCGCCAAACGTGCGTCCAGGCCTGAAGATTCCGTTCGCGATGATCGGTGCCGAGCTGCCGGGCGACTTCAAGATCAAGAAGGCCAAGCTGCGCGGTGTCGAGTCCAACGGCATGCTGTGCTCGCAATCCGAGCTGCAGGTCGGTGAAGGCAATGACGGTCTGATGGAGCTGCCAGCCGATGCGCCGGTGGGCGAAGATTTCCGTGTTTATCTGGACCTGGAAGACGCCAGCATCGAAGTCGATCTGACTCCGAACCGTGGCGACTGCCTGTCCCTGGCCGGTCTGGCCCGTGAAGTCGGCGCGCTGTACGACGCTCCGGTCACTCGCCCGGTGGTGATGACCGTTCCGGCGGTGCACGACGAAGTGCGCTCGGTAGAAGTTTTGGCACCTGCGGCCTGCCCGCGTTACCTGGGCCGTGTCATCCGTAACGTTGACCTGTCCAGGCCGACGCCGCTGTGGATGGTTGAGCGTCTGCGTCGCGCCGAAGTCCGCAGCATCGACGCCGCCGTCGACATCACTAACTACGTGATGCTCGAGCTGGGCCAGCCTCTGCACGCCTTCGATCTCGCCGAAATCAATGGCGGCATCCGTGTGCGCATGGCGGAAGAGGGCGAGAAGCTCGTTCTGCTCGACGGTCAGGAAGTCAGCCTGCGCAGCGATACGCTGGTGATCGCCGACCACACTCGCGCTCTGGCGATTGCCGGCGTGATGGGTGGCGAGCACAGTGGCGTTTCCGCGACCACTCGCGACGTGTTCCTTGAAAGTGCGTTCTTCGACCAGATCGCTGTCGCGGGCAAGGCTCGTTCGTATGGTCTGCACACTGACGCTTCGCACCGCTATGAGCGCGGTGTGGACTGGCAACTGGCCCGTGAAGCCATGGAGCGCGCCACCGGCCTGCTGCTGGAAATCACCGGTGGCGAAGCCGGCCCGATCATCGAGACCGTCAGCGAGCAGCACTTGCCGTCGATCGCGCCGATCACCCTGCGGGCTCAGCGCATCACCCAGATGCTGGGCATGGAAATGGATTCGGCCGAAGTCGAGCGTCTGCTCAATGCTTTGGGTCTGAAGGTTTCCGCCGACGGAGCAGGGCAGTGGCGCGTAGAAGTGCCAAGCCATCGCTTCGACATCAGCCTGGAAGTCGATCTGATCGAAGAGCTGGCACGTCTGTACGGTTACAACCGCCTGCCGGTTCGTTACCCGCAAGCTCGTCTGGCGCCACAGGCCAAGGCCGAAGCGCGCAGCGATCTGCCGGAGCTGCGTCGTCTGCTGGTCGCCCGTGGCTACCAGGAAGCGATCACCTACAGCTTCATCGATCCGAAGCAGTTCGAGCTGTTCAACCCGGGCGTGGAGCCGCTGCTGTTGGCGAACCCGATCTCCAATGACATGGCCGCCATGCGTTCGTCGCTGTGGCCGGGTCTGGTCAAGGCGTTGCAGCACAACCTCAACCGCCAGCAGGATCGTGTTCGTCTGTTCGAGAGCGGTCTGCGCTTTGTCGGTCAGCTGGAAGGTCTGAAGCAAGAGTCGATGATCGCCGGTGTGGTATGCGGCAGCCGTCTGCCGGAAGGCTGGGCGCAAGGTCGCGATACCGTGGACTTCTTCGACGTCAAGGCTGACGTAGAAGCAGTGCTGGGCTTTGCCGGTGCGCTGGATCAGTTCACTTTTGCACCGGGCAAACACCCTGCGCTGCATCCGGGCCAGACCGCACGCATCGAGCGGGAAGGGCGTGAAGTCGGCTTTATCGGCGCGATTCACCCTGAACTGTCGAAGTCCCTGGGTCTCGACCGTCCGGTCTTTGTCTTCGAGCTGGTTCTGGCTGAAGTCGCTCTGGGTAAAATGCCGAAATTCCACGAGTTGTCGCGCTTTCCTGAAGTGCGTCGTGACCTGGCACTGATTGCGCACAAAGACGTTGCAGCCTCGGCTGTACTGGACGTAATCCGTGAAAATGCAGGCGAATGGCTGACAGACCTCAGGCTATTTGACGTGTATCAGGGTAAAGGCATTGATCCTGATAGAAAAAGCCTCGCAGTCGGCTTGACCTGGCAGCATCCATCGCGCACTCTTAATGACGATGAGGTGAATTCGACGACGCAAAATATCCTCACCTCGCTCGAACAAAGGTTGAACGCCACGTTAAGGAAGTGACGTATGGGGGCTTTGACGAAAGCTGAGATGGCGGAACGTCTGTATGAAGAGCTGGGCCTGAACAAGCGGGAAGCCAAGGAATTGGTTGAACTGTTTTTCGAGGAAATCAGGCACGCTCTTGAAGACAACGAGCAGGTCAAATTGTCGGGTTTCGGCAATTTCGACCTTCGGGACAAACGCCAGCGGCCTGGCCGCAACCCGAAAACGGGGGAAGAAATCCCGATCACGGCTCGCCGTGTGGTCACCTTTCGTCCAGGGCAGAAGTTGAAGGCCCGAGTTGAGGCTTATGCTGGAACCAAGTCATAACGACGAACTCCCCGTCATCCCGGGCAAACGCTACTTCACCATCGGTGAAGTCAGCGAGCTGTGTGCGGTAAAACCGCACGTGCTGCGCTACTGGGAGCAGGAGTTTCCTCAGCTCAACCCCGTCAAACGCCGCGGAAACCGCCGGTATTATCAGCGCCAGGACGTGCTGATGATCCGGCAGATCCGCGCGCTCCTTTACGATCAGGGGTTTACCATCGGCGGCGCGCGACTGCGTCTGTCCGGCGATGAAGCCAAAGACGACACCACCCAATACAAGCAAATGATCCGCCAGATGATCGCCGAGCTCGAAGATGTTCTGGTGGTTCTCAAGAAATAATTTCGTGCTTTTAAATACTTCCAGTTTTCAAAAGCTTGCGATATATTCTTGAGCGTTCTTCGAGATGGAGAACGAGTTTCAAACCTAGTCGGGGCGTAGCGCAGTCCGGTAGCGCACTAGCATGGGGTGCTAGGGGTCGAGTGTTCGAATCACTCCGTCCCGACCATATAATTCAATGACTTAGCCCAACTTTAGCGAGTTGGGCTTTTTCATGCGCAGGGACTTTTACAGGGGATCCAGTTTACTTCCTCATCAAAGTCCGACACTCAAGCCGATCACCTAGATCGGCTTTTTTGTGCCCGCACAAAACTACCCAGTGATTTCACTGACAGACACCCAGCGTCGTTCCTCAGCCGCGACCCGAATCGCCGTCGCCAGCCTCTCAACTTCAAATGCTTCTTCAAAATCAGTCCCGGTCTGCCCGCTCCCGGCCAACGCCATGATCAGCTCATGCACTTCCAGTGTCTTCAGCTCGTTGTAGCCCAGCTGATGCCCCGGCGCCGGGCTGAACGCGGCGTAGCCGGGCAAGTCCGGTCCGGCGAGTAAACGCTGGAAGCCACCTTCGCCGGCGCGACACAGGCGTATCTCGTTCAAGCGCTCCTGATCAAACGCCAGGGTGCCTCGGGTGCCGCTGATTTCGAAGCTCAGATGATTCTTGTAGCCATGCTTGAGCCAGCTGCTGCTGAAGGTACCCCGCGCGCCACTGGCGAAACGCAGCAAGGCATGGGCTTGATCGTCGACCGCAATGCGACGTCGTTCCTGGCTGCCGGTTGTGGTCGGGCGTTGGCCATGGACTGTCTGGGAGTCGGCGCACACCGCTTCGACATCGCCCAGCAGGTAGCGCGCCATGGCGAGCAGGTGGCTGCCCAGATCCGCCAATGCTCCACCAGCATGTTCCGGTTCGCAGCGCCACGACCAGGGGGAGGCCGGATCGGCCATGAAATCTTCGCTGAATTCACCTTGAAAGCTGATGATCTTGCCGAGTTCGCCACTCAGGATCAGCTCTCTCGCCAGGCCGATGATCGGGTTGTGCTGATAGTTGTAGCCGACCCGGGTGACGACGCCGGCATGCTTCGCCGCCACGCGCATGGCATGAGCTTGCTCAAGATTCACCGCCAGCGGCTTTTCGCAGTAAACCGGCTTACCGGCGGCGAGGGCGGCCATGGCCATCGGGTAGTGCAGGTGATTGGGAGTGGTGATGGCGATCAGGTTGACCTTGGGGTCGTCGATCAATCGCTGCCAGTCGCCATGGGCTTGATCGAAGCCCCAGGCGGTTGCGCAGGCTTGTGCGCGTGCGGGATCGGCGTCAGCCAGGGCGGCCAGGCGAAGGGTGAAGGGCAGTTCGAATGCCCCGCTGACGTTGCGAAAGGCCAGGGCGTGGGCGCGCCCCATGAAGCCCGTGCCGATCAGGCCGATTCCGAGTTCACGCATGACAGGATCCTTTGAGTTTTTGTTTTCAGAGATCCTGTTTATAGAATAAATATTCCTTGCGTTCAAATAATGGAATAAATATTTTGAACTGCCATATTCGTTGAGATGACGGTGCTCCGATCAGTCCTCGAACCCGACCTGCTCGTGAATCTCGTCCACCTTCAACTCCAGTCGATAGGCCACGGCGATAAACAGCGCCTGGCAAAGGCACAAAGTCGCACTCAAGGATCGGAACGCAAACGAGCTACCTTCATTGACCAGCAGCAGGGTATTGGCGCGCTTGGCCAGGGGCGAGAGATTGCTGTCAGTGATGATCAGGGTTTTCGCCTGATGGTGCTGGGCGATGCGCAGGCAGTGCTGGGTTTCCTTACCATACGGCGTAAAGCTGATGGCGATCACCAGGTCATTGGCGCGCACGCTGCGCATCTGCTCGCGATAGCTGCCGCCGAGGCCCGAGACCAGGTGAATGCGCTTGTTGGTGTGTTGCAGGTTGTAGACCAGATAGTCGGCCACGGCGAACGAGCGGCGTACCCCGACCACGTAGATATTGTCGGCATTGACCACAAGATCCACGGCCTTTTCAAAGGCTTGGTCATCCAGTTCCTGGCCCAGGCGTTCGATGCCCGAAAGGGTGGCGTCGATGCACTCGCGGGCCAGGTCGCCGCCGCTGGCTTTCTGCGACTTGTTGGCGATCATGCTGCGAATGCGCTGCTGGTAGTTCTGTACCGGCGTGGCTTTGTGGGTATACGCCTCGCGGAACAGCGCCTGCATTTCACTGAATCCGCTGAAACCGAAACGCTGGGAAAACCGCACGATGGCCGACGGGTGCACTTCGCACTCGCGGGCGATGTCGCTGATGCGGTCGACCATGATCCGGTCGCTTTGCTGGCTCATGTAACTGGCGATGCGTTTGAGCTGGCGCGGAAGGCTTTCGTATTCAGTGGTGATGAGCTGCAGCAGACGCTCGGCATTGATCGGGGGGCTGGCAAGATCGCTCTCGGGCGTGCTCTCGGCGGTAGCCGGCTGATCGGTGCTGGACATAAATAATCCTTTTGGCTTGTTCTTATAGGGACGGTTACGTCTCGTCCCCTGACAATAGTTTGGCTGTGCGCAGTCTACAGGCTCGGCCCGGACAAAATCTTGGGCTTGCGCCAGCGGGATGCCTGCTGAAACGATGCACTGCGTCTGGAGCGCCCGCACTGAAGCTTATTGGAAAAAATATTCCACGTGAAAAATAATTGGAATATTTATTGATTGTTCGATCCGGCTCGTTTTAGTCTGCATCCACCAAGAGTGTCCGGCGCGGTCACCGCGTTGGGCACAGGCTGATAAAAATAACAGGAGCCAGCATGGGCCAGACTCGTTTTGCCAGTGGACGTCAATTGGATCTGATTTGCCTCGGACGCCTCGGCGTCGACCTCTATGCGCAGCAAGTCGGGGCACGGCTGGAGGATGTGAGCAGCTTCGCCAAATACCTCGGCGGCTCGTCCGCCAACATCGCGTTCGGCACCGCCCGGCTGGGGCTCAGGTCGGCGATGCTGAGCCGGACCGGCGACGATCATATGGGGCGTTTCCTGATCGAGTCGCTGGCCCGTGAAGGCTGCGATGTCAGCGGCATCAAGGTCGATCCGGAGCGACTGACCGCCATGGTGCTGCTGGGTCTCAAGGATCGGGAAACCTTTCCCCTGGTCTTCTACCGTGAGAATTGCGCCGACATGGCGCTGCGGGCCGAAGACATCAGCGAAGCCTTTATCGCCTCCAGCAAAGCCTTACTGATCACCGGCACTCATTTCTCCACCGATGGCGTCTACAAGGCGAGCACCCAGGCGCTGGACTACGCCGAAAAGCACAACGTCAAACGGGTGCTGGACATCGACTACCGCCCGGTCCTGTGGGGACTCGCCGGCAAGGCGGACGGCGAAACCCGTTTCGTTGCCGATCAGAACGTCACTCAACATGTGCAACAAATCCTCCCGCGCTTCGACCTTGTGGTCGGGACGGAAGAAGAGTTTCTGCTGGCCGGCGGTTCCGAGGATTTGCTCACCGCCCTGCGCAATGTCCGGCGCTTGAGCGCAGCGACCTTGGTGGTCAAGCTCGGTCCGCAAGGTTGCACGGTGATCCACGGGGAGATTCCACAACGTCTTGAAGACGGCGCGATTTATCCCGGCGTGCGGGTCGAGGTGCTGAACGTACTGGGCGCCGGCGATGCGTTCATGTCGGGTTTCCTCAGCGGTTGGCTGGAGGATGCCAGCGACGAGCGTTGCTGCCAGTTGGCCAACGCCTGCGGTGGTCTGGTGGTGTCGCGCCATGCCTGCGCGCCGGCGATGCCGACCCGTGCCGAACTCGATTACCTGTTCAGCAGCCCGGTACCGATTACCCGGCCGGATCAGGACGTCACCCTGCAACGCCTGCATCAGGTCAGTGTGCCGCGCAAGCAGTGGAAGCAACTGTTCATCTTTGCCTTCGACCATCGCGGACAACTGGTGGAACTGGCCCAGAAGGGCGGACGCGACCTCGGCGCCATCGGCGAACTCAAGCAACTGTTTATCAAGGCCGTGGAGCGGGTCGAAAACGATTTGCGCGAGCAGAGCATCGAAGCCGATGTCGGGCTGCTGGCGGATCAGCGTTTCGGTCAGGACTCGCTGAACGCCGCCACCGGTCGAGGCTGGTGGGTGGCGCGGCCTGTCGAGGTGCAGGGCTCGCGGCCGTTGGCCTTCGAGCACGGGCGCTCGATCGGCAGCAACCTGATCGCCTGGCCGCAGGAACAAATCATCAAATGCCTGGTGCAATTCCACCCGGATGACGAACCGATGCTGCGGCTGGAGCAGGAAGCGCAAATCAAGGCGTTGTATCAGGCATCGCAAGTCAGCGGTCACGAACTGCTGCTGGAAATCATCCCGCCCAAGGATCACCCCTCACCGCATCCCGACGTGTTGTATCGCGCGCTCAAACGTCTCTACAACCTCGGCATTTACCCGGCGTGGTGGAAGATCGAAGCGCAAAGCGCCAAGGAATGGCAACAGCTCGACGAACTGATCCAGGCGCGCGATCCCTATTGCCGAGGCGTGGTGCTGCTGGGCCTGAATGCCCCGGCATCCGCATTGGCCGAAGGCTTCCAGCAGGCCAGTCAGAGCCAGACCTGCCGCGGGTTCGCCGTGGGCCGGACGATTTTCCAGGAACCGAGCCGCGCCTGGCTGGCCGGCGAAATCGACGACGAGACGCTGATCCGTCAGGTACAGGGCACCTTCGTCGAGCTGATCGATGCCTGGCGTACGGCCCGGGCCTGAGCCGCGGTTGAACATTCTAGAAATAACAATAAAAGGTGCAGCCATGCCCGCTATCCGAATTGGCATCAACCCGATTTCCTGGAGCAACGACGACCTGCCGTCCCTCGGCGGTGAAACGCCGCTGAGCACCGCCCTCAGCGAAGGCAAGGCCATCGGTTATGAAGGCTTCGAACTCAACGGCAAGTTTCCCAAGGACGCCAAAGGTGTTGGCGACGTGCTGCGTCCGTATGACCTGGCGCTGGTGTCCGGCTGGTATTCCAGTCGTCTGGCGCGGCGTTCGGTGGCCGAGGAAATCGACGCGATTGCCAGCCATGTCGAGCTGCTGGCGAAGAACGGCGCGAACGTGCTGGTTTACGGTGAAGTCGCCGACTCCATTCAGGGCCAGCGAATTCCGCTGGTCGAGCGCCCGCGTTTTCACACCGAACAGGCGTGGCAACAATACGCCGACAAGCTGACCGAGCTGGCGCGCTTCACCCTGTCCCAGGGCGTGCGTCTGGCGTATCACCACCATATGGGTGCCTACGTCGAATCGCCGTCGGACATCGACACCCTGATGGCGTTGACCGGTAATGAAGTCGGGCTGCTGTTCGATTCGGGCCATTGCTACATGGGCGGTGGTGAACCCTTGCAGGTGCTGCGCAAACACCTGTCGCGCATCTGCCACGTGCATTTCAAGGACGTGCGCAAACCGGTGGTACAACTGGCGCGCAACAACCTGTGGAGCTTCCCCGACTGCATCATCAACGGCACCTTCACCGTGCCAGGGGATGGTGACATCGACTTCGCCGAGTTGCTGGACGTGCTGCTGGCGGCCGATTACCACGGTTGGCTGGTGGTCGAGGCCGAGCAGGATCCGGCAGTGGCGCCGAGTTATGTCTACGCGAAAAAAGGCTTCGACACCTTGCGTGCGTTGCTCGACGCGAGGACTGCACGATGAGCCTGCTGGTCAAAAGCAATGCCCGTGGCCGGACCATGGTCGAGCTGGCTGAAGGTGAGCTGCAATACGTCGGTTTCGCCGCGTATCGCTTGAGCCTGGGTGAAACCTTGCCTGTCGCAGCGGGCGACAAGGAGCTGTGCCTGGTGCTGCTCAGCGGCCGGGTCGGCATCCACGGCGAAGCGCCGGGGCAGGGCGCCTTCAACTGGGACAACCTCGGTGATCGCCAGTCGGTGTTCGAAGACAAATCCCCGTTCGCCGCGTACCTGCCACTCGGCAGTCAGGCGCAGGTGGTGGCATTGAGTGATGCGCAAGTGGCGGTTTGCGCCGCTCCCGGTTCGACCACCACGGGCCTCGGCCCGCGCCTGATCAGGCCTGAAACCATGAAGCGCAGCGTGCGCGGCAAGGGCGCCAATACTCGCTATGTCTGCGACATCCTGCCGGACAGCGAGCCGGCCCATTCGCTGCTGGTGGTGGAAGTGCGCACGCCGTCGGGACACTCGTCGAGCTATCCGCCGCACAAGCACGACACCGACGACCTGCCGCACCAGAGCTTTCTCGAAGAAACCTATTACCACCAGATCAACCCGCCCCAGGGCTTCGTGTTCCAGCGGGTCTACACCGACGACCGCAGCATCGATCAGGCCATGGCCGTGGAAAACAGCGACCTCGTGGTCGTGCCCAAGGGCTATCACCCGGTCAGCGTGCCGTATGGCTACGAGTCCTACTACCTGAACGTGATGGCCGGACCGAAACGCGTCTGGCAGTTCCATAACGACCCTCAGCACAGCTGGCTGCTGGATCTCTGAATTCCAACTTTCGCACGGAGAACAAGAACAATGGGCGACGCCCCGGTCATAGGCCACTACATCGATGGTCAGGTGCAGGACAGCGGTAGCGAACGATTCAGCGATGTCTTCAATCCGGCCACCGGTGCCGTTCAGGCGCGAGTCGGGCTGGCCAGTCAGAAGACCGTGGACGCTGCTGTCGCTTCGGCGCTCAAGGCATTCCCGGCCTGGTCCGAGCAATCGTCCCTGCGTCGTTCGCGGGTGATGTTCAAGTTCAAGGAGTTGCTCGATCGTCATCACGACGAACTGGCCGAAATCATCAGCCGCGAACACGGCAAGGTGTTTTCCGACGCCAGGGGCGAAGTCACCCGAGGCATTGAAATCGTCGAGTACGCCTGCGGTGCGCCGAGTCTGTTGAAGACCGAGTTCAGCGACAACATCGGCGGCGGCATCGACAACTGGAACCTGCGTCAGCCACTCGGCGTCTGCGCCGGGGTCACGCCGTTCAACTTCCCGGTGATGGTGCCGCTGTGGATGATTCCGCTGGCGCTGGTCACCGGCAACTGCTTCATCCTCAAACCGTCCGAGCGCGATCCGTCCGCCAGTTTGCTGATGGCTCGCCTGTTGACCGAAGCCGGTCTGCCGGACGGCGTGTTCAATGTGGTTCAGGGCGACAAGACGGCGGTCGACGCCTTGCTGCAGCACCCGGACATCGAGGCGATTTCGTTTGTCGGATCGACGCCGATTGCCGAGTACATCCACCAGCAGGCCACCGCGCGCGGCAAGCGGGTGCAGGCGCTGGGCGGCGCGAAGAATCACATGATCGTCATGCCCGACGCGGATCTGGATCAAGCCGCGGATGCCTTGATCGGCGCCGCTTACGGATCGGCCGGTGAGCGCTGCATGGCGATTTCGATTGCGGTCGCGGTCGGCGAAGTCGGCGATCAACTGATCGCCAAACTGCTGCCGCGGATCGATCAGTTGAAAGTCGGCAACGGTCTGCAAGGCGACAACGACATGGGCCCGCTGGTCACCGCCGAACACAAGGCCAGGGTGGAGGGTTTTATCGATCAGGGCGTGGCTCAGGGTGCGCAGCTGATTGTCGACGGCCGCCACTTCAAGGTGCCGGGCGCCGAGGCGGGCTTTTTCGTCGGCGCGACGCTGTTCGATCACGTCACCACCGACATGAGCATTTATCAGCAGGAAATCTTCGGCCCGGTGCTGGGCGTCGTGCGCGTGCCGGATTTCGCCAGTGCCGTGGCGCTGATCAACGCCCACGAATTCGGCAATGGCGTGTCGTGTTTCACCAGCGATGGCGGGATCGCCCGCGCCTTCGCCCGCAGCATCAAGGTCGGAATGGTCGGCATCAACGTGCCGATTCCGGTGCCCATGGCCTGGCATTCGTTCGGTGGCTGGAAGCGCTCGCTGTTCGGCGATCACCACGCCTACGGAGAAGAAGGCATTCGTTTCTACAGTCGCTACAAAAGCGTGATGCAGCGCTGGCCCGACAGCATTGCCAAGGGCCCTGAATTCAGCATGCCGACGGCCAAATAATTCATCTGCGCGGAGAACAACAAGAATGAGTACTCCACTGCGTTTTGCCCTGAACCGAATGGTCGCTCCTCGCTTGTCCCTGCCGGCGTTCATCGAATTGGCGGTGACCCTCAAGGCCGACGCCATCGAGATCCGCAACGACCTCAAAGGCATCGAGATCGAGGACGGCACCGCGCCCGGACACGTGCGTGAGTTGTGCACGGCACATGGCATCAGCGTGCTGTCGATCAACGCGTTGTATCCGTTTGACGTGTGGAATGACGAGCGCCGCGCGCAGGCCTTGAAACTGGCGGCCTATGCCCGCGATTGCGGTGCGCGGGGGCTGGTGATGTGCCCGTTGAACGACCGCGCCGATCCGCGCAGCGTCGCCGAACGAGCGTCGGGCCTGCGCACCGCGTTGAGTGAGCTGGCGCCGATCCTGCGCGATCACGGCCTGCTGGGATACATCGAGCCGCTGGGTTTCAAAGCCTGCTCGCTGCGCCGCAAACGCACGGCGGTGGAGGCGATCAAGTCAGTCGGCGGGCTGGATGTGTTCCGTCTGGTTCACGACACCTTTCATCACCATTTGGCCGGTGAGCAGGAGTTTTTCCCTGAGCTGACCGGGCTGGTGCACATCTCCGGTGTCGAGGAAACCGAGGCGCCGCTGGCGACCCTTGGCGATGGTCACCGGGTGCTGGTGGGCGCGGACGACATTCTCGGTAACGCGGCACAAATCAACAGCCTGCTTGCTGGCGGCTACAGCGGCTACCTGTCGTTTGAACCGTTTGCAGACAGCGTCCATGGCCTGGCGGATATCCAGACGGCGATCGGCGCGAGCATGGAACACCTGAGCAAATCCCTGGGTTGAAAGTGCCCCTCGCAGGGATCGGATCTGAATTTGAAAGGTGCGGTTATGACCACAACAAAACTGACCATGGCCCAGGCCCTGGTGAAATTCCTCGACAACCAGTACATCGAGGTCGATGGCGTTCAGAGCAAGTTCGTCGCCGGGATCTTTACCATTTTCGGCCACGGCAACGTGCTGGGTCTGGGGCAGGCACTGGAGCAGGACAGCGGTGACCTGATCGTCCATCAGGGCCGCAACGAACAAGGCATGGCCCATGCGGCAATCGGTTTCGCCAAGCAGCATCTGCGGCGCAAGATCTACGCCTGCACCTCGTCCGTGGGGCCGGGCGCGGCGAACATGCTGACCGCTGCCGCGACCGCGACTGCCAACCGGATTCCCTTGCTGCTGTTGCCGGGTGATGTCTATGCCTGCCGTCAACCGGACCCGGTGTTGCAACAGATCGAGCAGTTCCACGACCTGAGCATCAGCACCAACGATGCGTTCAAGGCCGTGAGCAAATACTGGGATCGCATCAACCGTCCCGAACAATTGATGACCGCAGCGATCCACGCCATGCGCGTGCTCACCGACCCCGCCGAAACGGGCGCCGTGACCCTGGCCTTGCCGCAGGACGTGCAGGCCGAGGCGTACGACTATCCCGATTACTTCCTGCAAAAACGCGTGCACCGCATCGAGCGTCGTCCGGCCACAGAAGCGATGCTCGGCGATGCCGTGGCACTGTTCAAAGGCAAGCGCAAACCGCTGATCATTTGTGGTGGCGGCGTCAAATACTCGGGCGCCAACGCGGCGTTGCAGGCGTTTACCGAGCGCTTCGATATTCCTTTCGCCGAAACCCAGGCCGGCAAGAGCGCGCTGGTGTCCAACCATCCGCTGAACGTCGGTGGCATTGGCGAAACCGGTTGCCTGGCGGCAAACCTGCTGGCCAGGGAAGCGGATCTGATCATCGGGGTCGGCACCCGCTACAGCGATTTCACCACCGCGTCGAAATCCTTGTTCCAGCACCCTGACGTGCAATTTCTCAACCTCAATATCAGCCCGTGCGACGCGCTGAAACTCGACGGTGTGCAACTGTTGGCGGATGCCCGGACGGGGTTGTCGACGCTGGCCGAAGCGCTGGGCGACTACCGTTCCGCTTGGGGCGATCAACCCCGTCAGGCCCGGGCGCAACTGGATGAGGAAGTGGATCGCCTGCATCAGATTGACTATCAGGCGCGGGATTTCATCCCGGAAATCAACGACCACCTCGATCCGGCGGTGTTGCGCGAATTCATCGAGCTGACCGGTTCCTGCCTGACCCAGAGCCGCGTGCTAGGCGTGCTCAATGAAACCCTCGCTGATGACGCAGTGATCGTCGCCGCCGCCGGCAGCCTGCCCGGTGACTTGCAGCGCAGCTGGCGCAGCAAGGGCGTTAACACCTATCACGTCGAATACGGATATTCGTGCATGGGCTATGAGGTGAACGCGGCGCTGGGCGTGAAGCTCGCCGAGCCTGAGCGCGAGGTTTATGCGCTGGTGGGCGACGGCTCCTACATGATGCTGCACTCGGAGCTCGCCACCTCGATCCAGGAGCGGCGCAAGATCAACGTGGTGCTGTTCGACAACATGACCTTCGGTTGCATCAACAACCTGCAGATGGGCAACGGCATGGACAGCTTTGCCACCGAGTTCCGTTACCGCAACCCGCAGAGCGGCAAGCTCGACGGTGCTCTCGTGCCGGTGGATTTCGCCATGAGCGCGGCGGCCTACGGCTGCAAGACCTACAAGGTGAATACCGTTGAAGAACTGCAGGCGGCGCTGGCCGATGCGCGCTTGCAGACGGTCTCGACCCTGATCGACATCAAGGTTCTGCCCAAGACCATGATTCACGGTTATCTGTCGTGGTGGCGGGTCGGCGTGGCGCAAGTCTCCACCAGCGCCCGCACCGACGCGGTAGCCAAAACCCTGAACGAACGACTGGCCAAGGCCCGTCAGTACTGATTGCCCTGAATCGAACAACCACAAGGAATCCTTTCATGTCATTGCTTTCCCAAGCGTTGCGGCTAGGCGTCATCGGCACCGGGGCCATCGGCCAGGACCACATCCGTCGTTGCAGCCAGACCTTGCTCAACAGCCAGGTCGTGGCGGTCACCGACATCAATCTGCAGCAGGCGGCCAAGGTCGTCGCTGACCTGAAGCTGACCGCCGAGGTTTATCCCGACGGCCATGCGCTGATCCAGGCGCCGGACGTCGAGGCGATCCTCGTCACCTCCTGGGGCCCGAGCCACGAAGAGTTCGTGCTGGCCGCGATTGCGGCGGGCAAACCGGTGTTCTGCGAGAAACCACTGGCGGTCACCGCCGAAGGCTGCCGCAAGATCGTCGAGGCCGAAGTCGCCCACGGCAAACGGCTGGTGCAGGTCGGTTTCATGCGTCCGTACGATGAAGGTTATCGCGCGTTGAAGTCGGTGATCGACAGCGGCCAGATCGGCGAACCGTTGATGCTGCATTGCGCGCACCGCAACCCGAGCGTGGGTGAAAACTACAAGACCGACATGGCGATCACCGACACGTTGATCCATGAGCTGGACGTACTGCGCTGGTTGCTCGATGACGATTACGTCTCGGTGCAGGTGGTGTTCCCGCGCAAGAGCAGCAAAGCCCTCGCGCATTTGAAAGATCCGCAGATCGTGCTGCTGGAAACCGCCAAGGGCACACGCATCGACGTGGAAGTTTTCGTCAATTGCCAGTACGGCTACGACATCCAGTGCGAAGTGGTGGGGGAGACCGGCATCGCCAAATTGCCGGAGCCGTCCCAGGTTCAATTGCGCAGCGGTGCCAAGCTGTCCAACGCGATTCTGATGGACTGGAAGGATCGCTTCATCGCGGCCTATGACGTCGAGTTGCAGGCGTTCATCGATGGCGTGCGGGCGGGGCAGGTGGGTGGACCGTCGGCGTGGGATGGCTTCGCCGCCGCTGTTGCTGCCGACGCGTGCATCGAAGCGCAGAACAGCGGCGCGATCGTCAACGTTGCACTGCCGGACCGTCCCCATTTCTACAGCTGACGCAAATCCCTGTGGGACCGAGCTTGCTCGCGATTGCGGTCTGTCAGGGCACATCAATGTGGAATGTGCCGCCGCCATCGCGGGCAAGCCCGCTCCCACAGGGTCCGCGTTTTATTCAGGGAAATACTTGTATGCGCATCGGACTTGTCGGTTACGGCCATGGCGGCCGGTTTTTTCATGCTCCGCTGATCAGCAGTCTGCCGGCGGCGACGTTCGTCGGCGTGGTCACCCGTTCAGCGGAGCGCCGACAGTTGCTGGCGGCGGAGCATCCGGGTGTGCCGGCCTTCGACAGCATCGGCCAGTTGGTGGAAGCCGGGATTGATGTGCTGGTGGTATCGACGCCCCTCAAGGGCCGGCCGGCACTGGTGCTCGACGGCATCGAACACGGCGTGGCGGTGGTCAGCGACAAGCCGTTCGCCGCCGACTGGCAGCAGGCGCAAACCCTGATCACCATGGCCGAGCGCCAAAATGTACCGCTCAGCGTCTATCAGAACCGGCGCTGGGATTCGGACTTTTTAACCGTGCGCAAACTCATCGAATCCGGCGCGTTGGGCCAGGTCAGCCGGTTCGAGTCGCGGATCGAGCGTTACTCGCCGTCGTCGGTTCACAACGGCAGCGGCGGTGGTTTCCTGCGCGACCTTGGCAGTCATCTGGTCGATCAGGCGCTGTTGCTGTTCGGTCCGGTGACACGGGTCTACGCCGAACTGGACTACCTGGAAAAAGACCAGGCCTTCGATCACGGCTTCTTCATGTCCCTGACCCACGTCAACGGCGTGACCTCGCATCTGGGTGGCAGTTGCCTGCAAAACAGCCCTGGCCCGCGCTTTCGGGTGAGCGGCACGCTGGGCTGTTACAGCGTCGAGGGTCTGGACGGGCAAGAGGCCCAGGCACTGGCCGGGCTCTCGCCGAAAACCGAAGGCGAGCGCTGGGGCGTCGAAGAGCACCGCCGTTGGGGCTGGTTCGAACACGGAGACGAGCGTGAGCGGGTTCCGTCTGAGCGCGGCTGCTGGAGTCAGTTCTATTTGCAGCTACAAATCGCGTTGCAAAACGGTGGCCCACTGCCCGTGGACGCCCGTGATGCACTGGCGACAACCCGCGTGCTAGACGCTGCGCGCCTGAGTTTCAAACGTCGTCAGGTAGTGGAACTGAGTGAGTTTGCAAGCCATGGAATAAAATCATAATAAAATTCTAAAACAGGTTGATATGGAAAATATTTTCCAATAAAGTCGATTCCAGATTCACTGTCTCGGGATACGTTCCAACGCTTCGACTGCTTGTCCGCTTACTGAAATCGTCATGCCTCATCCATAAAACCAACAAGAATGTGGAGAAAGACTTTTCATGAAGACCAAGACCCGTTTTGCCTCACTGGCCTTGTCCCTGATGTTCGCCAGCGGCGCTGCGCTGGCCGATATGAAGATCGGCGTCAGCATGTCCCAGTTCGATGACACCTGGCTGACCTACCTGCGCGAATCCATGGACAAGAAAGCCAAGTCCTATCCCGACGGCGTCAAGCTGCAGTTCGAAGACGCCCGCAGCGATGTGGTCAAGCAACTGAGCCAGGTCGAGAGCTTCATCAGCCAGAAAGTCGACGCCATCGTGGTCAATCCGGTGGATACCGCCGCCACCAAAAAGATTACTGAAGCGGCAGTGAAGGCCGGCATTCCGCTGGTCTACGTCAACCGCCGCCCCGATGACCTGAACCTGCCCAAAGGCGTGGTAACCGTTGCTTCCAACGACCTGGAGGCCGGCGAGATGCAGATGCAGTACCTGGCCGACAAGATGGGCGGCAAGGGCGATATCGTGATTCTGCTGGGGGACCTGGCGAACAACTCCACCACCAACCGCACCAAGGGCGTTAAAGAGGTGCTGGCCAAATACCCGGACATCAAGGTCGAGCAGGAGCAGAGCGGCGTATGGCTACGGGACAAGGGCATGACCCTGGTCAACGACTGGCTGACCCAGGGCCGCAAGTTCGACGCGGTGGTCTCCAACAATGACGAAATGGCCATCGGTGCCGCCATGGCCCTGCAACAGGCCGGCGTCGCCAAAGGCAGCGTGCTGATTGCGGGAGTCGACGGTACGCCGGACGGCTTGAACGCCGTGAAGAAGGGTTCGCTGGCCGCTTCCGTGTTCCAGGACGCCAAGGGTCAGGCCGACGGCTCCATCGATACCGCGGTGAGAATGGCGAAGAATGAGCCGGTCGAGCCGGCGGTCTGGGTGCCATTCCGCCTGATCACGCCGCAAAACGTTGACCAGTTCAAATAGTCCGTCCGTTCAATAACAACAATAAGCCCGCAAGGTGGCGATCGCGACCTTGCTGATGGAGTACCTGATCATGTTCGCTTCAGCGACTGCTTCGAGCACCCCTTTGACGGGGAGCCCGCCCACTGCAATACCTGTCGAAGAGCCGTACCTGCTGGAGATCCTCAACGTCAGCAAGGGTTTCCCCGGTGTGGTGGCGTTGTCCGATGTGCAACTGCGGGTACGCCCCGGTTCCGTGCTGGCGCTCATGGGCGAGAATGGCGCGGGCAAATCCACCCTGATGAAAATCATCGCCGGCATCTACCAGCCAGACGCCGGCGAGCTGCGCCTGCGGGGCAAACCGGTGGTGTTCGAAACGCCACTGGCAGCGCTTCAGGCCGGGATCGCGATGATCCACCAGGAACTCAACCTGATGCCGCACATGAGCATCGCCGAAAACATCTGGATCGGTCGCGAGCAGCTCAACGGCTTTCACATGATCGACCATCGGGAAATGCACCGCTGCACGGCGAAACTGCTGGAGCGCCTGCGGATCAACCTTGATCCCGAAGAGCTGGTCGGCAACCTGAGTATCGCCGAAAGGCAGATGGTCGAGATCGCCAAAGCCGTGTCCTACGACTCCGACATCCTGATCATGGACGAACCGACATCGGCCATCACTGACAAGGAAGTCGCCCATCTGTTCTCGATCATTGCCGACCTGAAAAACCAGGGCAAAGGCATCATCTACATCACCCACAAAATGAACGAAGTGTTCGCGATTGCCGATGAAGTGGCGGTGTTCCGCGACGGCGCCTACATCGGCCTGCAGCGGGCCGATTCCATGGACAGCGACAGCCTGATTTCGATGATGGTCGGTCGCGAATTGAGCCAGTTGTTTCCGGTGCGCGAAAAGCCGATCGGCGATCTGTTGCTGTCGGTGCGCGACCTCAAGCTTGATGGCATTTTCAAGGGCGTCTCCTTCGACCTGCATGCCGGGGAAATCCTCGGCATCGCCGGTTTGATGGGCTCCGGCCGGACCAACGTGGCCGAAGCGATCTTCGGCATCACGCCCAGCGACGGTGGCGAGATCCGTCTCGATGGCGAAGTGGTGCGCATCAGCGATCCGCACATGGCGATCGAGAAGGGCTTCGCGCTGTTGACCGAGGATCGCAAACTCAGCGGTCTGTTCCCGTGCCTCTCGGTGCTGGAAAACATGGAAATGGCCGTCCTGCCGCACTACGCCGGCCACGGGTTCATCCAGCAAAAAGCCTTGCGCGCCTTGTGCGAAGACATGTGCAAGAAGCTGCGGGTGAAAACCCCGTCGCTGGAGCAATGCATCGACACACTGTCGGGTGGCAATCAGCAGAAGGCCTTGCTGGCCCGCTGGCTGATGACCAATCCGCGCATCCTGATTCTCGACGAGCCGACCCGTGGCATCGATGTAGGTGCCAAGGCCGAGATTTACCGGCTCATCGCCTACCTCGCCAGCGAAGGCATGGCGGTGATCATGATTTCTTCGGAACTGCCGGAAGTGCTCGGCATGAGTGACCGGGTGATGGTCATGCACGAGGGCGACCTGATGGGCACCCTCGACCGCAGCGAGGCGACTCAGGAGCGGGTGATGCAACTGGCCTCGGGCCTGTCCTCGGTTCATTAATGGATACCGCTGGTGGCCGAGGCCGCCGTCGATGATGCGATAGAAAGGTGAGTGGTTATGAACGCGATACTGGAAAACAAACCGGCCACGGCACCGGTCAAGAGTCGCCGGCGCTTTCCGACGGAGCTGAGCATTTTCCTGGTGCTGATCGGCATCGGCCTGGTGTTCGAACTGTTCGGCTGGATCGTGCGCGACCAGAGCTTCCTGATGAACTCCCAGCGGCTGGTGTTGATGATCCTGCAAGTGTCGATCATCGGCCTGCTGGCGATTGGCGTGACCCAGGTGATCATCACCACCGGTATCGACCTGTCGTCGGGCTCGGTGCTCGCGTTGTCGGCGATGATCGCGGCCAGTCTGGCGCAGACCTCGGATTTCGCCCGGGCGGTGTTCCCGTCACTGACCGATTTGCCGGTCTGGATTCCGGTGATTGCCGGGCTCGGTGTCGGGCTGCTGGCGGGGGCGATCAACGGCAGCATCATCGCCATCACCGGGATTCCGCCGTTCATTGCCACACTGGGCATGATGGTTTCGGCCCGTGGCCTGGCGCGTTACTACACCGAAGGCCAGCCAGTGAGCATGCTCTCGGACTCCTACACGGCCATCGGCCACGGCGCGATGCCGGTGATCATTTTTCTGGTGGTGGCGGCGATCTTCCACATCGCGCTGCGCTACACCAAGTACGGCAAATACACCTACGCCATCGGCGGCAACATGCAGGCGGCGCGCACCTCAGGCATCAACGTCAAACGCCATCTGGTCATCGTCTACAGCATCGCCGGACTGCTGGCGGGGCTGGCCGGCGTAGTGGCTTCGGCCCGCGCCGCTACCGGGCAGGCCGGGATGGGCATGTCCTATGAGCTGGACGCGATTGCCGCGGCAGTTATCGGTGGTACCAGTCTGGCGGGTGGAGTGGGGCGCATCACCGGCACGGTAATTGGCGCTTTGATCCTTGGGGTGATGGCAAGCGGGTTCACGTTTGTCGGGGTCGATGCTTACATACAGGACATCATCAAAGGACTAATCATCGTGGTCGCGGTGGTGATCGACCAGTACCGCAACAAGCGCAAGCTCAAGCGCTGAAATTAATCGTCCTGGCCTGCCAAGGCGGGATCAGCGTCATATACAAAAGCCGATCGGAGAGATCGGCTTTTTTATGCCTGCGAAAACTGGCTGAGTGGTTCAGGGTTTCTTTTCTTCCATCCCATCCTTTGAGCCACTGGATGTTTGCGCATCCTTCTCTGTCTCGTGGGACTCTGCACCGGAGTTCGACCCCGAGGCTTCTTCACCCTTTTTGTCGGCCTTGTCTTCTTTGGATTCGGTGCCTCCCTGATTGACTCCGGGAATGCCGGTAGGGGGGACGCTGCTTCCCGCCATCGCCAGCGGTGCGGTGGCGGATAAAAGACTTCCAAGCATGAGGGCTGCAATGGTTCTGTTCATCGTCGGGCTTCCGCGTCGGGTGGATGTATCTTGGAAAATCAGAGGCGAAGCGAAGTGCCGGGCGGCTGACGGGCGGGAGAGGTGGGAGACGGGTGGCGGTGGAGCTGCGCATCTTTATGGCCATCCTTCGGCCGAGCTTGGCTGAAAAAAAGGCGGCAAATTGCTGGCCCCCGAATGTTTCAAGTCCCGGCAAACTCGCCTTTTTTCAAAAGGTTAGGTGGGCTATATGCGGACGATTGTCATCACTGTAGCAACGCTTTCCCTCGCTCTGCTCGCGGTGGAGGCCCAGGCCAGGGAACTGAGCAAGAGCCATCGTTTTGCGTGTACCTGGGGTTCGGACATCGCCGCCGGTGCGCAACAGTCGAAGCTGTCAGGGATTTCCCTGTATGGCGCGCGCAAGCGCCTGCAGGCGCGCAAGTTCCAGCAACCGTGGATGCGCATGACCGCCATGGGCATCACTGAGCAGACCTACGACAGCGCGTCGCGGCTGAAGCCGGCGGCCGTCAAGCAGACCTACTACGAACAGTGCGTTCGGCATGAGCTTGCACAGCGTTGAACGCAAAAGCCCGACCTGAATAGGTCGGGCTTGTTCATGTCCGGTGCAATGACAGCGTCACTTGTCACTTTCGCAATTGACCATCCACGACACGCCAAAACGATCTACCAGCATGCCGAAACGCGCGGCCCAGAAGGTGGCTTCCAGCGGCATGTCGACGCGACCATCCTTGGCCAGGGCATTGAACACCCGTTCGGCCTCGGCAATGCTGTCGACATTCAGGGAAATCGAGCAACCGCTCATGCCTTGGGTGGGGCGGTCGGGTGTGGTGTCCGAAGCCATGAGCATCTGATCCCCGACTTTCAGGCAGGTGTGGATGATCAGGTTGTGGTGCTCTTTCGGTACATGTTCTGCGGCTGGCGTTTCGCCGAAGGTCATCATCGCTTCGAGTTTGCCTTGCAGGCATTGCTCGTAAAACGTGAAGGCTTCGCGGCAGTCGCCGTTGAAGATCAGGTACGGGTTGATTTTCATGGGGGTGCTCCCGAATAGGCAGTGGAACGCAGCGCGGCCGGGTGTGCCGAAGCAGCGTCATGGATTGACTCCATCCAGCAAAGCGTTAGAACGCCGGATTGCCAACCGATGCTGCAAGAGTTTCCTTTCGGGGTGACCGATGGTCTGCGGGGAAGGGGCGTCAGGAATCGCGCGGGTTCTTCTGTACCGCAGCGCCCGCCACTCGGGCGGCAGGTCGGGTTTGCATCAGCGCATCGATCGCCTTGCGATAGTTCTGTCCGCCCAGCGCCATGCTGTTGTTGTGCGTTGCGCCGGGCACCAGCAGCAGGCGTTTCGGTTGCCGGGCGGCGGCGAACAGTTGCTCGCTGAAGCGCGACGGCACGAAGGCGTCGGCCAAGCCGTGCACCACCAGCAAGGGCATGTGGATCTCGGCGATCTTGTCGATGGAGTCGAATTTCTGCGACAGCAACCAACGCACCGGAAGAGAGGTGTTGGCCACGGCAGCCGCAACATCTGCCAACGAGGTGAATGTGGATTCGATGACCAGCCCGCGCACCGGCAGTGGGGTGTGATTTCTGGCGGCATCGCGACCGAGTTCGGCAGCCAGATCGATGGCGACCGCGCCGCCCAGCGAGTGCCCGTAGATCAGGCGTTTGTTCGGATCGGGTTGCAACAGCTGGAAGCGTTCCCAGGCTACCCTGGCATCTTCGTACACCGTGCTTTCCGACGGCAGATCGCCGTGGCTCTGGCCGAAACCGCGATAGTCGATGGCCAATACCGAATAACCTGCCGCGCGCAATTGTTCGATACGAAACAGTTGCCCTGTCAGATTCCAGCGTACGCCATGCAAATAAAGAATGGCCGGTGCATCGGCGCGCTCTGCCGGCCACCACCAGGCGTGAATGTTTTGCCCGGCCTTAAAGCTTTTCGGTTGCAGGTCGAGTTCCTGCACGCTGCCGGGCAAACCGTGATACCAGCCGGCGGTGCCCGGTTCGATGCGAAACAGAAGCTTGCGCTCTGTGTGTTCCAGCACGGCACAACTCGCCGGCACGCCGACGATCAGGGCGGCCATGCAGGCGAACGCCAGACGGCGGCGTCGAACTCGGGTCATGAAGGCCAGGAACATTAAACGTTTCACCACTGCGTGGACAAAGAACGCTTTTTACCAGAAGCCTGGACCCGCGCGTGACATTTTCGACCGCCGCCCACCCGCAACGATTACAAAATGCTGCAACGACTCAGTCGATCTTCAGCACGATCTTGCCGATGTGGTCGCCCGCTTCCATGTGCGCATGGGCCTTGGCTGCGTCGGCGAGCGGGTAGACCTTGTCGATGATCGGCAGGCAGCGTCCGGCGGCCAGCGCCGGCCAGACGTGTTCGCGCAATTGATCGGCGATGGCGGCCTTTTCCGCCGAGGTACGTGCGCGAAGCAGGGAACCGGTGACCACCGCACGTTTGCCGAGGATCGCCAGCAGATCGATGTCATTGGCCCGCGCGCCACCGAGGAATCCGATCATTACCAACCGCCCATCCATTCCCAAGGCGCTGATGTTCCCGTTGAGGTACGAGCCGCCCATGATGTCGAGGATCACATTGACGCCCTGGCCGGCGGTTTTTTCAGCGATGACAGCGGCGAAATCCTGTTCCCGGTAGTTGATCGCTTCGCCGCCCAGATTGTGGATCGCTGCGCATTTATCGGCGCTTCCGGCGGTGGCAAAGGCCTCGATGCCAAACTCGCGGCACAGCATCAACGCGGTGGTGCCGATGCCGCTGGTGCCGCCGTGGATCAAGGCGCGCTGGCCACGGCTGGCGCCGCCGAGGCCGAACAGGTTGGCCCATACGGTGAAAAAGGTTTCCGGAATGGCCGCTGCCTGGATCCAGTCCAGCCCATCGGGAATCGGCAAGACCTGGCCCGCCGGAACCGCGCAATATTCGGCGTAACCGCCGCCATTGGTCAGCGCACACACCCGGTCACCCACCGCGAATGTGCTGACGCCATTGCCGACCGCCACGACTTCACCCGCCACTTCAAGGCCCGGGATCGGGTTCATGCCGGGCTTCATCGGGTATTTGCCGGCGCGTTGCAGGGCGTCTGGACGATTGACGCCGGCGGCATGCACGCGGATCAGTACTTCGCCTTCCGCGACGACCGGCAGCGGGACGCGCCGGGATTGCAGAACCTCGGGCCCGCCCGGTTCGGTGATTTCGATTCGGGTCATTTCATTGGGCAACGTCATTTTCGATTCCTCTTGAAAAAGTGATCAGTAGATGGGAACGCAGTCAGGGCGCAATGATTCCCGTCATTCGGCGCAGCAGCGTTGTTCGACGGAGGAGGGCAGCAGTTTCATGGCGTGCTCAAGTATCAGCGCGATCACGATGGCACCGCCGGCAATCACGAAGAGCAGCGCATGTTGTCCGCCCGTGGCGTTGAACAGCGCCGAATAGGCGAAGCCCGCCAGCGCCTGAAACGTGGCGAACGACACCGTGGCCCGGCTCCACGCCACCTGTTGGCGATGATGATCCGGCACCAGCTCATGCACCCGGGCCAATGCCAGCGGCACAATACCCGGCGGAAATGAACCAAGGACCACCGCCAGCAGCGCCAACGCCAGGAACGAATGCGAAACCGCCAGCAAACCCAGGGTGATCGCCTGCACCACCAGCACCAGACGAATGCCGGTGCGCGCGCCAAGATGATCGGCGAGGAAGCCATAACTCACCGGGCCGACGATGGCGCCCAGACCGTACATGACCCAGATCAGAGCGCCGACGTGCGACCCGGCGCCCAGCCCCCGGGCGACGTAATCCACCAGGAAGACCATGGCCGGTACCAGCCCGGCGGCCATGAATGCGTACTGGGCAAACAACAGATAAACAGCAGGCGGTGTCGGAGCGACCGGTTCCACTTCAGCGGTGGTGGTGATTGCATGGGGCAGCTCCGAAGGCCAGCCGAACCAGCTCAATGCCGTCAGTGCCAGTGACAAAACGCCCAATCCCAGCCACGTCGCTTGCAGGCCAAGGCTCAACAGCAGCGGAACAATCGTGCCCGATCCGGCGATGCCCAGACCGATGCCGAGGAAAATCGCGCCGCTGGCCAGGCCCTTGCGCGCGGCCGGTACATGGGGCAGCACGGTCGCGGCCACCAGCACCATGATCGCGCCGCCCGCGATCCCGGACAGCAGGCGCCAGCCGAAATACCAGCTCACCGACACGGGATACGCACAGGCAAAGAACGCCACGGTCACCGCCAGCATCATCAGTCGCAAGGCATTTCTCTGGGTGAGCCGGCGTGCCAGCGGTCGGCCAAGGAGGGCGCCGATCAGGTAACCGACCAGGTTGGCCGCACCCAGATAGACCACATCATGGGCGGAAAACCATTGCGCCTGAATCAGCGAAGGGATCAGCGGCGTGTAGGCGAAACGCGCCAGACCGATGCTGACCAGGCTGGCGCAAAGTCCGGCGAAGATCGCCAGCCAGACACTTGTGTCCGGACGTTCGGGCGAAGCAGTTGAAGTGTGCATGACGGCAATCCTTTGAAAGGTTTATGGCGCCCAGCATATCGGCTATCGTTGCTGCGTTAATGCAGCGATTTTGCGTGATAGTGATGCGTTTATGCATCAATGGAGAACGATATGAACTGGGATGATGCACGGGTGTTTCTTGCGGTCTGTCGCGAGTCGACATTGCGCGGTGCCGCGCGCGTGCTGGGCGTGGATCAGGCGACAGTAGGGCGACGCATCACGGCGCTGGAAAAGTCGCTGGGCGCGACCTTGTTTCTGCGCACCTCCGAGGGCTATGCACTGACGGCCGTCGGCGAAGCGGCGCTCAAGTCGGTAGAAAAAATGGAGCATTCGGCGCTGGAGCTGGAACGGCGTATCCAAGGCCTGGACGATCGCCTGACCGGCAGTGTGCGGGTCAGCACCACCGATTCGCTGGCCATCGATTTCCTGATCCCGGCCATTGCGCAGTTGCACGAACGGCATCCGGACGTGCGCGTGCAACTGGACGCCTCCACGCAGATCCTCAGCCTGGCCAAGCGTGAAGCGGACATCGCCGTGCGCAACACCCGCCCGGACAATCCGGACCTGATCGCCCGGCGCATCGCGCGTTGGCCGGTGGGGCTGTTTGCCTCGCAGGCCTACGTCGACAGCCATGGCGTGCCGACGCCGGGCAGTACGTTCGAGGGCCATGATCTGGTGGTGTACCAGCCGTATCTGCAAGGCAACAAGGACCTGACCCTGGTGACTGAACCCGTGACTCGCGGGCGGATCGTCGCCGGTCTGAGCTCCAGCCTGCTGGTACGCCGCTCGATTGCCGCCGGTCTGGGTGTAGGAGAAATCCCGGTCTACATGGGCGAGCGCGACGGTCTGGTCAGGCTGTGGCCGGAGCGTACGCGGCCGTTGCCTTATGAAGTGTGGCTGGTGACCCATGCGGATTTGCGCCATACCGCGCGGGTCAGGGCGGTGATCGAACACATAGTCGAAGCGTTTCTACTGGAGAATGAGTAGTCCTTGATGCCGTGTAGGACGGCTACATCAGCTGACGATCTTGCCTACAACAGCGCCAGAATCCGCTGGCTTGTGAGTTTTTTGGCCGGGCCCTATCGTTTCTCACACCCGGAGTGAGCAGGTGAAACGCTCCGAGGGATCAATCCAGGGAAGTGTTGATAAACGTCAGAGGTGCGGAATTGATTGCAAGGGAATTCAGCCAATTTCAAGCAAGCGACATGGCCGGGCAAACGGATAGTAGTGAGTGTATGAACTACATAACGCGAGACGAATTCAGCGCCAGGATCGAAGTCATCGAGACTAGAATCGATGCACGGATCGAGTCCATGTCCGCCAAGATCGATGGCTTTCTGACCCAACAGGCTGAGCGGGATCAGGCACGGTTGGAGCTCGAAAAAAGTCAGGAGCAGGGCCGGCTGGAGCAAAAACGCTCTATGGAGGAGGCACGGTTCGAGTGGGAGCGATCTCAGGAGGCGGCTCGGGTGGAGCGTGAGCGGTCCCAAGACGCGGCGCGTCTGGAGCAGAAACGAGAGCAGGAGGCAGCACGGCGGGAGTGGGAGAAGTCTCAGGAAAAGTCGCGCCTTGAGCGGGAAGAGGCCCAGGAGAAAGTGCGCCTTGAGCGGGAGCAGGCTCAGGAAAGAATCCAGCTGGCGCACGAGAAGAATCTCGAAAACCTGCGGCAGGAGCGCTTGAAGGCTCGGCTGGGGCATGAAAAGGTCTTGGAGACGGCCCGACAGGAGCGGGAGACCGCCCGGGTCGAGCGAGAGAAAGTCTACGAAAAGGTCAGACTGGAACAAGAAAAGGCTCATCTGGAGCGCGACCAGCGTTACGCGATCGTCTCGGCTCGCATTGACAGGTCTCTGGAGCGAATTGACGAAGCCGTCAGGCAGGTCTCGACGATCAAGGCGAATTACTGGGCGGCAACGGCCGTACATTTTCTCGGAATGGTTGCCATACTCGCGGGTTCTTACTACGCCAATCAGGCAAACGTGCTCGTCACGATGCAGACCACCCTGGCCATGATTCAATCGGTGAAAGAGGCTGGAAACCCTGCGCCGGCAGTGCTGATGAGCTTGCCAGCAGAATGAAAAACGGCCTTCAACGAAGGCCGTTTTTTCGAGCGATGAAAACCACGGGCTTATGGCATTTCCGGCAGTTCCTGCGGGCGCAGGTCAAACACCAGGACTTCGGCATCCTGACCATTGCTCAGGGTCAGTGCCTGTTCTTCACGAACCCGCACGCCGTCGCCTTCCTTCAACTGCACGCCGTTCAGTTCAACACTACCGCGAGCGACGTGCACATAGGCATAGCGGTTGGCAGGCAGCTTGAGGGTGGCGCTTTCCTCGCCATCGAACAGCCCGGCATACACCCGTGCATCCTGGCGCACTTTCAGCGAGCCGTGGCTGCCTTCGGGCGAAATGATCAGTTGCAGGCGACCGCGTTTTTTCTGTTCGCTGAAGTGCTCTTGCTGGTAACGCGGTTTCGCGCCGCTGACGTCCGGTACGATCCAGATCTGCAGGAAGTGCACAGGCTTGGTCGCCGAATGGTTGAACTCACTGTGGGCCACGCCGCTGCCGGCGCTCATCAGTTGCACATCGCCGGGGCGGATTACCGAACCGGTGCCGAGGGTGTCCTTGTGTTCCAGCGCACCTTCGAGCACATAGGAGAAAATCTCCATGTCACGGTGCGGGTGCTGGCCGAAGCCCTTGCCGGCGGCAACGCGGTCATCGTTGATTACCAGCAGGTCGGAGAAACCCTGTTCACGCGGGTCACGGTAGCTGGCGAAAGAAAAGGTGTGGAACGACTTCAACCAGCCATGATTGGCCAGACCACGGTCGGAAGCTTTACGAAGGGTCAGCATGATGAAATCTCCTTTCAGGACGTGGATTCGTCCGAGTGAGGAGAAGGTTACTGGTTACCCCGCGATGCAATAAGTAGATGAAAATTGAAATACTGTCCCGTATGAGTTGACAGTTGTGAGTACTGGATCACGCATTCTTTTCCAACGTTTCCACCGTATCTGGCCATAATGCGCAGACTTATGATTCCACATGGATTTTGGTGATACCCCCATGAAGACCGTGGCAATGGTGCTGTTTCCGGATTTTCTGCTGCTCGACATGGCTGGGCCGCTGGAAGTCTTTTCGGTTGCCAACCGCTACCTGAAACCGCAAGACCACTATCACCTGACCACCCTGGGCACCGAGCGCGGGCCGTTGCGTGCGTCCAATGGCGTGCTCGTGCACACCGATCGGCACATCGACGAAGCCGATGAGCGCTACGACTTGCTGCTGGTGCCGGGCGGCCCTGGCGCCTACAACGAAAAACACCCGCCGTTGCTCGCCTGGCTGCAAGGCGCGGTGACACGTGCGGGGCAATACGGCTCGATCTGTACCGGCGCCTTCGTGCTGGGTCACGCCGGATTGCTCGACGGCTATCGTGTGACCACCCACTGGAATTACACCGAACGCCTGATCAAGGGCTTTCCGAAGGCAAACGTCGCGACCGACCAGATTTTTATTGAGGATCGCAACCTGATCACCTCCGGGGGCGTCACGGCCGGGATCGATATGGCGTTGGCGGTGGTCGCCCGCGATCATGGCAAAAAGATTGCCCAGGACGTGGCCAAAGTGCTGCTAGTGGTGATGAAACGTCAGGGCGGGCAAGCGCAGTTCAGTCCGCTGATGGCCGCGGTGGCCCCCCAGGAAACGCCGATCACCCGGGTGCAGAACCATGTGCTGGAGCATCTTGAGGAAGCCTTCACCGTCGAGCGCATGGCAAGTCTTGCGAACATGAGTGCACGACACTTCGCTCGGGTATTCGCCCGCGAGGTCAACATGACACCCATGGAATTCCTGCAAAGTGCGCGCATCGATTGCGCGCGCAATCTGCTGGAAACCAGCGATCTGCCGCTGAAAACCGTGGCCTACAAAAGCGGTTTCGGCAGCGTGCGGCACATGCGTTTTCTGTTCGGCGAAAAGCTTGGGCTGACCCCGACGCAATATCGCGAACAGTTCAGCTAGAGCGGTTCTGTCCGTTACGGGCATCCGGATGTCCGTGCTGGACCCCGCGTGGTGGTTGTACCGTCATCGAGGCCTGCGAAGATAACGGACATGAACAGCCTCAACGAATTGAACTCGGCGTCGGTCCTGCGTTTCGGGCCATACACGTTCCATTTGCGCCAACGGCTGATCCTCGAAGGGGATCGGCAATTGCGCATGGGCGGTCGTGCGCTGGACATTCTGCAAGTGCTGGTCGAGCGCGCCGGACGGGTGGTCAGTAAAGAGCAACTGATTTCGCTGGTGTGGCCGACGTCGGTGGTCGAGGAGATCAACCTGCGAGTGCACATCGCCGCGTTGCGCCGGGCTCTCGGTGATGGTGAAAACGGTCAGCGCTACATCGTCAATGTGCCGCAATGCGGGTACAGCTTCGTGGCACCGGTGCAGGGCGACAGCGTCGCCCAAGTGGTGTTCGAAAGCCTGCAAGCACCCCAACACAACTTGCCCGCACGGCTGACGCCGGTCACCGGTCGTGATTCACTGGTCGGTGGTCTGGTCCGGCAACTGCCGTTGACCCGGCTCCTGACGGTGACGGGACCTGCCGGTGTCGGTAAGAGCACCGTGGCATTGCGTGCAGCGGAACTGCTGCTGCAGCATTTTCGTGACGGCGTGTGGCAGGTGGATCTGTCGCAGACCGACGAAGACACTTCGCTCCTCGATCACCTGCTGAAAACCCTCGATATCGACTTCCCCACCCTGGCCGCGCGCCACGCCTTGTTGGTGCTGGACAACTGCGAGCATCTGCACGAAGCCTGTCGGCACCTGCTGCAAAAACTGCTCGACGCCGCGCCTCGTCTGTCGATCCTGGCCACCAGCCGCGAACCGTTGCGTCTCGGTCTGGAAGTCCTCCAGCCGCTGCCGCCCCTGACCCTTCCCAAAGCCTCGGCCCTCAACAGTGTCGCCGAGGTCATGGGCTATTCGGCGGTGCAGCTGTTTGTCAGTCGTGCCCGTGCGCGTCAACACGGCTTCAGTCTGCGTGAGCAGGATCTGGAAACGGTGCGCGATATCTGTCGGCGGCTCGACGGTCTGCCATTGGCGATCGAACTCGCGGCGGCGCAGATCGATGCGCTGGCGCTGGTCGGCCTTCAGACCCAACTGGATCAAGGCCTGCAAGTTCTGAGTCACGGTCGCCGCACCGCCGTGCCACGCCACCAGTCGATGAAGGCTGCGCTGGACTGGAGCTATCAGCGCTTGAGCGAGCAGGAACAACGCGTGCTGCAACGCTTGTCGGTGTTCAAGATGGCATTCACCCTGGATGCCGCCATCGGCGTGATCAGTTGCGCGCAATTGCCACCCTCGACACTGGTGGCAGTGGTCGAGCAGCTGGCGGCCAAGTCGTTGCTGACCACAGATCGGTCCAGCGGGACGCTGCGCTATCGAATGTTCAACACCACGCGCCGCTACGCCCGCGAACAGCTGGAGCAGGGCGGCGAACTGAGTGATGTCGAGCGTCGGCACGCGCGCTACCTGGGTCGCACCCGGCCAGCTTCAAGCGGCCGACTGACCGCGCAGTTCGTCGAGCAGTAAACGCACTTTGCGCAAATCCGGGGTGGCATAGCCTTCGGTGAAGCGCTGGTAGATCGGTGTCAGCAATTCGAGTGCCTCACGGTAGCGCGACTGACGCTGCCACAACTGCGCCAGCGACATCGCGCTGCGCAGTTCCCAGGCCAGCGCGCCTTGCGTCCGTGCAATCTCGAGCGATTGCTGCAAGGCGCTTTCGACCGTGTGATGGCAGGGCGAATCAGCCGCCAGCAATCGCTCGGCCCGGGCCCGCAAGATCTCTGCCGTGCTCCAGCCGGCTGCGCCACTTTGTGCTCGTTCGAGCAACGCATCATCAACGAAAACCGGATCCAGCGTGACCATGATTTCCCTGACCAGACCGCTGTCGGCGGGCGGGATGGCGGGGGCCTTGTCGACGTCGATCACTTGCGCGTAGTGCCGCGCCCACGTATAGAACAGCAGCACCGAATGCTTCTGCGCCTGTTCGAGCAACAGTTGCAGCAGCGCGCGGGCGTTTTGTACGTCGCCGTTGTAATGGGCGATCAGGCACGAGGCGAGTGCCAGGGTGTAGCAAATCGAGGTGCCGTGGTTGATCTGTACCGCGATGTCCAGCGCCTGCCGTGCCGTGCGCCAGGCCTGCTCGGGAAAACCTTGCAACCACAGCACTCGGGCGAGCACGGTCAGCGAGGCGACGCTCTGATCGTATTGCACGCCGAAACCGTGAGTGAAGCGGTTGAGGTGGCCGCTGTGGGCCATGCGCTGAATGACCTGTTCGGCGTGGATTCGCGCCTGATGCTGATCGCCGGCGTAATGCAGCGCGAGTACCCGCAAACGATGGGTACTCAGGGACAACTGCGCATCGCCGTGCACACCGAGGCTTTCGAATTGCTCGCTCTGATCGAGCGCCATCTGGTAATGCCCGCAACTGAGGTTGACCGCCATGTGTCCCGACACTGCGCGCAATTGTCCGGCCTTGTCGTCGTGCTGTTGCGCCAACAGGCGGGCGCTGGCAAAGGCTTCAATGGTTTCCGGTGTGCCACCCCAGGTGTGGTAGCAGGCGCTGCCGAGGGCCAGTTTCAAGGCGATTTCCAGTCGCGGGCAGGGCGCGTCGGATGACGCCAGCAATGCGAGTGCCCGACGCACATGCACGCCGTACTCCTTGAGCAGGGACAACTCCTGCCACAACGGCGCCGACGTCGCCGTCAGTCGAACGCCGAGCGCGCGCGAGCCTTCATCGTTCAGCGTCCACTCAAGCGCCGCCCGCAGGTCTTCGAGGCCACGGGCGTAGCGCTCGATCCAGACTTCGGTCGCCGTATTTTCCCAATCGGCCTGGGCCTGATGCATCAGCGCCAGGCTGCGTTCGGCATGGCGTTCGCGGGTTTCGCCGAGCTCGGCGGCCTGGTCGAGTTTTTCCAATGCATAGCGGCGGGTAGTGTCGAGCAGGCGATAGAACACCTCTTCATCGCCGACCTCGACGTTGAGCAGCGACTTGGCGACCAGTTGCGTGATCGAGGCAAACACTTCGTTCGACTCGATGTGCTGACCGACGATAACCGCCGCCGCCGATTCCAGCGTGAATGCGCCACGAAACACACCCAGTCGACGCAGACCGGTCTGTTCGCAGGCGTTGAGCAGATTGAAACTCCAGTCCAGCGTAGCGCGCAGGGTTTCATGCCGGCCGAGGCGAGTCTGATTGCCCGTCGGCAAACGCCCCTGAAGCTGACTCAGCAAACCGTCCAGCCCGAGGCCCGCCACCTGCGCGGCGGCCAGTTCAAGCGCCAGTGGGATGCCATCGAGCCGTCGACAGATGTCGATGATCAAGGGCAGATCAGCATTGTCCGGCTCAAAGTGTTCGTGGGCCGCCATTGCCCGTTCGACGAACAGTTGCAGCGCAGAAAATCCCATCGCCTGATCGCGGTCGAGTACTGCAATCGGCGGCGGGCAATCGAGGGATTCCAGACGCTGAACGTACTCGCCCTCGGCGCGCAGGCTTTCGCGGCTGGTGGCCAGAATATGCACCTGCGGCGCGCCACGCAGAATGCTTTCACTCAGCAATGCCACGGCGTCGATCAAGTGCTCGCAGTTATCGATCACCAGCAGCATCTGCCGCTCGCGCAGGCTGTTGATCAGGCAAGCCATCGGCTCGCTGTCATGCAGCGAAAGATCCAGCAGGCCGGCGAGGTGCGAGCAGATTGAGCCGGGATCGTTGAGCGGTGTCAGATCCAGCAGACGAATTCCGTCACGATAGCGGCCAATCAGTTGTTCGGCGACGCGCAGGGCCACGGTGGTCTTGCCGATGCCGCCGGGGCCGACCAGGGTGATGCAGCGCTGGCGCGGCAGTTGCGTCATCAGGCTGTCGACCACCGACTGGCGACCGATCATCCGCGTGCGCCGCAATGGCAGGTTATGCCGGCCGAGGTTGGCGGCGGCGGGGCGTTGTTCGATGGATTGCAGCACGACCGGCGCGACGAAACTGTAACCGCGCTGCGCCACGGTGACGATGTAGCGTTGCCCGGCCTGACCGTCGCCGAGGGCCTTGCGCAGCGCGGCCATGTGTACCCGCAAATTGATGTCTTCCACCACGCTGTCCGGCCAGACCCCGGCGATCAGCTGCTGCTTGCTCACCACCTCGCCGGCGTGGGCCAACAGGATCAGCAGAATGTCCATGGCGCGGCGGCCCAGGCGCAAAGGCTGGTCGCCCTCAAGCACCAACCGCTGGCCGGGGTGGATCCGATAGGGGCCGAAACCGATGGCCTGATTCGGGGAAAGACTCAACCGCTCACTCCTTCGACGTTTTTTATGATCCTGGTCCGCCTCGGTGAAGAATCCGTGACGGGCAGGGCGGGGAGCGACTTGAGGGTCACGCAAGCCGTCTAATCCGCAGTATCCGGGCATATTCCTCAGGATTTGTCGCCAGTGCAACGTGCGCGCAACGCACGCGCCCCGGCATCGCTCGGCATCCAGTGCCGTCACCACTGTATTTAAAGGCCGGAACCTGTGCCGGCTCACCCGACAGCCGGGAAAAATTAACAACGATTAACTCGTCCGCGCCCGCTTCAAAGCCAAAACTCCGGGGCAATGGAATGCATACGTCCGGAGGACGCTGCGATGAGCAAGGTAGTGGTGGTCTATCACAGTGGCTACGGGCACACCCGCGTCATTGCGCAGGCAGTGGCCCAAGGTGTGGAACGCCATTTGGGCAGCACCTGCCTGTTGCTGGCGGTCGAAGACGTCGAGGCCCACTGGGATGACCTGCACCGCGCCGACGCCATCATCTTCGGTGCACCGACCTACATGGGCAGCGCCTCGGCGGCGTTCAAGCAATTCATGGAGGCCACGGCCTCGTTCTACCTCGCCCGGCCGTGGCGCGACAAACTCGCGGCGGGCTTCACCAATTCCGGCAGCCTGTGCGGCGACAAGCTCAATACCTTGCTGCAAATGGCGGTGTTCGCGGCCCAGCATTCGATGATCTGGGTCGGGCTCGATCTGCTGCCGGCGCGTGCGTGCGGAGGTGTGTTCGACGGCCAGTTGAATCGCCTCGGCAGCTCCCTCGGCGCGATGTCTCAATCCTGCGTCGAGCAACCGCCCGAACAGGCACCTCCTCTGGAAGACCAACAAACCGCCGCGCATCTGGGCGAGCGGGTGGCGCGACTGGCTCAGCGGATGGCTGGGGAGTGAAACCGCCTCAGCGGTTTTTCATGACCTGACAACGCCACGCAAACGGATTGATGCCTTCGCTGCGGGTGAAGATGTGGCAGAAGTGCGCTTGATCGCAGAAGCCGCATTCCAGGCTGATTTGCGTGAGGCTGTGGTTCGTCTGCTGGATCAACAGCTTGGCCCGGGCAATGCGCTGGGTGCGGATCCAGTCTTGCGGCGAGTACCCGGTGCTGCACTTGAACGCCCGGGAAAAATGGCTGCGTGACAGTGAGCAGGCGTTGGCCAGCTCGGTGACTTCAAGGCTGTCGCCGAGGCGTTCGAGGATCAGTTGTTTCACCAGCCGCTCGCGCTGCGGGCTGAGGCCGCCGGTGCTGGTCTTGCGGGGTTCGCTGGCAGGGGCGCGGGCGACGGTTTGCTGTAAGTGAGCCATGGCCAAGGTCCGTGTCGGTGGGGAACGCACGGTCAGCGCTTTCCCTCAGGTCAATAAAACAACGCTGCGCAGAGGGATTCATTGTTTGACGAGGGGCGAAGGCTGACGAGTTAAACGTTGTTAATTCCACCGTCGGCTGCAACTCAGCACACCGCTGCAAGTCCCCATGACGGGAAGCGGGCAGGATGGCGACGATTGGGGGCGGGCCATAAGGGGCCGCAGAATCGGGCTCGGGCGAGAGGATGCATATGAAAGGTTTGTTCAACGGCGCAATCGGCGTGGCGTTGGTCGGTGTGATGTCTAGCGCCATGGCGCAGGCACCGCAGGTTGGCACGCAGGCGCCGGGTTATTTCCGGCTGGCGCTGGGCGATTACGAGGTGACGGCGCTGTTCGACGGCTACAACGATTTGTCGCCGAAGCTGCTGCAGGGCATGAGCCAGAGCCAGATTCGCGCGCTGCTGGCCCGTCGCTCGATTGAAACGCCGGGCGTGCAGACCGCGTTCAATGCGTTCCTGGTCAACACCGGCAAACAACTGATTCTGGTGGATACCGGCGCGGGCCAGTGCATCGGCGCCACTGCCGGCCAGCTCTCGGCGAACATGCAGGCAGCGGGTTACAAGCCTGAGCAGGTCGACGCGATTCTGCTGACGCACCTGCACCTGGATCACGTCTGTGGACTGGTCGACGGCCAGCAACGGCCGATCTTTGCCAATGCCACGGTTTACGCCGCCAAGGCCGAAGCCGATTACTGGCTCGATCCGCAGGCCGAGGCCAAGGCGCCAGCTGGTGCCCGGGAGTTTTTCAAGATCGCCCAGGATTCCACTGCGCCTTACGTGGCGGCCGGGCGCTTCAAGACATTCGCAGAGGGCCAGTCGCCTTTGCCGGGTGTGGTCGAAGCGACACTGGAAGCCGGGCACACGCCGGGCAGCACCACCTACCGTTTCACTTCGCAGAACCAGAGCATCGTGTTCATGGGCGACCTGGTGCACAACCTGGCGGTGCAGTTCGATCATCCGGAGGTGTCGATCCGCTTCGACGTCAACGGTCAGCAGGCGATCAAGAGTCGTAACGCTGTGTTCAGTGCAGCGGCGGCCAGCAAGACCTGGGTCACGGCTGCGCACTTGCCGTTCCCGGGCATCGGCCATATCACCGCGGTCGACAAACACTTCCAGTGGGTGCCGGTCGAATACGGTCCCTACAAACGCGCGGCCAAAGTACCGCTCATCGAGTAAAGTGCCCATCTTTCACGTCAGGCTCAAACAAGGAAAACGTGCTCCATGAACCGAAACGATCTGCGCCGCGTCGACATGAACCTGCTGGTGATTTTCGAGGCACTGATGTTCGAAAAGAACCTGACCCGCGTCGCCGAAAAACTGTTCATGGGCCAACCGGCGGTGAGCGCGGCGCTGGGCCGCTTGCGCGATCTGTTCGACGATCCGTTGTTGCTGCGCAATGGCCGGGGCATGGAACCGACGGCGCGGGCGCTGGCGATTCTTCGGGAACTGCAACCGGCGATGGACGTGATTTCCGGCGCGGTCAGCCGGGCCAAGGAATTCGATCCGGCGACCAGTTGCGACGTGTTCCGCATCGGTCTGTCGGATGACGCGGAGTTCGGCCTGTTCCCGCCGCTATTGCGCCAGTTGCAGGAAGAGGCGCCGGGGATCGTGGTCGTGGTGCGCCGCGCCAACTACCTGCTGATGCCGACGTTGCTGGCCTCCGGGGAAATCTCCGTCGGCGTGAGTTACACCACCGATCTGCCGGCCAACGCCAAGCGCAAGAAACTGCGCGACATTCCCTGCAAGGTCTTGCGCGGCGACAACCGGCCAGGCCCGCTGACCCTCGACGAATACTGCGAGCGACCCCATGCGATGGTGTCGTTCTCCGGCGATCTGAGCGGCAACATCGACGTGGACCTGGCCAAGGTCGGTCGCAGCCGCCGGGTGGTGCTTGGCGTTCCGCAATTCAGTGGCTTGCGCGCGCTGCTGGCGGGCACCGAGATGATCGCGACCGTGCCGGATTACGCGGCGTGTGCGTTGGTCGAAGGCTGTGCGTTGCGGGCTGAAGATCCGCCGTTTCCCATCGATGCGGCGCAACTGTCGATGGCGTGGAGCGGGGTGCATGACAACGACCCGGCGGAGAAATGGCTGCGGTCGCGGATCAGTCAGTTCATGTCGGTGACGCTGGATATTCCGGTGGTTTAAGCGTGCCGTTCGTCTGAATCAACCCGCAACCTGTTAGTTCTGACAGTGGTGCGTGCTCGTCTTCCCGTGTTTGATGGGCCAATGCCGAAGCGGCCAGCTATCAAGGGAAGTGAATATGGACACGCCGATTCCTGCGCTCACCCGTGACGATCTGCCACCACTGGCAATTGAAGAAAGTTCGAAGGGTTTCCTGGTGCCAGCGGCCGCCCGGTACAACCTGACGGTAACAATCGACTTCCCTTGGTTGCCAGGGGACTTTATTACGATCAAGGTGGCAGGAACTCCAGGTCCCGGTTCCTATACGTCGCCGCGAATCCCGATCGGCGGATTCAAACGCCCTTTTACGACCCACATTGACACCACATTGATAGCATTTAATCTCGGGCTAACTGTCAGCGCCTTTTACACGCTTCACCGTGGCACTGAACCGTCTGTGGAATCACAAACTTTGCCGCTTTACATACCGCTCATCAACCAACTTGATCTGCCCCTGCCGGTGATCAAGGAGGCAAGCGACGAAGGTGAGGGCACTCACCTGGATGTGAGCGAACTGGCTGAGGTTACATTGCGTATCAGGTCATGGCTGCTGAGCAGGCGCGAGCAGTTCTTCTGGCTCCGGCTTACAGGTGTGAAGCCCGACGGCAGTGTCTGGGAGGCCTGGTATTGGAAAGCACCGGAGAATGTCGTCGGTAATGGATTCAGTCTGGGATATAAAGAGGAAAGAGTCCCTGCTGCACCGCTGCAAGGTCTGCAAAATGGCAGCGTGCTGACGATGAGATTCTGGGCCGGGCTGCAAAACAGTCCGGAGCTTTCCGAGGCCCAGGCATTTGCCCATCGGAACTACACCGTCAATACAGTTGCAACCAATACGCCCGGCATATCGTCGGTCACCGATGCCGAGGGTGAAGTCCCCGATGGCGCAGACACCCGCTACACCAGCGTTACCCTGAGCGGTAGTGGTTTCGGCGCGATAGACGTCTTTGATGGTCAAACTTTTCTGGACACCGTCAACGCAGTGGGCGGTATCTGGACCTATTTGGCAAAGGCACTGACCGGAGGCCTGCATTCGTTCACGGTTCGTTTGGCAGATGGCAGCGGGGGAACGTCCAGTCCGAGGCGAATCAAGGTCGTCATTCAGAACCTCGAGGTGACGATTGCCGAGGCGCCCGATAATGGCAATGTTGATCCGTTGGCGGTAGAGATGAATCTGACGGCTGTCGTGAATTACGACATGCAGCCCAACGACCGGATCAGAGTCCGCTGGACTGCTGCGCCGGGGACTCCGGCGGCGGGCTCACACACCACCAATACCCTCACAGCCGGCCCCACGCGTCCCAGGAGAATCCCTTTGCCGCTTACGCTCGTGGCGTTCAGCCTGGGCAAGCGGGTCACGGTCAGCGCCGAATATGATCGCGGCACGGCTCAGCCCGTGCCTTTGGGGCCTATTCATCTGAATGTGGGGATGATCCCGGCGGACCGGTTCATTCCTCCCGTTTTTCTCGAGGCCAATGGTACGTCGGACCTGTTCTTGGCCAGCGTGCAGGGCGGCGCAACCTTGCGCTTTGGTGTATGGCCGCATATTGCGAGATTGCAGTCACTCTGGCTGGATCTGGAGGGCGAAGACATCAACGGTGCCCCCCATAATCTCGCGATGTGGACGGGCAACGTTACCGTCAACCAGAGCTGGGTCTTCAATAACGGTTACAGCGTCATTGTTTTGTTCAGTTACTTGAAGGATCTGCGCCCCGGCAGCACGTTGACTCTGCGTTTCAGGGTCAATCTGGACACCGTCGCGAATTCGTCAACGGCTCAGGCTTTTGTCCTGCGTCAGTACACGATTCGATAGAGCGGGCGATCAAGAGCAAAGAGAGCACACCCATCCAATTTCCCCCCCGATCAATCATTGCACTATTCCCTGCAATGATTGATCAAGGGTGGGCCCATGAACGCTGTACAACGCAATGACCAGGCGCAAGATCTCGGCCTGCTGTTCCTGCGGGTGACCGGCGGGTTGTTTCTGCTGTTCGTCCACGGCTTGCCCAAGCTGCTGGACTTCACCGCGCAACTGCAACTGATCGAAGACCCGTTCCACCTCGGTGCCCACCTCACTTTGATTCTGGCGATCTTCGCCGAAGTCCTCTGCCCGCTGCTGATCGTCGCCGGGGTGCTGGCGCGTCTGGCGTGCTTGCCTATTCTCTTTGTGCTGCTGGTGGCGTTGCTGCTCGTGCATCCGCAATGGAGTGTGGCCGAAGGGCAATTCGGCTGGTTGCTGTTGATCCTCTTCACCACTGTTCTGATCGCCGGGCCGGGACGGCTGGCGCTCAATGTTCGTTTGCCCGGAGTACTCCGTTATGCCTGATGCCCAGACCCTGAAAAAACCGGGACCCGAAGAAACCGTGACGCTGATCGTCAAACACCGGGTCAAGGCCGGTTTTGAAGCGCCTTACGAAGCCTGGCTGCGCAATATCGTCAGCGTGGCGGGGCGCGAAGAAGGGCATCTGGGCGTGGACGTGATGCGCAGCCAGCAGGGCGGGCTCGCACTGTTCACCTGCGTGCTGCGTTATTGCTCGACCGAGGCGATGCAGCGCTGGCTCGATTCGCCGCAGCGTCAGAAGCTGATCGATGAAGCGGCGCCGATGCTAGCCGACGGCGACCAGACCGAAGTCAACGCAGCCAACGAATTCTGGTTCACGCCGACGGCCGAGGCCGGATCGCCGCCGCCACGCTGGAAGCAGGCTGTAGTGACGCTGCTGGTGATCCTGCCGCACACCTTGCTGGTGCCGCTGATCTGGGGGCCGTTGCTGCAGCTCAATGCCTTTCTGTCCAACTACGTGGTCGCCACGTTCCTGATCACCCTGACCATCGTGGTGTCGGTGGTTTACGTGTTCATGCCGCCGGTGACCCGTCTGTTCGCGCCGTGGCTGGAAGCCGGTCAGTCACACAAACACCTCGAATCCAATGCCAACTCGCCACGCTGAAGCGGTGGGTCCGGGCTCCGTCTCACTTATCTCGAAGGAACTGCGATGAACGCCGATCTGATTCTGTTCAATGGCCAATTTCATACGGTAGACCGCGAAAAACCCCTCGCCAGTGCCGTGGCGATCAAGGACGGCCGCTTTGTCGTCGTCGGTAACGATACGCAAGCCATGGCCCTGCGCGGCGCCGGTACGCAAGTGGTCGACCTCAAGGGCCGCTGCGTGATTCCCGGCCTCAACGACTCGCACTTGCACCTGATCCGTGGCGGCTTGAACTACAACCTCGAACTGCGCTGGGAAGGTGTACCGTCGCTGGCCGATGCGCTGCGCATGCTCAAGGATCAGGCCGACCGCACACCGACCCCGCAATGGGTGCGCGTGGTCGGTGGCTGGAACGAATTCCAGTTCGCCGAAAAACGCATGCCGACCCTCGAAGAGATCAACCAGGCGGCACCGGACACCCCGGTATTCATCCTGCACCTGTACGACCGTGCGTTGCTCAACCGCGCTGCGTTGCGCGTTGCCGGCTACACCCGCGACACGCCGAACCCGCCTGGCGGCGAGATCGTGCGCGATGCCAACGGCAACCCGACCGGCATGCTGGTGGCGCGGCCAAACGCGATGATTCTGTACTCGACGCTGGCCAAGGGGCCGAAGCTGCCGCTGGAATATCAGGTCAACTCGACCCGCCAGTTCATGCGCGAACTCAACCGCCTCGGCCTGACCAGCGCCATCGATGCCGGTGGCGGTTTCCAGAACTATCCGGACGATTATCAGGTGATCGAACAACTGGCCAAAGACGACCAGTTGACCGTGCGCATCGCCTACAACCTGTTCACCCAGAAGCCCAAAGAAGAGCTGACCGATTTCCAGAACTGGACCGGCAGCGTCAAGTTGCATCAGGGCGATGACTTCCTGCGTCACAACGGCGCCGGCGAGATGCTGGTGTTCTCGGCAGCGGATTTCGAAGACTTCCTCGAACCGCGCCCGGACCTGCCGCAGACCATGGAACAGGAACTGGAGCCGGTGGTGCGTCACCTGGTCGAACAGCGCTGGCCGTTCCGTCTGCACGCCACCTACAACGAATCGATCAGCCGCATGCTGGATGTGTTCGAGAAGGTCAACCGCGACATTCCGTTCAACGGTTTGCCGTGGTTCTTCGACCACGCCGAAACCATCACCCCGCAGAACATCGAGCGGGTGAAAGCGCTGGGCGGCGGCATCGCGATTCAGGATCGCATGGCGTTCCAGGGTGAATACTTCGTCGACCGCTACGGCAAGCAAGCCGCCGAAGCCACGCCACCGATCAAGCGCATGCTCGCCGAAGGCGTGCCGGTCGGCGCGGGCACCGATGCCACGCGGGTGTCCAGCTACAACCCGTGGACCTCGCTGTACTGGATGGTCAGCGGTCGCACCGTCGGCGGTCTGGCGCTGTACGAAGAAGGTTTGCCACGTACCACCGCGCTGGAGCTGTTCACCCATGGCAGCGCCTGGTTCTCGTCCGAGCAGGGCAAGAAGGGCCAGATCAAGGTCGGGCAACTGGCGGACCTGGCAGCGCTGAGCGCGGACTTCTTCCATGTCGAGGAAGAAGCGATCAAGTGGATCGAGTCGGTGCTGACCGTGGTCGGCGGCAAAATCGTTTATTCCGCCGGAGACTTCGAAGACCTAGGCCCACGTGCATTGCCGGTGCTGCCGGACTGGTCGCCGGTGGTGAAAGTCCCGGGCCACTGGCGCCCGAATTCGCCCTTGCAGGCCCAGGTGCACCAGTGCAGCGGCCCGTGCGCGGTGCATACCCACAGCCATGAAAAAGCGCGGATGTCGAATGCGCCGGTCAGCGACTTCGCCGGTTTCTGGGGCGCGTTCGGTTGCTCCTGCTTCGCGTTCTGATCCTTTTGAAAAGCGCCGCTCTGTGTGAGCGGCGCTCCCCGCAACAACCATCCATCGAGGAGTTTCACATGAGCAACGTTCCTTACAGCCGCCTGAACAAAGACGATGCCGTTGTACTGTTGGTCGACCACCAGACCGGTCTGATCTCGCTGGTACAGGATTTCTCGCCGAACGAGTTCAAGAACAACGTGCTGGCGCTGGGCGACATCGCCAAGTTCTTCAACCTGCCGACCATCCTCACCACCAGCTTCGATTCCGGCCCGAACGGCCCGATCGTGCCTGAGCTGAAAGAGCAATTCCCGGACGCACCGTTCATTGCCCGCCCTGGCCAGATCAACGCCTGGGACAACGAAGATTTCGTCAAGGCCATCAAGGCCACCGGCCGCAAGCAACTGATCATCGCCGGTGTGGTGACTGACGTGTGCGTAGCGTTCCCGACCCTGTCGGCCATCGCTGAAGGTTTTGAAGTGTTCGTGGTGACTGACGCTTCCGGCACTTTCAACACCACCGTGCAGCAGGCTGCCTGGGCGCGGATGTCGGCTGCCGGCGCGCACCTGTTGAACTGGTTTGCTGTGGCCTGCGAGCTGCAAGTCGACTGGCGCAACGATATGGAAGGCCTGGCGAATCTGCTGTCGCAGCGTCTGCCTAACTACCGCAACCTGATCAACAGCTATACCAAGTTCACGGCCCAGTAATTGGCTGAACAAAATGCCCGCTGAAGAGCGGGCATTTTTTTTGCGGTGTTGGTGAGTGTGTATTTTCACTTCGAAAACGAGCCCTCACCCCAGCCCTCTCCCGGAGGGAGAGGGAGCTGACCGAGTTGTTCTTTCGAGGTACATCGACCTGAAAAATCGAGTCGAACTCAGGTTTTGAAAAGCACCGAGATCGGCTCCCTTTCCCCCTCGCCCCCCTGGGGGAGAGGGCTGGGCGGGCGGCGTTCCGATGAGGGGGTTGGATTTTGAAGTTAAAGAAGATTGAAAGCCCGGTGAATTATCGCGTCTGCAACCATCCCAAAAATCCACCTTTGCGAACCGGCACAGGCTTGGCCATCAACGCCAGCCGACTGTTCTGCTGCCGCACTGCCTGCAACTTGTTCAACGCCCGACCCACTTCACTGCGCTGTTCCATGCACTGGCGGGTCAGGTTCTTGTCGAGGCGATAAATGATCGACGACGTCAGCGCCGTGAACGTCGCCTGCGAAGGCGTATCCGCGAGGATGCTCTGTTCGCCCATGACCTCACTCGGCCCCATGCGCCCGGCCTCGGTGAAGCCGTTGCCGTCCGGTACGCTGGCGCTGACCACGCCGGTGGCGATCACGAACAGGCTGTCCGGGACTTCCTCCAGATTGAGCACTACCTGCCCGGCGCTGTACTGCTGCGCGACCATCGATTCGGCGAGGCGATCGCGTTCCTCATGGCTCAGCGAGCGGAAGATTTTCACTTCATCGAGCAAGGCGCGGGCGCGGGTCGAAGGTTCGATCACGCCGTCCGGGTGCCGCGAAATGCCAGCCGCTTCGAGATGGCGGTGGGCGAGGTCGAACAGTTGATTGCGCACCTCGCTTTTCTTGCCCAGTTCGGCGATGAACCCGCTGGCCACGTATTCCGACATTTCGTCGCCGGCCTCTTTCAGCACCGCTTTCGGCGCGGGCGTCAGCAACAGACTGCTGCTGCCTTGCAGCGTGCGCTCGAGGGCGTCGAGCACCCGGCGCGGGCGAATGTGGTTCGGCACCTTGATGCTGATCGACACGCCGTGCAGGTTGTTCGGGCGGCTGAGGTTGACGATCTTGGCCTTGGCCGCCACCGAGTTCGGCACCACGGCCAGAGTGCCGGTGCTGGACAGCAGGTGCGTGGCACGCCAGTTGATGTCGAGCACCTTGCCTTCGACGCCGTCGATGACCACCAGATCATCCACCTGATACGGCTTGGTGGTGTTAAGCACGATGCCGGAAAATACGTCGGCCAAGGTGCTTTGCAGCGCCAGACCGATGACGATCGCCACCACGCCGGAAGTCGCGAGCAGGCCTTTGACCGGCAGATCCAGCACATAACCGGCCGCCGCGACGATGGCCGCCAGAAACACCAGCGCCCCGATCACGTCCTGCAACAACCGGCCGCTGTGACCGATGCGGCGCATCAGGATCAGGCCGATGACTTCGGTCAGCACCCGCGCGGCGTACAGCCACCAGAGAATCCCCAGTGCCGTCGCCCCGAGTTGCGCCACCGGGTCATCGGCGAACAACGGCGCCTGCAACGGGCTGACACCGGCGTTGATGGCCAGTGCGTTGAAGCCCAGAAACAGCACCAGTCGCACAGCGACCCGTTGCGCGCGATGCTTGAACGGCACGAGATGCCAGAGCAGGGTGTCGAGCACCAGCAGCAGGGCGCTCCAGGACAGCAGGTGGGCAGAAAAAAGGCTCATGAGGTGAACTCCGGCGGGCACAAAAGAAAACGCCACACCCGAAGGTGTGGCGAGGGGTTGCACTCAGTTCAGATGGGTCTTGAGTTCCGCTGCGGCCTGGCGCACGGCGGCCTTCACCTCAGGGATTCCATTCAGCGGGTTGAGCAGGCCGAAGTCGTGAATCATCCCGTTGTAGCGCACCGAGGTCACCGGCACACCGGCCGCGTCGAGGTGGCGGGCGTAGCCTTCGCCTTCGTCACGCAGCACGTCGAACTCGGCGGTCTGCACCAGCGCGGCGGGCAGGCCCTTGAGCTGTTCGGCGCTGGCGTTGAGCGGCGAGGCATGGATCTGCGCACGCTCGGCCGGGTTGGTGGTGTAGTTGTCCCAGAACCACTGCATCATGCCCTTGGTCAGGAAATGGCCCTCGGCGAATTGCTGGTACGAGCCGTTATCGAACCCGGCGTTGGTCACCGGCCACATCAGCAACTGGAAGCGCAGGGCCGGGGTTTTCTGTTCCTTGGCCATCAACGCCACAACCGCTGCCATGTTGCCACCGACGCTGTTACCGGCCACCGCCAGGCGCTTGCCGTCGACCCCGATGTCCTTGCCGTGCTCGGCCACCCATTTGGTCGCGGCGTAGGCCTGATTGATCGCGGTCGGGTACTGCGCTTCCGGCGACGGCGTGTAGTCGACGTACACCGCGACCGCGCCAGAACCCACCACCAGATCACGAATCAGGCGTTGGTGCGTCGGGAAGTCACCCAGCACCCAGCCGCCACCGTGGAAGAACATGAACACCGGCAGCTCGCCCTTGATCTTGGCCGGACGCACCACTTTCAGATTGATCGTCTGGCCGTCGACCTTGATCGCCTTGTCGCTGACTTCAACGCCGGACAGATCAACCTTCACCGAAGCCTGGGCACCGGTCAGCACCGCACGGGCGTCTTTCGGGCTCAGTTGCTCAAGGGGTTTTCCACCGCCGGCGGCGAGGGCGTCGAGGAAGGCCTGAGTGTTGTGTTCGACCCCAGTGCTTTCGGCGGCGAATGCGTTGCCGATGGACAGGGCGAGGAGGGAAGCGGCGAGGGTTTTCTTGATGTTCATGTGCAAATCCTTTTTAAGTCGTTTGAGTTTTTATGCCTTGGGATCGGGCTGCTGTGGCGCTGGGCTTCAGGCCTCAGCAACACCGTGAGCACAGATTAATGAGGTGCCGGAAAGTGAAAAAGCGGTTATAAAGCGTTTAACTGTCAACCAGAGAGTGACAATGAACCCGTTCGAAGACATGCGTATTTTTTGCCAGGTGATGGACTCCGGCAGCTTCACGGCGGCGGCCGATCAGTTGGGCCTGTCCAAGCAGTTCGTCAGCCGTCGGTTGATGCAACTGGAGGAGCGCCTCGGCGTGCGATTGCTCAACCGTTCAACCCGGCGCCTGGACGTGACGCCGCTGGGCCAGAGCTATTACGAGTCGGCGCTGCGTTTGCTCGGCGAAGTGGAATCGGTGGAGCAGGGCATCGCCGGGCAGACTGCCGAGCCGCGCGGGGCGATTCGCGTGAGTGCGCCGCTGTCGTTCGCGCTGGCGCATCTGGGCTGCTTGCTGCCGCCGTTTCTGCAGCGTTATCGCGAGGTCACGGTGGAAGTGGACCTGAGCGACCGGCCGGTGGATCTGCTGGGCGAGGGTTACGACCTGGCGCTGCGCATTGGCGTATTGGAGGACTCGACCCTGATCGCCCGACGCATCGCGTCAATCGAACGGGTGTACTGCGCCAGTCCTGCTTATCTGGCCGAGCGCGGTGCGCCGGCCAAACCGGAAGACTTGCTCGGCCACGACTGCCTGCCTTACGGCCATGGGCGTTCGGTGCAGTGGCGATTCAACGCGGGGCAGGGCAAGCCGCTGCTGGTGAATGTCACCGGGCGGATGCGCGTCAACAACGGTGAATTGCTGCGGGATGCGGCGGTGGCGGGGATGGGGATTACCTATCTGCCGACGTTCATTGTCGGCGCGGCGCTGAAGGATGGGCGGCTGGTGCCGGTGCTGGACGAGTTTCGGCCGGAACCGCTGACGCTGTCGGCGGTGTATCCGCAGCATCGTCAGGCATCGCGGCCGGTGCAGGCGTTGATCGAGTTTTTGCGGGAGCGGCTGGATCAGAATCATGTCGCTCTCTAGGTTTTGCGGTGAACTGGTGGGCGCCGATGAGCCCTGTGGGAGTCGGGCTTGCCCGCGATAGCGGTGGGTCAGTTAGTAATGCTTTAACTGACCAGGCCTCATCGCTGGCAAGCCAGCTCCCACAGGGATTGCGGTGCTTTCAGTTCGGGTCAGTTGGCGCGCTTGTCATCGCCAGGCTCGCCGCCGACGTGAACACCGCGATCATCACCGGGTTCGCCCGCGGCATGCAGGCCTCGGTCATCACCGATTTCGCCGGCACGATGTACGCCATGGTCGTCACCGATTTCACCAGAGCGATGTACACCGTGGTCATCGCCGACCTCTCCGGACCGATGCACACCGTGGTCGTCGCCGGGTTCAGAATGCGTGCCGCTGCGACCGGATGACGCCGTGTTGCCGGAGTGGCCCGAGCCGTGGTCACTGCCGCTGTGGCCACTGTTGCCACCGCCGCCACTGCCACTGTTGCCGCCACTGCCGCTGCCGCCGTGACCACCACCATTGCCGCCACTGCCGCTGCCTCCGCCGTGACCACCACCGCTGCCGCCGCCACCACCATTACCGCCACCGCCACCGCCACCGCCACCGCCACCATTGCCCCCGGCATAAACCGAACCAATCGGCGAGAGGTCGGCGGGCAGCAAAGCCGTGGCGCCAAACGCGAAAGCACAGACTGCT